>NZ_CP081150.1:1617124-1940548 GCF_019665765.1 Deefgea tanakiae
ATCTCAGTATGCGTGAGCACACGCGGTATCGGGCAATCGACCATCGCACCCACGCCCTGCTCATTTACGATCCACACCTGAGCTTCTGGGTTAAGCGCTGACGGGGCAACCGGCAATGCACCATCATGAAAGACGGAGTGCGACATCCGACCCACATGCCAAAGTTGAATAAACATTTTCCCACCCGCCGCATGCACCGCATCTGTTACCTCACGCCAGCCGGTAATTTGTGCTTCGCTATAGATACCGGGAGTAAAACTATAACCCTGCCCTTGCCGCGAAATCTGACTCGCTTCAGAAATGATCAAGCCTGCAGATGCCCGCTGCGCATAGTAAGTCGCCATCATGGCATTCGGAATATCGCCAGGCTGCGTCGTGCGACTACGCGTCATGGGGGCCATCACGATGCGGTTTTGCAAAGCCACATTCTTTAATTGCCAAGTATTTAATAAGTTTTTCATTTGACGATCCTTGTGGTCCATGAGCGCAGATAAGTTCATCCAATCTGCTTAGATTGCCCTGCTTGCGAATATGAAATGATCATATCAGTTATATAAATTTGATAAACAACCTACAATTAGAATCACTTTCAAACTATTGTTGATAATTAACTTATTGGGGCTGTGGCTGATGAAAATTGTGCGCGAGTTAGAAATTTTTATTCGTACCGCGAAAACAGGAAGTCTCTCAGAAGCGGCACGCCTACTCGATCTCACTCCTGCTGCAACCAGCGCGGCGGTGAAACGACTTGAAGAAGAGCTAAAAACAACGCTGTTTGTTCGCTCTACGCGAAGTTTGCGCTTAACCCCAGCTGGACAACTTTTTTTGGATCAATGCGAACCTGCAGTGCAGATGATTATGGACGCCTGCCAAGCCGCACAATCAGGCGATACGGTTTTGCGAGGCATTTTACAAATCTCACTACCATCCGACTTTGGGCGAAATATCGTTCTGCCTTGGCTAGATGAGTTCCAAAACCAATATCCTCAGATCAAACTTCGGGTGGCCATGTCTGATCGACTCGCCGATCTATTTCGTGAACAGGTTGATTTGGCGCTACGCTATGGCAGTTTGCCCGATTCAAATATGGTGGCCTTATCGATAGCCCCAAATAATCGACGTATTCTTTGCGCTGCACCATCTTACCTTGATCGCAGAGGAATACCCTCCACGCTAGAGGACTTGGCCAATCACAATTGTCTCTGCTTCATGCTGGGAGAATATGTTTATGATCACTGGCGATTTGATTTAAATGGGCAAGAAGTCTCGATTCAAGTCCAAGGTGACCGCGTTTCTTTAGATGGTGATGCTGTTCGACGTTGGGCGTTGGCGGGATTTGGTATTGCGTATAAATCGCAACTCGATGTCGCCGAAGATATTCGCTGCGGTCGTTTAATTCAAGTTTGCCCAGAGTGGCTTGGCGAAGCAGCTCCGCTCAACTTACTGTGCGCCAATCGCCGTCAAGTCAGCCCCGTTGTTCAGGCGTTGCAACTATTTTTACAGCAAAAATGTGTCGAGCTGATTCAAACCTAGGTAGGAGACTGAAGCTAGAGATAACTAAGTTGTTGCGATAAATGAAGTAGCACACCACGAGGCAAATCTAGCATACAATTTACCAGAACTTACCCATATCCATCAGCAAGAGAAATTATTTACAACGGGGTAGCAGATATGAAAAACATCATCGCTTGCACAACACGGCCCTATCAAATGTTGCCATTTGCTGCTGCCTGCGAACAGATTGCCGCAGCAGGATTCAGTGAACTCGCCGTGTATTACAGTGCCAGCGGTCTGGATCAATACGTCCTTCCCGTCAGCGCAGACAGCACCAGCAGTGAGATCGCCGCAGCCCGAAATGCTGCAGCGGCCGCTGGGGTTAAATCCGCCATGCTCTTGGGTTATAGCCATCCAGAGTTAGGCTTAGCAAAAGCCATCGCTGAATATAAACGCCTGATCGATAATGCGTCTGCACTGGGTGCGCAATGGTTACTGGATTGCGGTATCGATGATTTAAATTTGCGTCACGATTACTACGAATTGATGCGCCAAGTTGCACCTCACGCCGCGCAGGCCGGCATCCAAATTTCTCTGAAGCCACACGGCGGCATCACGCTCAGCCTGCAGGATCTACTGCAAGCACAGCAAGAAATCGACCATCCCGCGTTTAGTTTGTGCTTTGACCCTGGCAATCTCATCTATTACAGCAATGGTGCGATCAAACCCGAAGACTGCATCACACCTCTCTTGCCATGGCTAAGCACCGGCATTATTAAGGATTGTGTTATTAATGCAACAGGGCCCGATGTCGCTATTACGGCAGGCGAAGGATTGGTCGATTTTCGCCAAACATTGTCTGAACTCGTGAAAGGAGGCTTTACAGGACCGCTGTATATTGAATGCGTCGGTGGGACTGAGTTAGCCGAGATTGACCGCAATGTACGGGCGACCCAACAATTTATTGGCCAACTCCTCGCCGAACTGGCTTAAATCAAACGTGCTTTTATGCAACTCATAAAAAAGCCCAAGCTCAGCTTGGGCTTTTTTCAACTACGACTATCTCACCCCATGCATCATTTTCTGCAGCGGTTTACTTGCCAATAACAAGATGCCACCTGCTGTTAAGGACATCGCGACAAAGAGCATAAAGAACTCATGCAGGTTGCTGATCGTGAAGCCCATGAATGAAGGAAATGGTTTGCCAGCTTCTGGATAAAAGCCAGCCAAAATACCTGCAAACCAATTTGCCGCTGCATTGGCCAAAAACCAAACAGCCATTAGGAGCGAAGCTAAACGCGCTGGAGCCAGTTTATTCACTAATGAAAGACCAATTGGCGACAAGCACAACTCGCCCATCGTATGCAGCCAATACATCGTAATCAGCCACAGCATCGACACTTTCATACCATCGCCAATGCCATCCACACCCAGTGCAATCACAACGTAGCCCAAACCGAGCAAAATCAAGCCCCACGCCATTTTGGTTGGCGATGCGGGTTCGCGACCTTTCGCAGACAAACTCATCCACAAGCGCGCCATAATCGGCGCAAAGATCAATACAAATACTGGATTGAGCGACTGAAACCATGAAGCAGGCACTTCAAAACCCATAATCATTCGATCTGTAGATTCGCGCGCAAAGAAGGTCAGTGACACGCCCGCTTGCTCAAAAGCAGACCAAAAGAAAATCACAAAGAAGGACAACACGCCAATCACAGCCATACGCTGGATATCGATGGTCGACAGAGACGTATCGACTTGGGCTTTTTCAGCCGCAGTCAGCCGTTTTGGTGGCAACCCTAGCAATTCACCGGATGGCGATAATAAATATTTCTTTTTAAAACTTTGAAATACCACCAGAGACATCAACATGCCAGTGCCTGCAGCCAAGAAGCCCCAGCGAAAATCGGCCGGATTACCCGTATCGCCCAAAGTACCGCATATCAGTGGCGCGGCAAAGGAGCCGAGGTTAATCCCCATATAAAAAATCGTATACGCGGCGTCTTTGCGGGAGTCATTCGGCTCGTACAATTGCCCCACCATGGTGGAGATATTGGGTTTAAAAAAACCATTCCCAATACAAATCAAACCCAGCCCAGAATAAAAGAAAGGTAAAGCCACGGATAAATCGGTATAAAACGAGCCAGCAAAAAACAGCATAAACTGCCCTGCGGCCATCAATAAACCACCGACTAAAATCGAACGGCTATTACCCCAATAGCGATCAGCCACAAAGCCACCAATCAGTGGCGTAAGAAACACCAAACCCGTGTATTGTCCGTACAGTGCAGCGGTAAAATGCTTGTCGAACGACAAGGCTGAAATCATGAATAGAGCAAGTAATGCGCGATTACCGTAATACGAAAATCGCTCCCACATTTCGGTGGCAAAAAGTAGGTAGAGCCCTTTCGGGTGTGCTTGTGTTGCAGACATAAGGTGCTCGCTTTTAAATCAAACTGCATAGAACTTAATTGAATTTGGTCCTATTTGGATAGTCTAGACGTGAATACTCACGCCGTTTTCCAGCAAAGTCTGACGAATCGCAAGAGTTTGAGCGACTGCATTAGGGTTATCACCATGGATACAAATCGATTGAACTTGCCCCACCAAAGCCAAAGCCTGCGCCTTCACTTGTGCTAAATCAGTCAATACGGCCCCATCTTGCTCTCTCGGCATTAAAGTGCCATTGGGCAAATAAGCACGATCAGCAAAGCCTTCCGCAATCGTCGTCAAACCTCGCGCAGCCGCAGCTTGAATTAAGCAGCTTCCTGCTAAGGCCATTACTGCTAGATCAGGATCAATCTCAAAAATCAATTGAGCGATTTGATCGGCCAACTCTGGATTGACCGCCGCATCGTTATACAAAGCACCATGCGGTTTCACGTAAGAGACTGAAATCCCATCTTCGATACAGACCGCTTTTAATGCCCACAGCTGAGCCGTAATACTAAACACCAATTTTGAAGGATCAATTTGCATTGAGCGCCGACCAAAGTGCGCTCGGTCTGGATAACTTGGATGCGCACCAATACGCACGCCATGAGCGTGCGCCAAGTGCACCGCATTGCGCATCGAATCCACATCACCCGCATGCCCACCGCACGCAATATTGGCCGAGGTAATCAAAGGCATTAGTAGTGAGTCAAAATCACCGCCTTCACCTAAGTCGGCATTTAAATCGATGAACATACTATCCTTTGGATTTGACTGAGCCATGTTTGCTGAGCGCGTAAGGCTAGCACAGCTTCATTGGCATCAACCATCTTAAATTGTATTTTATCGTTGGCACGGCACTGCCCAGCCAGCCATAAATCAGCCTGAATCACTTGCCCAACAATCGGGTAGCCACCGGTGGTTTGCACATCAGCTAACAATAAAATGGGTAAACCATTGGGTGGTAGCTGTATCGTTCCCGCAAACACGGCCTGAGAAGCCATTTCAATGGGTATTGCCATCTCAAGCATACTACCTAATAGCTTTACCCCCATACGGTCACTTTGTCCACTGACTTGCCAATGGTTGTTTTGAAAAAAACGCTGAGCCTCTGCGGATAAATTACGCCATTGCGGCCCGCGCATCACACGCAGTTGTGACCGCCATTGTGGTGCAGCAATCGCCACTGACAATCGTTGATTTGGCGTTTTCGATTTCGCTAGCAAGACATCGCCAGCTCGCAAAGCACGGCCAGCTATACCACCCAATCGTGCAGACAATAGCGTAGAGCGACTACCCAAGACCTGCGGCACATCCACGCCACCTAAGAGCGCAAGATAAGAACGCATCCCACGTACGGGCGCTTCTAACTTGAGCGTTTGCCCCGCTTGTGCACGCTGGCGTGAGTAGGGCAGCAAGGGTTTTTCATCCAACTGAGCGGCGCAATCGGCGCCTGTCAACGCAAAATCAGTTTCTGTCAAAAAACGCAGCTGCACACAACCCAAAGTCATTTCAATACAAGCTGCTTCAGGCGAATTACCCAATAGGAGATTGGCTAAAGCAAAAGAAAGTAGATCAGCAGCACCAGCCTGAGGCACGCCCCAATGGGCGGTATTGCTGTGGCCAATATCTTGTACCGTACTTTGCACACCAGCACGAATAACTTCGAACCCGCTACTCATGCTTCAATACTCACGGCAATAAAGCGAACTTGATCCCCTGCTTGCAATAAACTCGGTGGCGACTTTTCTGCATCAAACAAAGTCACATCGCAATGACCGATTAATTGCCAGCCTCCGGGACTGGAACTCGGATAAATGCCTGTCTGTTGACCACCAATACCAACACTCCCTGCAGGCACATGAGTCCGTGGACTCGCTCGCCGTGGGCAAGCCAAGGAATTGGGCAAACCCGCTAAATACGGAAAACCTGGCAAAAATCCAATACACAAAACATCATAAATCTTCGCAGAATGAAGCTCAGCTACTTCAACGCAGCTTAGCCCTGCATGAGCCGCCACCACGGCCAAATCAGGCCCATGTTGCCCGCCATAACGAACCAGCAACTCATGCAAACGCGGCCGAACTTGCCGAAGACTAGCGCTGTTGAGATACAGCGTTTTTAATTCAGTCGCTAACTGGTGACCGCTTGTCTGCAATGGATTAAATCGAAAGGTCAAATTGCCCACGCCCAATACCGCAGCCAAGACATCACCACGAAGCAAGGCTGCAGCTTGTGTCGCTAATAGCCGTGCTTGCTCTGCTTCACCAGCCACAAGGACCAGCGCAGCTTCACCAAGCGGGTAAAGTTGTATTTGATCCAATAACTGAATCGTTTCTGCTGTATTTTGCAATTTATTCGCCATAATTAAATGATTATTTCTGATACGTGTATTCATGTCCAACGCTGACACAGACCACTTCATTCATCCCGAGCAATTACAAATCGGTTTATTTATCCAATTGGATTTGCATTGGATGGAGCATCCGTTCACGTTTGGTAGTTTCAAAATCAAGTCAGCCGATCAAATTGAAACACTTAAAAAATTAGGCCTGAAGCAAATTCGTTACTCGCCGATCAAAAGCGATGTATCACCTTTGGCCATTGCTCCCCCTGAGGCAAACCCTGTAATTACAGAATTACCAACACCTATTGTCGAAGCTGAGCCAGAGCCGGATCCAGCTCTGCAAGCACTGCTTGAGGCAAAGCGAGCGCGGCTCAAGCAACACGAACATCGCCAAGTGCAGCTTGATGCCTGCGAAAAAGCATTCGGGCAAGCGGCCAAAGTCGTGCGCAATATCAATGCACAGATTCATACCCAACCCAAAGAAACCGTCGCTGCCGCCGATGAATTAGTCGGGAAAATGCTCGATTCACTGTTATCTGACAGCGATATCGCCATTCATCTCATGAACGGCAAAGCCGCGGGTGATGACAGCTACTTTCACTCACTCAATGTTTCGGTATTAGCACTGATGCTAGGTCGCGAAATGAAATTGTCTCGAGAACAAATCCGCATTTTGGGTTTGGCCTCATTATTTCATGACATCGGCAAAAGCGAAGTGCCCGATCGAATTTTACTCAAAACTGAAGGACTCAACCGCGCTGAACAGGCGATTGTCGAGCAGCATTGCCAATGGGGAGTTGAGGCTGGTCATCGTGCAGGCCTTGAAGTCGGCGTATTAAAAGTCATCGCCCAGCATCATGAAATGTGTGACGGAACAGGCTATCCCCACAAACTCGCGATAGACAAAATAGACCCACTCGCGCGTATTTTGGCACTCGTCAATACTTACGACAATTACTGCAATAAAATCAACTCCGCTCAGTCACTCACGCCACACGAGGGTTTAGCACTGATGTTCGCGCATCAAAAGGCCAAATTTGACCCCGTGCCGCTCAATCACTTTATCAAATGCTTGGGTGTATATCCGCCTGGTACCTTAGTGATGTTGTCCAACGAATGTTATGGCCTCGTTGTTTCAGTGAATGCGTCTCGCCCACTTAAACCCCAAGTGCTGGTATTTGATCCAGAAAATACGCCCAATGAATCAATCGTACTGGATTTAGAATTTGAAAAAGGGCTCAACATCAGTAAATCAATCAAAGTCGCGCAATTACCGCGTGACGCCGCTTTTTTCTTAAGCCCCAAAAAGCGCATGACTTACTTTTTTAGCCCAAGTGAACCGACATGACGCTCTCTGCCCAACATCTACTCGACGCCTGTTCGACCGCAGTACTGGCTGTTACGCCCAGCGATGGCCTTATCGTAGCCGCCAATCAAGCGTGTGAAGAGTTACTTGGCTACGACGTACAGAGCTTAATTGGTCGGCCCATCACTGATATTGAAGTTGGACTGCAAGACTTATTTTTCTGGGAAGAAATTCGCGAAGGCGGCTGTAGTAATACCAGCAACGTCGAAGGTGAATACCGTCATGAAAACGGGCATTTTCTTCAAGTTCGTAAATCTGTCCGCTGTATTGACGACGAAGGTCAGCTATTGTGCGTTATTTCGGTCAATGACATCAGCCATGCCAAACAAGTCGAAATAGACTCGGCCCTTGCATCGTCTTTATTGGCCGCGACCCTCGAATCGACAGCCGATGGGATCTTGGTTACGGATTTAGACGGCAATATTCGTAATTTTAATCATCAAGTCCCCAAAATCTGGCATTGGCAAATGGCACAAGGCGTGTCGGGCAACGCTTTGTTTTTACACATTGAAAACCAATTACTCGACCCAGCTCAATTTCGTGAATGGTTAGATGAGCTCTACAACGACCCCTACCTAGAATCTCAGCTTTCTTGTGCGCTACGGGATGGTCGATTTTTTGATTTAAGCAGCCGCCCACAACGACTTGGTGACACCCCCGTAGGGCGCCTGTTTGGCATACACGATATCAGCGCAATTAAACACAATGAAAATGAATTAAGAATTGCGCGCGACGGCGCCCAAGCAGCGAGTAAAGCTAAATCCGATTTTCTATCGCATATGAGCCACGAATTACGCACACCGCTCAATGCCATTTTGGGCTTTGCTCAAATCATCAGCACCGATCAAGATTATAACCAGCGAGAGCTGGGCAGCTATATCTCTAAAGCAGGACGCCACTTACTTGAGCTGATCAATGAAGTCCTTGATTTAGCCAGTATTGAAGCCGGCAAATTGGCCTTGCGTGATGAAGCAGTCGATTTGGCTCTGATAGTTCACGATTGCCTTGAGCTTACCCAAAATTTGGCCATTGAAAAAAATGTAACCTTATTGCAAACACAGATGCCTAATTCGCGATTTATGGTGCAAGGCGATGCACGGCGGATCAAACAAATTTTGCTGAATTTTGTTAGCAATGCGATTAAATATAATCGCCAGCAAGGCACTGTAGAAATGACCGTCACCCATTCATCTCATCGCTCATGGCGTTTGATGGTTAGCGATACTGGGCGTGGCATTAGCTTGGAAGACCAAGCCAAGTTATTTCAACCCTTTAGTCGAGTAGGTAACCATGCCGATAATATCGAAGGCTCGGGTATTGGACTTGCCTTCACCCAACGCCTCGCAGGGCTGATGCAGGGTGAAGTTGGATTTTCGAGCACGATAAATGTAGGGAGTCGTTTTTGGATTGACTTGCCTTGCGCCAAAGGGCTAACGCAAAAAAATACGGCGATTGAAACACTGCAATGCGCTGGTGGGCAGCGTACTGTGTTGTACATTGAAGACGACCCACTTTCACAAAAATTGCTGCAAGCCATTTTTAAACAGCAGCGCCCCAACTACAGCATTTTGATTGCGGGTACGGGTCAAGACGGACTCATGTTTGCACAGTCTCAACACCCCGACATCATCTTGCTTGATCAACACTTGCCTGACGCCAGCGGCTTTGCGATCTTGGAGCAGTTACGCTCCAGCAACCAAACCCGCTCGATTCCAGTAGTTGCCCTGTCTGGTGATACCTTAGAAGAAGACATTCAAAAAGCACTGCAGCTTGGGTTTGATGCCTACATTACCAAACCATTGGATATCAAAACTGCCTTACCGCTAATCGACAAAATACTAGGCAATACAATAGAGGGGTATCAGGTTAAATCCAATGATTAGCAATTGCTTGATTAGAATACCCCATGTCGGTTTAAGGCCCAAACGATATGTTCACGCACCATGTCATCAGAACTAGTCTGCCGCGCTTGCAGCGACTGAATGATTTCAGCGGAAGTCTTGGCATTACCCAAGCCCACCGCCAAATTGCGTAACCATGCGGCATAACCAATTCGATAAATAGGGCTACCCGCCATTTTCTGGGTAAATTCTTGCTCGGACCAAGCAAATAATTCCAGCAAAGTGGCATCATCCAAGCCATGCCGAATCGCAAAATCAGTTTCTGGGCTCGCCGCCGCAAAACGATTCCACGGGCAAACCAACTGGCAGTCATCGCAGCCATACACTCGATTGCCAATCATGGAACGAAACTCGACCGGAATCGCGCCTTTCAATTCAATCGTCAAATACGAAATACAGCGCCGCGCATCAACCGTGTACGGTGCAACAATGGCCTGCGTTGGACAGACATCAATACAGGCCGTGCATTTGCCACAATGCTCTTTGGGTAATGGCGGATCGACTGGCAGCGGCAAATCAATCAAAAGTTCGCCCAAAAAGAAAAATGAACCATAATCGCGGTTAATCAATAAGCTATGCTTGCCCCGCCAACCGTTGCCGCCTTGCTTAGCTAACTCGACTTCAAGAATCGGCGCTGAGTCAACAAAAACACGGTGTCCGTGCTCGCCAATAACAGCGGTAATTTTATCAGCCAACTGCTGCAGACGAGCGCGCAAAACTTTGTGATAATCACGCCCCAAAGCATAACGCGAAATATAGGCTTTATTGGTATCGGCTAGAACGCTTTCAGGATCAACGCCCCCAGTCAAATACGGCATAAAAACTGTAACTGCTGTCAGTGTACCCGGCACTAATTCTGCTGGTCGGGCACGTTTTAATCCATGCCTTGCCATATAATCCATTTCGCCGTGATACCCTGCCGCGAGCCATTGCGTCAAACCCGCTTCGGCGTGGCTTAAATCAATGCTCGCAATCGCAGCACGCGCAAAACCCAGCTCTAGCGCCCAATCTTTAATCGATTGCGCTAAATCCACATAATTTAAATGATCGAGTGATGGATGTATAAATTCAGTCATATCGCAAATGATACCGCGTTCAGCGCGTTTTTAAGTGATGAAGACGCCACAATCGAATTTGGCCGTCGCTTGGCGCGTTCACTCAAACCGGGCATGGTCGTATTTCTAGAAGGCGATTTGGGCGCAGGCAAAACCACGCTCACCCGTGGCATCTTGCGCGGCTTCGATTTTACCGGCCGCGTCAAAAGCCCAACTTATACCTTGGTTGAGCCTTACTCTTTGCTTGGACTTAATCCGGATTCTAAATTATACTTTTATCACTTTGATTTATATCGGTTTAATGATCCTAGTGAATGGGAAGATGCTGGATTTAGAGACTATTTCAATTCTGAGTCCATCTGTTTAATTGAATGGGCCGATAAAGCCAGCGGCCAATTGCCGACCCCCGATTGGATTATCCAACTTCAGCCCGAATCGACAGGCCGAAGTATTTTATTAAGCGCCACCAGTGAGTTAGGCCAAACATGCCAGAACGCTTTGACCTTAGCAGCGAAGTAAATCCCGCTTTTCAACTTAAGCGCCGCGATGTGCTGCGCGCAGCGGCGGCAACACTGATTCTTTCTGTGAGCCCAATTAGCTTAGCAGCTGCTGCCAGCATCGTTGCCGTTCGCGTTTGGCCTTCAGAGGCCTACACTCGCGTGACAATTGAATCTTCTGAGCCACTCACCTTTAATCAATTTTTAGTAAAAGATCCAGAACGTTTAGTTGTCGATCTGAACGGTATCGATTTAAACAGTGAATTGCAAAGCCTCTCTAGCAAAGTCGGTGGTGACGATCCGTATATCAAACTCCTACGAGCGGGCCGCAACAAACCAGGCACAGTACGTTTGGTACTAGATCTAAAAGCGCAAGTCAGCCCACAAGTCTTCACACTCGAACCGTTTGGCGAATACAAACATCGACTCGTGATTGATTTGTACCCAACGGTGCAAAATGATCCGCTGTTGGCGCTACTCAACGATATGGTTAAACCCAACGTCAGCAATCAAATCACAAGTAAACCAGTAGAAACAAAAGCCTCTGAATCGAAAATAGACCAAGCCAAAGCCTCTGAACCTAAACAAGCAGAGAGCGCATCGGTTGATCGTAGCAAACTCAAAGTAGACCGCCTGATTACTGTCGTACTCGACCCTGGTCATGGCGGTGAAGATCCGGGCGCTGTTGGCCCTGCTGGCACACATGAAAAAGCGGTCGTACTACAAATTGCAAAAAGGCTCAAAAACCTATTGAGCGAAGATCCGAACGTACGCGTGGTATTAACACGCGATGGCGATTATTTTGTGCCGCTCGGTGTTCGCGTCAAAAAAGCTCGGGCAGTGAATGCTGATTTGTTTGTGTCGATCCACGCAGATGCGTTTGTGCGTGCCGACGCCAATGGATCGTCGGTCTTTGCCTTATCCGAAGGCGGCGCGACCAGCTCGCATGCACGTTGGTTGGCCCAAACGCAAAACAATGCCGATTTGATCGGTGGCATCAAGATCAAAGCCAGCGACCCATACCTAGCCAAAACCTTGATGGACTTAACCACCACAGCAACGATTAACGACAGCCTGAAACTGGGAAAAGCAATGCTAGGGGAAATTGGTGGGATTAATCGCCTGCATAAACCGAATGTCGAACAAGCCAGCTTTGCTGTACTCAAAGCGCCGGATATTCCATCAATTTTGGTCGAAACTGCGTTTATTTCCAATCCTGCAGAAGAGCAAAAATTAATTTCTGAAGATTACCAACAAAAAATGGCGATTGCTTTGCACAAGGGTATCAAGCGCTATTTTGCTAAAAACCCACCACTGGCTCGTACACGTATCGCACAAAGCTAGTAGGACTTAAAGTTGCGTTCCCAATGCAGCATTAACTGCAGCAATTAACTTGGCAGGGGTAAATGGCTTTACGATTAAGCCTGACGCCCCCAAAGCCAAGGCTTCTTTGACTCTATCTAGCGTAGGCTCGCCAGTCACCATAATCACCTTCGGCGCGGGTTGCAGCTTCAAAAGTTGTGGCAATAAATCAATCCCATTGGAGTCGGGCAAATTGATATCGAGCAAGACCAATGATGGATGTAAATCCATACAAAACTTCAAACCGTCATGAGCATGGGCCGTTTCGCCTAGTACATTAAACTCTAAACGACGCATCAAACTCGCCATTAAATTGCGCAAAATACCGTCATCATCGATCACCACGCAACTTAGTTTTTTGCTCATTTCTTGATTCCCTATGATTAAGAGTTTGCTCACGCTTGGCAAAGCAAACATCAACAAAACCTAGGTGGCTGGTATACTTCGGCCTCACTGTTTTCTAAGCATAGTCCATATTCATGCCGCGTATTCAAAGACTTTCGGATCATTTAGTAAATCAAATTGCCGCAGGCGAAGTCGTTGAGCGCCCAGCCTCAGCACTCAAGGAACTATTAGAAAACAGTATTGATGCGGGCAGCCGCAGTCTGCAAATTGAATTACAAGCGGGCGGCACTAAGCTCATCAAAGTGATTGACGATGGCTGCGGGATTGCCAAAGACGATCTTGAACTCGCACTGCATCGCCACGCCACCAGCAAGATCGCCAGTATGGATGATTTGGCGCAAGTGGCAACACTCGGCTTTCGCGGCGAAGGTTTGGCATCGATTGCATCTGTGTCGCGTCTGAGCTTAACCAGCCGTTTTTCCGATAACGGCCAACTATCACCACACGCTTGGCGCGTCGATGCCGACCACGGACGCATGCTCGATCCTGAGCCTGCCGCACTGGCAGCGGGCACCACGATTGAAGTGCATGACTTGTATCATCAAGTGCCGGCACGCAAAAAATTCCTGAAATCTGACAGCACCGAATACGCGCACTGCGCGGCGATGATTGAACGCTTGGCTCTAGCTAATCCGAACGTGTCTGTCACCGTCATTCATAATGGCAAAGCACAGCAGCGCTGGCTGGCGGGCGATTTAGCCAAACGCGCCGCCGCAATTATTGGTGATGATTTCGTCAACTCTGGCATTGCCGTTGACGAAGGCTTTGGCACCTTGCGTTTGCACGGCATTACTGGCTCACCCACCTTGGGCAAAACCAACCGTGAAGCGCAGTTTTTCTTTGTGAATGGTCGTTTCGTGCGCGACAAAGTCGTGATGCACGCACTGCGTGAAGCCTATCGCGACGTGTTGCACCATAATCTGCATGCTTCATTTTGCTTGTTTTTGGATATGGATCCTGAGGGCGTTGACGTTAACGTTCATCCGACCAAAATTGAAGTTCGCTTCCGTGAAAGCCAAGCCATTTATCGCTTTTTGATCACCAGCCTTTCCAAAGCACTAGCCAAAACCAAAGCCGGCATTACTCCAGAGGGTATTGACACTGAAACAGGAGAAATAAAAGCTTCTGCTGCAATACCCGAAGGTCAAACAAATAGTCAAACTGAGAATAAAAACTATAAGCCGCAAGATTACGCGCAAATGGCCTATCGCCAACAACACATCCCACTCGCCCCAGCGGTAGGCGAGGGGCTTAAAGTCTACGAAACAATGTTTGGCGACTTACGGGCGGGCAAGAATAGCGAACCTCAGCCAGAAGCTGATTCGACAGAAACGACTTACTCTTTTAGCGCTTCGCCCGCTCAGCCGCAAACAGCAGCAAACATAGGCGGTGCAGGTGCATTCACTGGCGCAGAGATCCCAGCGCAATCAAGCCGTGAGGCCGCACCATGGACGATGGCAGCAAGTCATATTCAACGCGCGACGACGCCAGCACTCCCGAAAAACGATGCAAACGGTATTCCGCCGCTCGGTTTTGCCCTTGGGCAACTGCATGGGATTTACATCCTCAGCCAAACTGTCGAAGGGCTGATTGTAGTTGATATGCACGCCGCGCATGAACGCGTGGTGTACGAAAAGCTCAAAACAGCGCTTGATTTAGCTGAAATGCCGATGCAGCCTTTGCTGATTCCGCACGTATTTAGCGCGGACAAATTTGACATCGCCACTGTCGAGGATTTCGGCGACCAACTTGCTGATTTGGGGCTAGAGATTTCAGTTACATCGCCGACGCAGCTGTCTGTTCGTGCGGTACCAATGCTACTGCAAGGCAGTAACCCTGTTGAACTGGCGCAAGCGATGCTCAGAGACATCCGCCAAGTCGGCGTCTCGCAGGTGCTTTCCGGTCGCCGCAATGAGTTACTGGCGACGATGGCCTGCCACGGCTCGGTGCGCGCCAACCGCACCTTAACGATTCCTGAAATGAACGCCCTACTGCGCGAAATGGAAGTAACTGAGCGCAGCGGTCAATGTAATCACGGCCGTCCAACCTGGTTCCGCCTGACAATGAATGATCTCGACAAAATGTTTATGCGGGGACAATAACGATGAAAACTTTACCATCCGCCATTTTCATTATGGGCCCGACCGCTAGCGGCAAAACGGCGACTGCGATGCATTTACTGGAGTCAGGGCTGCCAGTGGAATTGATTTCCGTCGATTCGGCCTTGGTCTTTAAAGACATGGATATCGGCACCGCCAAACCAACTCCAGCTGAACTCGCTCGCGCGCCGCATCATTTAATCGACATCATAGACCCGACCGAAGTCTATTCTGCCGCGCAATTTCGCCTCGATGCCTTGGCATTAATGGCGGATATCACCGCACGCGGTAAAGTGCCAGTGCTCGTTGGCGGCACCATGCTGTATTTCAATACGCTGGAACAAGGCATGCATGATTTGCCTGTCGCCAATGCCGAGCTACGCGCACAACTGCACCAAGAGGCGGATCTAATTGGTTGGCCAGCGATGCACAGTAAGCTGGCTACACTTGATCCAATTACTGCTGCGCGTTTAGAGCCGAATGACACTCAGCGTATCGAACGTGCTTTAGAAGTCTGCATCCTATCGGGTAAAGCCATGTCGGCTATATTGGCTGAGCCTGCTAGAGAAATACTCCCCTACGACCTTCTCAAAATTGCACTCGTACCCAGTGACCGTGCCGTATTGCATCAGCGAATCGCATTGCGCTTTGACCAAATGCTGGATGGAGGCTTGTTTGATGAAGTCAAAATGCTGCGCGAAAAATACCCACTCAACCTTGACCTTCCCTCAATGCGCTGCGTCGGTTACCGACAAGCGTGGGAATATTTAGAAGGCGAAGTCGACCTTAAAGTCTGTCGTGAAAAAGGGCTCGCTGCAACACGTCAGCTCGCGAAAAGACAATTGACGTGGCTAAGAGGCATGAATAACTTACACACACTCGATTGTAATGCGACGAATTTAACCCAACTCGCGCAGAATCTTTGTGCAACCCACGTCACAATATAAAGAACATCTGAATTAACCATCGCACAAAATGGCACTGATAATTAGTGCCATTTTCATTCAGCCGAATCAAAAATTGTAAGAAAAAAAGCGGAACACCCGCTCGAGTTATTTGCCTAATTACCCGGTTCAAAATGGGAGAAATAATGAGGTCATAAAGTAGACTCCAATCTTAATAAAAATATTGACTCCAACAACATTAGATAATAATTATTTTATTAATTAGATTATTTACATATTCTAACAATATAAATACAAAAGCTTTTCTTGACATTACAAAAAATGAAATGCAAAATAACATCTCTTTTAAGGGTCTGCAATTAAAGCGTTTATTCATTCACTTTATAGTTGGGGGCATCATGAAACTACTTCGCAATGCAAGCTTTGCTGCAATCACGGCACTATTTTGCTCATCCGCGTTTGCACAAATTTCAGCTAGTGGACAAATTATTTCCGGTACGACTTTTGGCACAGATCATGCTTTTCAATTCTTTAATACCTCAAGCAATAACCAATACATCACATCTTTAGTATGGGATTTAACACCGATTGGTGGTTTTTTTGACACCACAAATACATCCCCTGGTACGAGCAGCTCACCACTAAGACAAAGCAATCAAAGCGATAAGGTTGGGGCAATGTTCCCTAACAACAGCCAGCAAAATGGCAAATCAAAATTAACAATTAATTTTGCACCAAACTCATTTGCAGCGGGCGAAAAATTTATTTTTGGCGTTGATACAGATTATTTTTCATGCTTAGATTGCGATGGAATCAATGGCAACGGCTTTGTTGGCGCTACAGTGAAGGCAATATTCTCCAATGGGGATGCGCGTTTTGGTACCTATGTACTTAGTCAAAAAGCGGGCTTTGGTTCAGAAGTCAATATTATGGCTCCAGTTCCAGAACCCGAAACTTATGCCTTAATGGGTATGGGTCTTATTGGACTTTTTGCAGCGAGTCGACGCAAACTAAAATAAGCACTTTAAATAGAGCCCCATCAAAAATGGCACCCTAGGTGCCATTTTATATTTTATCGTGCCCTGTTAAGGCTTAAAAATCGGTAAACAGGGCGCTTCAATCGACCAAACCCAAGTGCCATAATCAGGTAAGCCATCGATATAGGGTGGTGGCGCTTCGCCAGCGATCAGTGGCGCAAAATAGCGCCTTGCTGCAGCCGTGATACCAAAACCATCGGCAGCGATAAACTCAGCTGGCAGCGGCTTCTCGCAGTTGGCAACGACGCCGAGCGGCACTGCACCAATATCCCACGTATATGGCACTTCACCCAAGCGCTCAATCGTCACCATCATGCCGCCCTGGCCCGCCACAGCGAGCTTTACCGCAGCTTCACCCACGGCAATCGCCTGCGCAAGATCAGTAGCAGAAGCCGTATGGCGGGCGGCGCGTTGTAAATAATCCGCCACCGACCAATGACACTTGAATCCACAATGCGTTTTGATCAGTCCGGCCAAATACGGCGCGAGCCCACCCAGTTGCACATGACCAAAAGCATCTTTGCCACCCGCTTCGGATAAAAATGTACCGTGGGTATCCTTCACGCCTTCAGCTGCAACAATGACGCAATAGCCATACCTCATCACCGTATTTTCTACGGCAGCCAATAAACGTCCTTCATCAACGGCAACTTCAGGCAATAAAATCAAATGTGGTGGCTCACCCTCGCTACGTGCAGCCAAGCCACTCGCTGCAGCAATCCAACCGGTATGCCGCCCCATTACCTCTAAGATAAATACTTTGGTTGAACTGGCTGCCATTGATCGCACATCCAAACCTGCTTCACGCACCGAGGTCGCGACATACTTGGCCACAGAGCCAAAGCCGGGCGAATTGTCGGTATGCGGCAGGTCGTTATCGATGGTTTTGGGGACATGAATCGCCAGCAAAGGATAACCCGCCGCCTCCGCTAATTCAGAGACCTTCAAGCACGTATCTGCCGAATCTCCGCCGCCATTATAAAAAAAGTAACCAATGTCCCATGCTTTAAACACCGCCAAAATCCGCGCCAATTCAGCTTCGGTTTTGATTTTGTGTCGGCACGAACCAAATGCACCGCCCGGTGTCGCTTTGAGCTGTGCCAAGTCGGTGTTCGTTAGTACTGAGGTATCAATCAGTTCTTCATGGAGTACACCCAAGATGCCATTTTTTGCCACATAGACCCGACCAATGTGATTGGGGTGCATCCTGGCAGCAGCAATCACTCCGGCGGCTGAGGCATTAATCACCGGCGTAACACCGCCCGATTGAGCATACAAGGCATTCATTGGCATGGCTGACTCCTGCAAGAAGGAACTTTATTTTGCGCGTTGCAGCAAAAATCGCGATAGGGATTTTCCATCATGATGGTGGTTTTAATTCAACACACCACAGCCATTAAAAAACACCATCGTGTTTTTTCTTCAAAAAATCAAACATCACTTGGCGTAATTCCGGTTTGTCATCTAATGCCTCAATCACTTTGGCCAAAGTGACTAATTCGCCCAAATCCATTTGAACATGCGGGTATATAAAATCGTAATCTCGGTAAAACATACTCCAATCAGGAAATTGCCGCTGCATCAGCACTTCTTCACTGTGCAAAGTGACGTCATGGTGACGAGGATCGCACTGGATACGGGCAAAGGTAGCGCGGATCGTTTCTGGTTCGCCTTCGATATACTGCAAAAAATGCCCCTCTTGATACAGCAGCAATCCGGTGACGTCTTGAGTAACGTTTCGCAGTTCGCATTCGCGCATGAGCTTGAGGCGCATTTCTTCGGTATGCAGATCAGTGGCCTGGCTGGTGTAAGTAATCGCTAAAATCATCATTTTTCTCTATTGCTATCTGATTGATTTTTAGTCGAAAAGCCGAAAAACTACAAAATTTAATCACGGACCCATAAAAAAAGCCACTTTGCGAACAAAGTGGCTTTTCATAGCAATTAGCGCGATTTAAGCGCCAAGAGCCTTTAATGTTTGCTCGCGAACAGCGTCAACTGCTTGCGTGCCATCAATCTTGATGTATTTTGGTGCGCTAGCATCGCCAGAAGCCGCCATTTTGCCGTAGAAGCTTACCAAGACTTCGGTTTGCTCGTGATACACGCCAAGACGTTTTAATACGACTTCTTCTTTATCGTCGTCACGTTGCACCAAAGGCTCGCCCGTTTCATCATCAATGCCTTCCACCTTAGGTGGATTGTATTTGATGTGGAAAGTACGACCTGAAGCTACGTGCACACGGCGGCCGGCCATGCGGTCAACGATGTTGGCATCTGGCACATCGATTTCAACGACGTAATCGATCTCAACACCCGCCGCGACCATCGCTTCGGCCTGTGGAATCGTGCGTGGAAAACCGTCAAACAAGAAACCATTGGCCGCATCAGGCTGAGCAATACGCTCTTTCACCAAGCCAATAATGATGTCATCACGCACCAAACCGCCTGCATCCATAATCGCTTTGGCTTCTAGGCCGAGTGGCGTGCCCGCTTTCACTGCAGCGCGCAGCATATCGCCTGTTGAGATTTGTGGAATACCAAATTGTTCGCGGATGAAGTTCGCTTGTGTGCCTTTACCAGCGCCTGGTGCGCCCAAAAGAATTAATCGCATTGCTCGTTTCCCCAAGGTTTAAAATGTAAAACAGTGATCTATTTCGATTCTAATTGTTTCTTTAATACTTCAATTTCCTGCTGCATGGCACGATGTTTTTGATATTCCCCCACCATAGCCACTAAAACATAGCCGTAAAAAACCGCCAGTAAAGCAGACAAAGTGAGCTTTTCACGAATACTGATAGCCTCTATCACTCAAGGCTCGAAAATAAGTGCTGCCGAGTAAATTAAACTTAAAACGCCTGAAATAAGCAAAGACAATGCCTAGGATCGATAATCCTTACATCGCCTCGCCCATTTTTTTCATTAAGCAGCAGCCTTTGTAAACACTGCGCGAACGCGTTCTAAATCTTCCTGCGTATCAACGCCCGCCGCGGGTGCTTGCGCTGCGCGGTAAACACCGATTTTGTAGCCATGCCACAGCACACGGAGTTGCTCTAGCTTTTCGATTTCTTCCAGCCGCGACGCGTTCAATTTAGAATACGCACGCAAAAAACCAGCTCTATAGGCGTATAGACCGATGTGCCTTTGTGCGTCTAGCTCAGCAGGCAATACCCAATCTTCATCATCATTATCTTCAGCAAAGCTATCGCGATCCCACGGAATCGGCGCGCGGCTAAAATACATCGCTTGTTGCTGCGCGTTGCAAACAACTTTCACCACATTGGGATTAAAAAAATCTTCGCTGCTATCGATTTTGTGACTCGCCGTTGCCATCGCAAGACTAGCATCGCTCGCCAAATGAGCGGCCACAGCGTTAATCAGCGCCGGATCAATCAGCGGCTCGTCGCCTTGCACGTTGACGACAATCGCATCATCCGGCAACTCAAGCCGATCAACCGCTTCAGCGAGTCGATCCGTGCCCGATGGATGATCGCTGCGCGTCAACATGCAGGCGTAGCCCGCCACCGTCACCGCGTCTTGAATCGCCATATCGTCACACGCCACAACGACCATGCTCGCATTCGATTGCAGCGCTTGCTCAAGCACACGCACCACCATGGGCTGGCCTGCAATATCAGCGAGCGGTTTATTCGGTAAACGAGTTGATTGCATCCGCGCTGGGATAATCGCGACAAAGCTCATGTTTATGCCAACTCGTCAGCGCTAAGTTCGCGTGCTTCGCTGACTAGCATCACCGGAATACCGTCTTTGATTGGAAAAGCTAAACGATCGGCTTTAGAAATCAGTTCTTGTTTGGCTTTATCGTAAATCAATGGGCCTTTTGAAACAGGGCTCACCAGAATTTCTAGCAGCTTGGCATCCATTTAGATTTTCCTTAATTGTTCGTCAAACCAGCTCGCCAGATTCGGTTCAATCTGCGCCGCCACTGGCAAAACCCAGATTCTATCACCGTCTGCGCCCAAATTTAAGCTAGCGAGCTTCACGGCGTCTTTTTCGGTCACGATGATTGCGCCATTTGCGGGCAAATCTTGCACTAAAAAGGCATGATGATCCGGCATAGCTTGCTCAGTAAATTGGTAATTCAATTCGCGTAAAGTCGCAAAAAAACGCGCTGGATTGCCGATACCAGGCATGGCTGTCAGTGCTTCCCCCGCAAAATCACCGGCGCTGCGGTACACACTTGGATTCGTTAATTGGTAACACCTCTGCGCTTGCAAGCGCATCGAGAACTGCGGTGTAGCATCAGGCAGCGTCAAAATCGAATTGCCACCATTGAGAACCAAGGCTGAAACACTCTGCAAGCGGCGTGGCGCTTCGCGCAGCGGACCTGCCGGCAGGCGCAAACCATTCCCCAAGCCACGTGCGCCGTCGATCACACACAATTCAATATCACGCGCTAAAGCGTAGTGCTGCAAACCATCATCACAGAGCAGGACGTTGACGGTCGGATGCGCAGCCAACAAAGCTCGCCCCGCCACGGCGCGCTGACGTGCAACAAATACGGGAACGCTTGCTGCACGCGCCAATAGTAGCGGTTCATCGCCGACCTCGGCCGGATTACTGTGAGGGGTAACTGCTTGTGGTGCATTCTTATCATTACCTGTACGTGCATACCCACGGGAGACGATGCCAACGTTCCAGCCTAGCTTGGTGAGTTCCTGCGCCAAATACACCGTCAACGGGGTTTTGCCTGTACCACCAACGGTGATATTACCGACGACGATGACGGGAACAGGTAGTTTGCTGGATGACTTGATGTTGCAGCGGTAGAGTTGTTTGTTCAGGTTGGCGAGCAATGCAAATAGCAGTGAGAGCGGCCACAGCAAAATCGCCCAGATTGAAAGGCGGTTGTACCAAATGCGGTTGAGGAAGGATTCAATATTCATGCATCACTTTCAGCGAAATTTTAATCATCAATTTTCTAATTGGCATGGTCGCGCTCATGCCGCGCGGCACTGACTTTCTTTGCTTCGCCAAAGAAAGTCAGCAAAGAAAGGCGACCCAGTATCTTCGCGGGCTACGCCCGTACCCTCTCTGCGGACAATCGGCAAGGCGGCGGGCTTTAACAAAACAAAGCCCGCCGAAATCCCCTTGCCGCTTGTTCCTCGCTCGGCTTGATACAAGGGAACTCAAGCCCCAGACCAACGATCAAGCAATTAATCAGATGTATTGCCAGCTAGGCATTGATAATAAAAGCATATAAAAAAATACTTCACTATCGTAAGGTCTGAAAGTCCTGCAGGGGTTTGCGCACCAAATGCGATGAAATTCGCATCGAGACAATCAGGCAGCACCGAATCCACGTGCGCAAACAAAGTCTTTCGCACCCAACAAGACAGTATTACGAGTTAAGAAGTAAGTTGCTCATAGAACATTTCAATTTTTCGATTTACTTCTTTTAACTTAATATCTGCATCCACCCATTCCTGACGAAACAGCTCATAACTGCTCGAGTTTCTAGGGGTACGCTCAACCTCTACCTGAAGGAATTTACATCTTGCAAGATAATAATCTTGCAAGGCAATTAACCCGTTTAACCGACTGTAATCTGTTGAAAGCTCCTGTGCTTTTGTTGCTCTTTCCAATAGCCTAGATTGAACATAAACCGTAAATAAAACAGCCAAAAGCGACAAAAGACTCAATAACGCAGTTAAAAGGCCTCCAACATACCCTCCAAGCTCAGCCCAATGAGTTAAATCATTTGATAATTCAAAACGACCAAATTTGAAGAAATAGAAACTAAAAACAGTTGCTGTAAAAATAACTGAAAAAAACGTGACCAACCAAAGAACACGGGGCAGATTTTCAATGCGCAATGAAGACATAAGCCACCCTAGAAACAAAGACTAAATTACTCAAAACAAAAACGGCGCCTAAGCGCCGTTTTTAACATAACCAAAATTACTTCTGCCCAGTAGTCTGGGTCGCGAAAGTCAGCTTACCATAACCTGCTACCCTTGCCGCTTCCATTACGTTGACAACGTTTTGGTGGCTGGTTTGGGCGTCGGCGCTAATGACGATCATTGGGTCGGCGTTGCTGCCGGCGGCGCGGCGCAGTTGCACGGCGAAGTCGTCGGGGCTGCTAAATTGCGCAGGTTCGCCGTTGATCATAAATTGGCCGGCACCTGAGACACCCACTTGAATCGACTGCGGTTGCTCGAGTTGCTTTTCAGCATCGGCCGTTGGCAAATTGATTTTTAGCTCAGCAAACTTCGAATATGTCGTCGTTGCCATCAAGAAAATCAAAATCACCAATAACACGTCGATCAGCGGAATAAAGTTAATTTCCGGATCAAGGCGGCCGCGGCGGCCTTTATTGAATTTCATAACTGTGTAGCCTTCTTCAGAATGAGAAGCAGAAAACGAGCGAAAAGGTCAAAGACAAGAAACAAAGCTGGGGAGAAACCGGAATTTACTGAAGTAAATGAGGATTTCGAGCCCGCTTTGTCGCCGCGCAGCAAGTGCACAGCTAGCTGTATTTGGCCTTTGCAGCCGTTTTCGAATTAGTGGCGTTCGCCGTGGACGATTTCGACAAGCTTGATCGCTTGCTGCTCCATCTCAACGATGAAGTCATCAACCTTGCTGGCAAAATAGCGGTAAAACATCAGCGCCGGTACCGCAACGATAATACCGAAGGCCGTGTTGTACAGCGCAATCGAAATACCGTGCGCCAACGCGGCAGGGTTGCCTGCGCCGCTTGGTGCTTGCGAGCCAAAAATCTCAATCATACCGATCACAGTACCAAACAAACCCAAGAGCGGCGTCACAGCAGCTAGCGTACCTAGTGTTGATAAATAACGATTGAGGTCATGCGCTACAGCGCTGCCAGTTTCTTCAATCGACTCTTTCATGATTTCACGTGAGCTTTTCACGTTTTTTAAGCCCGCTGCCAGCACACGACCCAATGGGCTAGAGGCGGACAATTTAGTCAGTGTGTCTGCAGTGACGCCTTGGCTGCGATACTCTTGCACGACCTTGACCAGCGTACCTTGCGGTAACACCAAGGATTTACGTAGCGTGAGTAAACGTTCGATAATAATGGTCACGGTCGCAATGGAAGCGGCGATAATGAGCCAGATTGGCCAGCCAGCGGCCTCGATGATAGCGAGCATAATAAAAAACCTTGTGGTAAAGATGGGCAACAGCAAAAACCGCGTAACTTTAGCCCGAATCCCGCTCTAGGGGAAGTGCTATTGCGCACAAGTTGCTGCGCAAGTACCTAGCCAGAACACGCTAAGCGCTAGATATTATTCAGATTTTTATTATTACCCCCAAGCTCTGTGGATAACTTTGTGGGGAAGTTCTAAAAAGTGCCATAAAACAGGGATTTTTACTGCTTTTTGTTAATTTGCCGCATTTTTGTGCAAATAATACAAAGCGATAAAATTCAATAACTTAGCATCAATTTATTAACTACAACATTCAATTGTTATGCCAAATGGCAAAAAACATCAATTTTGTGGATTATTTAAGGCCAGATTCGCGTGAATACTGATTTGTCAATAGCACAAAGCAATGTAGTTTCTGTCACACAACTAAATCGAAGGGTTCGCACCTTGTTAGAAAGCGGCTTGCCGCAGCTCTGGGTAGCGGGTGAAATTTCAAATTTTAAGCGTTATGACTCAGGGCATTGTTACTTCAGCCTCAAAGACGCGGGCGCGCAAGTGCGATGCGTGATGTTTCGTAATCGGGCTGGATTACTTGATTTTCAGCCGCGCGAAGGCTTGCAAGTCGAGGCGCGCGTCGTCGTGACTTTATACGAGGCGCGTGGCGATTTTCAACTTACCGTTGAAGCGATGCGCCCTGCTGGCCTTGGCGCACTGTTTGAGCGCTTTGAAGCATTAAAAAAACAGCTCGCTACGGAAGGTCTGTTTGATCAAGACAATAAACGCGCCTTGCCAAAATTTCCCAAAGCGATTGGGATTGTCACTTCCCCTGCCGCCGCGGCCTTGCGTGACGTTCTCACCACGCTGGCACGCCGCACGCCCAATACGCCGATTATTTTGTATCCAACGCCAGTGCAAGGCTTGGATGCAGCGCCGCAAATTGCCAAAGCCATCCGCACCGCGAGCGAACGTGATGAAGTCGATGTACTGATTGTGTGCCGTGGTGGCGGTAGCTTGGAAGACCTCTGGTCGTTTAACGAAGAAATCGTCGCCCGCGCGATTGCCGCCTGCAATATGCCGGTGGTCAGCGGTGTCGGCCATGAAACCGATTTCACGATTGCCGATTTTGCCGCCGATCTGCGCGCGCCTACGCCGACTGCCGCAGCCGAGTTGGTCAGCCCGAATCGACAAGAATTACTCAATTTGCTGCATCATCAGCAGCAACGCTTGGTGCGGGCTTTCGAGCGAGACTTACATAATAAGATGTTACAACTGGATCAACTCGGCCGCCGCTTGCAACATCCTGGGCAAAAGCTCGCTCGGCAAGCGGAGCAATTACAGTATTTACGCCAACGGCTACAGCACAGCCTGCAGCATCAATTACAACAGCGCAGCCAAAAACTACTGCGGCTACGCATGAGCCTGTCGCATCACAAACCCAACTTTCAACGCAGCCATTTGCAGCTGGAGCAACTTCAGCAGCGTTTACAGCGCGCGATGACGCGGCAAATTGAAGTGAAACAGCAGCACATTAAACAAGCTACGCTCAAACTCGAACCTTGGAACCCACAAGCGGTCTTAGCCCGTGGCTACGCCTTAGTCAGCCGCAGCGATGGCGGCTTGGTACGCCATGCCACCGCAGTTCGCGCAGGCGAAACATTGGCGGTGCAATTTGCTGATGGCAACATCACGGTCAATGTGAATCAAGGCGTGCAGCAGCAACATGAACTGCCAATTTAATTACTGAAATCAAACTGGCTAACTTTATAAAAACCACAGTAAAAACGCCCCAAACAATTGGATGAATATCCAAACTTGGGGCGTTTGTTAATTGTGATGAATTTAGCTTTTAGATTAATTTGCTAATACTTTTCGACGGCGCATAGCCAACATGCCCAACAAGCCCACTCCCATCAAAGCATAAGTTTCAGGTTCAGGCACAGCAGCCACCAAGGCTGAGCTACTATTCGTTTGCAAAAATGCGCCAGGCACTGAACTGAAATTTAAGATATCACCGTCTGCATTACCGAGCAGCGCAGTTTCAAATGTCTGGTCAAACAACTGAAACTTAAAAGTTGAACCATCAGCGCCTGGACTCGTTTGCCAGTCGCCAGAGAAATCAACAGTAAATTGAAGTCGCTGACCAAATTGAACCTGCTGAGCAAAATAGCTACCGGCACCAATATTGCTCAATCCCAAATTCGAGCCCAGCACGCCAGAGGATCCATCAAAAGCATAGATATCCCCAAGCGAAGCCCCTTGGAAATGACTAATCGTCGCTTGAATAGACGGCGATCCAGCTAAACTACCCAGCGCAAAAAACACGCCACCATATTGATTGGCAATACTTCGAGTATCCACATCCACACGATAAGTTTGTGCAGCAGCCCACTGGCTAGCAAGAAGTAACGCTGCCGTAGCGATCAGTTTTGATAAGTTTTTCATTATTAATTCACTCAGTTCGTATTAGTAGTTAATTTGAGGTTGCAGTAAGCTAGCGCTGTAATTCACGGCCACTTTATTTGGATTATTGAATTGCAGATTCAATATCGTTTTACCGGACACCAATGCGGGGATTTCAATGTATTCGCCTGCAGCAATTGTTTCAGATTTATTTGCGAGTGATACCCCATTCGGCAAACCATTAATGACTAACTTAAATGGGCCTTGCATTGCGTTGGCAGCATTCAGCGTTAACGTACCATTGTAAGTTTTAGTTTTGAGCGAATAAGTCAGGCCCGATTTGATTTGTGTAACCTGAGCACTCACATCTCGCCATGCTTGTGGCAAATTAAAACGAACAACTTCAGGCTCATGATCGCTAGCTTGATCGGCAAACTCGGCGTTGACATGAACGATGTCATAATCCGCAACACGGCTCAGATTTTCGGTCGCCATAATGTGATCCAGCACTTGACTATTGCCTTCAAAGACATAGGTATAGCGCTCGTTTTCAGGCAGTTTTTCAACTAAATCAACTAATCCTGCAGCCTTTAGTTTTGCAACCGGCGTAGAAAATTGATAGTCATTCAAATCACCCAAGACCACCACTTTGGCATTCGGATTGATGTTGCGAATGTCAGTCACAAAACTCGCGACGATATCAGCTTGCTTGTTGCGCTGAACTTCTGAACTCAACACAGGGGGCTGAAAACGTCCGCCGATCGGCTGATCGCCCCCTTTGGAGTTAAAGTGATTGGCAACCACAAACAATTTATGACCGTTGAACATTAATTCAGCGACTAGTGGTTTGCGGCTACTATTAAACGCCGCATTATTTGGATCAATGCGCCCTGGGCTCGTTGATAAACACGCGATTTCAGTGCATTGACTCACCAAAGTTGCCGTTGTTGCGCTACCACCCACACGATCCACAAAACCAACCCGACTCGGGTTATACATAATCACAGGGCGAATGTTGCCGCCTGGTTCACCACCATCTTGATTGTTGCTTGGATCGATTTGTCTGAAAGAATAATTCGGCCCACCTGCCGAGCGAATCGCATTAGTCAAAGCCGCCATCGTGGCCTCTGCACTCACCATGCCATTATTCGTAGCGCCATTTCCGTCTTGAATTTCCATCAAGCCGACAACGTCAGGGCTTTTTAGATTTTTAACGATTTGATTGGCTAAACGTGTTAATTTTGCTTGGCCATCAGCAGGATCAAGATTTTCAACATTGAAAGAGGCCACGCTCAGCTCATCTGCCAATGCATCACGAGTGACTTCGGGCTGCAAGCCCTTTGCCGATAATGGGCTCAAGTAGGTAGCGAGCAATTGATAATTTGCATAAGCATAGTCAATCACACCGACTGCCTGTGCAAATGAATCCCCAACATTAGCGCGCGACACCGTGGCGGAGCCGTTTGCAAGAATTAAGCGCTGTGGATTGCGATTGTTTTGCGTAATGACCACGCCGCCACGAGGGCTAACTAAATTAGATCCCATCGCGTAGTTCGGCACGATTGGGGTTTCATTCGTAGCGTGCTGTGTAGGACCAACGACTTGAGCGCCATCAACCTGAACCAACATCCCTTCCATCGACTCAAAGTAATCCAAGCCATTGCTTAAATTGAGTTGGGTTGTTTGCTCAATGTCGCCTGCTGGGCCCTGCCAGATCACTTGTTTTGGAACGCTAGAGCCTAGAACAATTGCCTTAGGCAAAGCATTGCCAGAACTTACCTTATAAATCGAATTAGCTGCGTTGGCGTCAATTTCAGTCGTCGATAAATTATTTGAGCCGCCAGCACCGCCAGGACGATACTCTTTAACAACGCCAGTTACTTGGACTGAGTCACCAACGATGGCATTAAATGTTTTCGTATAAACAAACACGCCTTCGGAAGTCAATACGTCATTATCCGTTTGCGGGTCTTGCAGATAAAAACCATTTGGCGTAACCAGTGTAACAATACCGGGTACATTAAGTACCGTGCGTCCCTCTAGCGGAGAACGGTGTTTACTGCCTTGAATCTCATGAATTCGAACAGTCGCTGGCCCTCCCGTATTACCGCCCGTATTACCGCCGCCATCGGGAGGCGTTACGATGGAACAAAGCTTGATTGGTGAACTGCTATTGCGTGGTTTCGGAGCTGAAACAACAAAGTCAGTTTTATTGTCATTAGTATCATTGCAACCATCATTAGTTCGAGCGATGGCCGTTGAATTAGAGGGCGCAGCTGCTGCGCCAGTGCCTTCGTAGAGGCTTGCGTTGCTACCATAACCCACTAAATCTTGCACAGAAGGCGCCGTAACAGAAGAGATAGAGCTAGACAGATTCACCAAAACGACTTTTCCAGTCGTCGCACTTATATTCTGTGTACCGACTTTATCGCCTTGTGGCAGCGTATCGCCAGGAACGCCATTACTACCAAGCTGTACCAAGATATACTGACCAGGTTTCACTTGTATAGCAGGCAGGGTCGTTACAGCCCAATTAGTGCCCGCAGCAGATGCGTATTGCACACTCCAATTCGTAATATCAACGTCTGCATCACCGACGTTAAGTAGCTCAACAAAATCATTTTTATACACGGCAGCACTATTGCCTCCGCCGCCATAAATCTGACTAATCACCATTTTGCCAGCAGCAAAGCTGCTCGGAGCCCAAGCGAGTAAACATGAACTCGCCAGCATGGTGAGCTTGTATTGAATTCGATTTACTTTCATCCCTAATGCCCTATTTTCTTGTTTTAGAATTTTTATCAGCGGTTAACCGACGCAGCACAATAACGGAGTCGCATGAAGGGGCAATTGCAGAAATATGACATTTCAATGTTGATAATTAGAAAACGTTATTGCTTAAATAAAAATGAGGCTCTGCTTCTATAGAGCTATGAATTGATGGTTGTCGCACTACCGATCAATAATCGACTTCCACTTAGATTGACTAGGGATTTTTCCAATATTTAGAATATAAATATAAACTTATATTGCACCAATATCGTGGATAGGAAATAGAAATGTCTAGTACTCGTCTTTGGCTACAAAATGCAATCCGCACAATCGAAGCTGACTTTAATCGTTCAGCCGATACACACTTAATCCCGATTCATTTACCCCACTACCCGAATATTGATTTTTACCTCAAAGACGAATCCAGCCACCCGACAGGCAGCTTGAAGCATCGCTTGGCACGCTCTTTGTTTTTATACGCGCTGGCCAATGGCTGGCTGCGGGAAGGGAGCACGGTAATTGAAGCTTCAAGTGGCTCAACTGCGGTGTCGGAAGCGTATTTTGCTCGCTTGCTCAATCTGCCCTTTATTGCTGTGATGCCCGCCAGCACTAGCCCAGAGAAAATCGCCGCGATTACCTTTTATGGTGGTCAGTGCCATTTGGTGGAAAATGCCACGCAAATGATTAGTGAATCGCAACGCTTGGCGGCAGAGACCAAGGGACATTTTCTCGATCAATTTACCTACGCTGAACGCGCCACCGATTGGCGCGCGAATAACAATATTGCCGAGTCAATTTTTAGCCAAATGCGCCTTGAGCGTCACCCCGTGCCACGCTGGATTGTGGCCAGCGCTGGCACCGGCGGTACGAGTGCGACCTTGGGCCGTTTTGTACGCTATCGTCGGCACGACACCCAAATTGCCTGTGTCGACCCAGAAAACTCGGTTTTTTTTGATGCGTTTGCAACAGGCGACGCCAGTCTAACGCTGCAATGCGGCTCAAAAATCGAAGGCATTGGCCGGCCGCGCGTGGAGGCCTCGTTTATGCCGAACGTGATCGACACCATGTTCAAAGTGCCGGACGAACTTAGTATTGCAGCTACGCACTGGCTATCCAATCATCTCGGCCGTCGCGTAGGCGCATCGACCGGCTGCAATTGGCTTGGCGTTTTGGCTCTGGCGCAAGAGATGCATCAGCGCGGTGAACACGGCAGTATTGTGAGCATCTTGTGCGATAGCGGAGAGCGCTACGCGCATTCTTACTACAACGATGAATGGCTGGTGAAGCAAGGTTTTGATTTAAGCCCACACCTTGCCATGCTCAACGCGCCTGAAAAAGAACACGAAATCATTGCGCAACTTAAACGTTGTGATCGCGACGCCATTGCATCACAGTAATCAACTTATCAATGATTGACAAAGATGCCGGCCAACAAGGTCGGCACCTTGTCTCAATAGACCAAAACTCCCGACAAACAAGCCAAATATCATCAGGTTTTTTCGATAGTTAGCACAGATTTAATCGATCACTCTCTTGCAAGAAATAAAATACAATCGAAAGGATTGGTAAGCTTAAATCAAGGGAGAGCAACGATGGCGAAGTATCAATTCTTCAAACTAAAACAAACTGCAGGTGATGAATATCGCTGGCTAGATATGGCCCAAAACACGTTCTTGACGCACAAAGAACAACTTGTTGGTCGTGGTTTTGAAGTGATTGGTGATGTTATTTACGCCGATACCGAGCAAGAGGCGATCGCCAAATTTAATAGCGGCATGACCTATCCGCTTGAGGAGTACAATAAATCTTCACCAATTGGTGGCTTATTTTACGCAGTAAAAGGCTTGGCCGAATCAGTATCTGACCGACTGACTAAAAAAAGCCAAGCTTAATCAGCGATGTGAAATGGCGAAAAGTCATCGATCAATCCAAACGCCCTCATCCTGGCTGCGCTTGAAATTAAGCCAGCCAGCCTCAATATATGGCTGATACTGATGCCCCTGTAGGCCCGCATGCTGTTTGAATCTCCCCGCGCTTTTTTACGTGCCCTGCCCCGTTTTGCACAAGACGCACAAGATATCGAAATTTTGCCCTCGACGACTCAATTTCGCACTCACCTCTTGGAGCAAATCTCAGGTGCGAAACAGCGCATCTATATCGCAGCTCTGTATTTGCAAAACGATGAAGGTGGCGCTGAAGTTTTAGCTGCGCTGTATGCCGCCAAAGCACGGCAACCCAAGCTTGAAATTGCTATTTTGGTCGACTGGCATCGCGCGCAGCGTGGTTTGATTGGCGCTGCCGCGCAATCTGGCAATGCGGGCTGGTATCAGGCGCAAGCACAAAGCCAACTGCTAGAAGTACCCATTTATGGCGTGCCGGTGCAAACGCGTGAATTACTTGGGGTATTGCACTTAAAAGGCTTTGTCATCGACGATACGGTAATTTACAGCGGCGCTAGTTTAAACAATGTCTACTTACATGTCGGTGAACGCTATCGAGCAGATCGCTACCATCTGATTCGTAATCAGCCACTAGCCGATAGCATGGTGCATTTTATTCAAGAGGCTTTGCTGAGCCAAACCGCAGTACATCGCCTAGATCGCCCCAATATTCCGAGCACCAAAGACATCCGCGGCACGATCCGGCACTTCCGCCAGCAACTCAAATCAAGCCGCTATGCAGTTCCTGTAAGCAGCAAGAACGTCAGCGGTTTGGCGATTACGCCCTTGGTTGGGGTTGGTCAGCGCAATCCACTGAACCGCCTGATTGTGAAGCTCATTGCCGCAGCAGAGCGCAAGATTGTCATTTGCACACCCTATTTCAATTTGCCGCGCAGCGTGACCAAAGTCATTAAGCAGCAGCTTAAAAAAGGCGTTCAGATTGACATCATTATCGGCGACAAAACCGCCAATGATTTCTTCATTCCCGCTAGCGAGCCATTTAAAACCATCGGCGCACTACCGTATTTATATGAAATGAATTTGCGCCGTTTTGCCAAGGCGCAACAGGCGGCCATCCATGCGGGAAGACTGAATTTATTGCTCTGGAATGATGTGGGCCATAGCTACCACTTGAAAGGTATTTGGATCGATGACGATTACCAATTGCTCACGGGCAATAATCTCAATCCACGTGCGTTTAATCTGGACTTAGAAAATGCGCTACTGATTCACGATCCGCAGCAAGAACTCGCCGCCAGCGCTCAAGTTGAACAAAGCCAAATTCGCCAATATACGCAGCGAATCAAACACTTTGATGAATTAGAAACATTGGGCGACTACCCAGAAAAAGTCAAAAAACTGCTGCGGCGGCTCTCTCGAATTCGGGCCGATCGTTTATTGTCTCGCTTTCTTTAAATCAATGTATATGCTTACAGCCAATGATTCAAAATAGCTACAAGCAAATACCTACTACATCTGCTTAAACTGCGCCGCATGACTACGGCTCAAAGGCAGTGCCGTTGTTGAGTCTTTCAAATAGATAGTCTGCCGACCAAGAATGTCTTTTTCAATTCGATCAATCGTCGGCAAGCAAACAATATAACTGCGATGAATTTGTAGAAATCGCTGTGGATTGAGCTGTGGCAAGAGCTCTTTGAGCGAAGTACGGATCAAAAATCGCCCCTGTAGCGTCACCACTTCGGTGTATTTCTCGGTGGCCTGAAAGTAGCGAACTTCATCAATCGCAATCAAACGCGTGGTATCGCCCAAACTCGCAGTCAGCCATTGCAAATAACTGGGCTGAATCGGGGATGTCAATTCACGACTTAAGCGTGGCCAATCGGGTTTAGGTGCAGCCTCGCGCTGCAAACGCGAGATGCATTGCGCCAGTCGCTCGTTGCTTACTGGCTTGAGCAAATAATCGATTGCACAAGCCGCAAACGCCGCCAGCGCGTATTCATCAAATGCCGTCACAAAAATCACCCGCGTATTTCGCACATTTTCAGCTACTTGCAGCCCCGTCAAACCGGGCATCCGAATATCCAAAAATGCAAAATCGGGCTGCAACTCACTCAGCAGCGACAGCGCTTCAATGCCGTTTTTGGCGCTCGCAACAATATCTAACTCGGGCCACAAAGCCCGAATACGCTCGCTTAATGCGGCCATCAACAGGGGTTCATCATCAGCAATTAAGGCTGTGGGCATCGCATTTATTCCATGCTTTCATAAGGGAAGATCAACTCGGCCATCACACCATGCGGCTGATTGGGCGACAGCACCAGCTCGGCATCAACACCATACAGTTTACTCAAGCGCGCTCGCACATTAGCCAAACCAATTCCTACCTCACCCGCTTGGTTCAGATTAAATCCCAAGCCCGTATCCACCACACGAATTCGCAATTTAGCCCCATCCCGTTGCGCAGCAATCTCAACGCGCCCACCGGCAATCGCTGGCTCTATGCCGTGTTCCAGCGCGTTTTCAACCAAGGGTTGCAGTAACAGCGGTGGCAATTTGGCTTGGCGCAGCTCATCGGGCACATGTATTGCATAGTGTAGCCGCTCACCAAGACGAATGCGCTGAATCGCCAGTAAAGCGCCCACCAAATCAAGCTCTTCGGCCAGTGTGGTTGCCGCTTGCCGCGTGCGTTTCAAGCTGGCGCGCAAATAATCATTCAAATGATTGAGCATGGTTTGCGCCATCGCGGGATCGCTGGCAATCAAACTTTGCAAATTTGCCAAGGTGTTAAACAAAAAATGCGGTTCGATCTGCGCTTGCAGCATCGCCAATTGTGCGGCGGTTTCAGCTTGCTGCGCTTCAGCAGCTAAGCGGCGCTCGACTTCTAATTGGGCACGATATTTCTGCGCATAAAACAGCACTATGAAAAAAGCACTGGCACAAGTAGAGACCAACACGGCAATCGCCACCCAACGCCAAGCAAACTCTGGGGTACGCAGCAAAATAGCCAACACATCTGACGCACCAAATATCGCGCCGAGTTTAAATCCCAGCAAAAGGCTAATCGGCAAAGCTAAGGCCATTCGCCAAGGCCAAGTGATTTTGTCGGCCAGTAAGTAGCCCAAAATGCTATTAACTGCCCAAATACTAAAACCAATGCAATTTGAAATAATCAAATTATCAATGAATGTTGTGCGCTCATCGATCAAGGTTAGCAGCAAGGCGATGACAAGATTAACGCCGAGCATTAAAGGTAAATCAGTACGCCAATTGCAAAACATGATGTCGTGCTGACGAAGTGAATCTTTTTTCATCTCAATTCATTCTCAGAAGAAGTACTTCAGCAAAGCTTGAATGCTTTGCCGCTGCGGCAACGCACCGTACACACTACCCGCGCTACCCTGCTGATATTGCCACTGCAAGGCAAGATCAACCCGAGGAAAATGGTAACGTGCCTCCAGCCAACTTTGCTGACTGTGATCGACTAAATCATGGCGAAACATCCAATTCAAGTCTAAATCTGCGACGAGCGCATCGTTCCACGTCACAAAAGCAAATGCCGCATATTGCGTCGGCATGTCTTGCGCTGAAAAAACATGACTGCGATAAGCCCAATACGCAGCGGGTTGCTGCCCAAGCGCCTGCCAATCGGCCTTACTTAATGCGGCACCATTGTATTGATATTCCAAATTCACTGAAACATTAGCAGGAAACGTATACGTCGCCCCCGTGGCAAGGCGCGAATAAAACCGAGTCGGGCTATCAACTTGCTTAGATTGATTTAAAAGCGAAGCACTCTGCCCACCACTGTATTCGGCATACACACTCAAAGCATCGCTAGCGAGCAACGATAAATTCAATCCCACTTGCGGCGACTGCCCTTGCTCACCAAACACAATCAACTGCGGCGCAACGCCATCACTGATTTTTTGTGTTGCTGACACCTGCCAGCGGTGCCGCGGATTGCTCGCACCAAAGTCCAGTGCAAACGTAGCCGAATCGCGCTGATCAGCGAGCTTTGGCGCAAATAGCGCAGTGATTGCGCCACTATTCCACAGATATTGCCCCCGTATCATCCCTGCACCCAGTCGGTTTTCCCGCAAACTTGACGGCGCGATCGACACGACTGAGCGCAGCGCATCGACTTTGAAAAAATCACTTGGGTTGTAACCCATCGCTACGCCATTGCGCTGGTTAATGCGCCCTAGATCCAGCGCAGTATTGCTGGCCATTTGCCAACTCAAATAAGCTTCTTTTAAGGTATTTACCGTTTCGTGCTGATGATCTTGGCCACTCACATCAAAGCGATTCGCCACGTAAAAGCGTAATTCAGGCGTCAATGCCGTATCGACTTGCAAATCCAGCGACAACCGATCAATAGGTATATCTCCCTGGTCATTATTTAAATTAACACTCCCATACATACCCTCAATAAATAAATTCCAATCTCGCGGTTTCACCGCCGAAAGCGCGGCACTGTCTGCCAAGTTGAGCGCGTCCAGATCATCCGCGAAAACGGGCTGGTAGATCGCCCAAGCGATGAGCAAGACCAAGCAGTTCGCTCGCATCATTCAGCCTTAAATCGCGGCAAAAAATCACGCTGTAACCAGCTTTCAGGTACATCGCGAAAAGCAAAATCACTGCTACGCAGCACCGTCACCCACTGCGGATCAAGGCCATCAATGATTACTGTTTCCGTAGGGCGCTCTTGCCCTAATTGCTGATCAAATTTACGGTAATACGCTGTTTTAAGCAGGCGGTCGCTGGCCGAATAAAATTTGGCTTTAATCGGGCGAGACGTCGAACGATCGACCCAATAATCAATGCGGTGATACGTCACCTCTGGATTTTTGGCGGTCAGTTTCAACAAATAGGCTGTGCGCGTTTTCTTTTCACCATCTTGAATCTCCTCTTCACCGGCCAGCTGAGCGCTGTAATCCACTGCCAAATTCACCGTCATCACATCGCCATTGGCAGCCTGCCCCAAAAGCCGTTGCTGCGGAGAAATACGAATGCTGGCCTTGCTGGCTGGATCAAAAAACCATAAATCAGTACCATTTTTGAGCATCAATTTGCCAGCATCGCGCTGCGGCGCGACAAAGCGAATCAAATTGCGAAATTGCCCACTTTGTTTATCCGCACGCGCGTAAATCGCCAGCGTCGAGGTATCGACTTGTTTACCATTGCGATACTCAATCAGCGTACTAGTCAGCCCAAACGGTTGGTCAGGATTTCGAATCGCATCGCTCGCGCTCAAAATACTTTGCGCGTTGGGGCTGGCTGGAACAGTCGGCGCAGCCCAAACCACCGCGACCAGAAAATGGCTACACACCATCATCAATAATTTAGTCATCAGCGTGCTCCCGATGACGACATGAACGCGGCCGAAAAAAATGATTGATACCGACAGCAATCAATATCAACGGCCACCAAGTCGCCCAAAGTTGACCCAAACTGGGCCAGAAACCTAAGTTATGCGCCAAAAACATCAGACCCAAACCAATCAAAATGAATGCCGGAAAAAAATTCTTATGCATGATTTTCACTCCAAACTCATCAATTAAACATGACGCAAGGCATCAACAATATTCATCTGCGCCGCGCGGCGTGCTGGCCACCACGCCGATAGTGCCGCCACCAGCATCAAACCCACTGCCGTACCAACAATCATCTTGGTTTCACCCCACACCCGCACCGTGAGCGGCACGGCTTCGGTATTACCTGGCGGCATCCAAGTCAACCCTGCGTGATTGATTAAATACGCTAAACCTAGCGCCAAAAGGACGCCGAGCACAGCGCCAATCAATCCGAGCAACAACCCTTCGCAAACAAATAAGCGGCGAATTCCATCCCGACGCACGCCCATAGCCCGCAAAGTACCAATTTCCACCGTGCGCTCCATCACTGCCATGCTCATCGTATTGCCAACGGTAAACAGCACAATCGCGCCAATCAAAATGGCGATAAAGCCAAAAATCGCGCTAAACATGCCGGTAATCTGGCCATAACTTGGATTGAGCGTTTTAAAATCATGCACTTCCAAATTTTCAGCCTTTAATTCATTGGCCAGCAGTTGCGCCAAACGCGCTGAAGCGGCAGGGATGTCGGCGGTGTGTTTCAGCTGCAGCACAATCGAGGTCGCTTTCGGCGCATCACCACCGTAAACGAGTTTTTGCGCTTGGGCTAAATGCAGTTGCACCAAGATGTCATCCAACTCTTTTATGCCATGCTGCTCAGCCTTAACGACCTCCAAGCCCGCTACATTCGGCGCACCATGTACATTCGCGGCCAACAGCTCAATCCGTGGGGACGCATTACTTTCATTGGCAGTTTGATTTTTGGTATTCGTTCCAGCTTCAAGCGCCGATAAATCCGTAATGTCATCGGGTGCAGCAGGGCCAGTCGGTTTCGCGATGCTTTGCGGGCAGTTTTTAACTTTCAGTGGTTCACACAATTGCAATACTCGAGCTACACCCGTACCGATCACGACCGAGTTGTCGGCGGAGCCAGTCAGCGCCATTTGGTACGGTTTTTGTGGGAAGCCATATTCATTCCACAAACGCATCGTATTTTGCTCATCAACAACGACACCCTGCCCTATTACTGTGCGCGATACACCTGCACTAAAGTTGCCAGCAATACCCCCTAGACTTAAGGTCGGCGTTACCACTTGCAGCATCGGTTTCAAAACCGCGTCGTTGCGTACTAACTCAACAATCTGCACGTAATTTTTCATCCCATACGCAGCCGGATTACCACTCCCGTACAAGAAATAATCTTTATGCTGAATCTGTAAATGTCCGCTATCACGAACATAGCCTGTTTGCAGTCCCAAATTAATATTGCCGCTATAACCCCCAAAAATCAGAATCGCCACCGCGCCAATGACCATCGCCAAGAGCGTCGTGAATGAACGACGACGGTTACGCAGCAAATTACGCAACGCTAAAGAGAACGTATTCATACCACCTCCGCACTGCGCTTGATTTCTGTAATCTGGCCATCACGAATCATCACGGCATCATCTGCCGCCGCCAGTACTTGTGGATCATGCGATGAAAAAACAAACGACACCGCCAAGTCACGCTGCATTTGCCGCATCAGCGCAATAATCGCAGCGCCAGTATGGCTATCCAGATTGGCGGTCGGCTCATCGGCCAGAACCAATTGCGGCTGAGTCGCCAAAGCGCGCGCAATCGCCACGCGTTGCCGCTGCCCGCCCGACAACTGCCCCGGTAGATGTTTGCTTTTTTCACTCAAACCCACTGCGTCGAGTAATGTTGTAATCCGTTTTTTGCGCTCATTGGCGTTCACTTTGGCGAGCAACAAGGGATATTCGATATTTTCGTAGGCCGTCAACACCGGCAATAAATTGAAGTTTTGAAAAATAAACCCAACATGACGCAAGCGAAAATCAGCCAAGGCGTTATCCGATAGGCTTTGCACCTTTTGACCCGCAACGACAATTTCACCACTATCGGGCAAATCAACGCAGCCAATCAAATTGAGTAGCGTCGTTTTGCCACTGCCCGATGGCCCAGACAAAACTGTAAATCGGTTCGGTAATATATCTAAATCGATACAGCCCAAAGCAGGCACATCGATACTATCGAGTTGGTAGCGCTTGCTAACTTGGCGCAGGGTGACGGGCAACATGGCAGACTCTTTTGCAAAATGGACACCTGAACTGTATGCCATCTGGATGAGCCAATTTGATGAATGCGATAAAGCGTCGTGAATCGGAGTGAAGCGCTCAAAAACCAGAACGAATGGTTTTTTAGAATAAAAAACGATGATTCATTTAAATCGGAGCCTACACCTTTAATTTCTTACACCATTGAGGCGCTTTTCTGCTATCTTCACTGCCCCTTGAGTGATCAAGGTTCCACCCTCATACCATCTATGTGGTATGTGCCGATTGATTGTCGCGCAGGTATTGACCATGATGGCCCGCACCCACATTGCATTTGCCGCCTTGATGATGGTGGCTTGCAGTGTTGGCATTTTGCAGCGTATGCCGCAAGTGCACGAAGTCGCCCTCGCTGGCGCAGCGGGACTATTGCCCGATTTGGATCACCCCAAATCGACGTTTGGCCGCATCGTGCCGTACATTTCGATTCCGATTGCCAAGATTTTTGGCCATCGCGGCTTTACACATTCCTTGCTGATGGTGGCGGTTATTATCTGGCTCTTGCTCACCTATCGAGAAGAACAAAAAATTCCGATTTTACCGCTGGTGATTGGTTATCTATCGCACATTATTGGCGACTTACTGACGCCCTCAGGCGTGCCACTATTGTGGCCAGTGCGCAAAAAGTTTTCGCTGAATTTATTCAAAGCCGATGGCTGGATGGAGCACCTGATCTATCGCGGCTGTTGGATGGGTGTGGGCTATTTTGTTTGGGTTGCACTGCAAAGGCCGGGTCACGAACTGCTGCACCCCGCACAAGTGGCCATTCAACAATGGCTTTGGCAAGCGCTATCGCACAGCATGATTATTTTAGTCCAATGGGTCAGGATTATGGCCTAAACAGCACCGAGGTATATCGACCTAGACCATTACAAACAATTACTACAGCGCAATACCCACCATGTAAAACTGAGCTTGATTGACTGAAAAAATTGGGAAATTGAATATTTTGGGTAAATCTGAAGGGGTACTCGATTAGCTAGGCTTTATTTATCGAACATTATGCGCGATCAAGTGGTCGACCTAAACCCGATTGATGACTCAAACGACCGTCTGCGCTGTAGGCCATCTCTTGATTTTTTTGTTTGGAGAGCAAACTCATCAAATGATGATTTGCTTCTTCGTGACATTTAACTAATTGCGCATTACTGCGATTGAGCACTTCGGCCAATTTAGCCTGCAATTGCAATTGCTGCCACTGCGCTAAAGCGGAAGAGTCAAACTGCAAAAACTCACTGACATCGCTGGCTGATTTCAAGTCCAAACGATCAGCAACCGCGATGCGCTCGCGAGTAACCACTTCGAGCTGCTGCAAGGCCAGTGTTTTTAATTCAAGAATCGGAGAAATTTGATCTAGATGACGCGAAACCAAAACATCTTGTTCGCGTTGTATCAATGCAACGAGCCGCTCCACTTCGAGCAGCTCAGCTTCAATGGCGTTCAGTAATTCAGATGAATGGCTCACACTCATTAACGTGCCAGCAACTCTTTAACGCTTGATAACAAACCATCGGCGATTTTTTCTGAATTCACGCTAAAGCGCCCTTCGGAAATTGCCTGGCGTATCGCAGCGACTTTGTCCGCATCAAAAGTAGATTCACTTTTGCCGGCACCCGCCACATTAGATAGCTTTGCCGCCAGCGGATTGATAATCACGCTGTCTTTTTCAGCGGCTTGCTCTGCTTTCGCTGTAGCACGCCCCTCAAGCGGGCGGGCAGAAACAGCGCCCAATGCCTTGCCAGAGTTGTCGATTTTCATGATTGCATCCTATGCCATTGAAATGGCGCACATTCAATATATTCCTATTATGCCAACTATCGGCATAAGTTTGAAATTCTTTAGCAATTCAATTGTTTATCAGTAAACGCTAAAACACAAGGCTGCGCTCCAAAACAACATTTAAAAACATGCGCTACGCCCTGCCCTGAGCAATGCGCTATGCTGCAATTTCTACCTCTTTCAGACGGAGCTTATTCAATGCAAGTATTTCAAAGCCGCTTTGGCCAAATTGAAGTCGATCCAGACACCATTATTCATTTCCCGCTCGGCATTCCGGGCTTTGAAGACTGCAAAAACTACAAGCTCCTACATGAAGACAGCGAAGACCCACAAGTGCTGTGGCTGCAATCGCTTGATGATGCGACAGTCTTGTTTACCTTAATCGAAGCCGAACGCCTTGGCCTTAACTATATGCTGACGCTTTCGGACGAAGAATGCGCATGCATCGATCTTAACAACGCCGAAGATGCGAAGTTATTTTTGATATTATCTCGCCCCGAAGGCAGCCCCATCAGTGCCAACACCCGCGCACCGCTGGTCATCAATCTACAAAGCCGCAAAGGCTTTCAAAAACTCGACGTCAAAGCCGATATCGTCTTTCGCAATACCTAATTCTGCAGCCAACCCAAACAGAAACCGCGCCGCACACACCAGAGCATCTTGGAGTGTGGCGAGGCTTGCTGTATGATTCGCCCTTTTCGTGCTAGCCATACCGGCTAGCCGTGCGCGTGCGCTATTTTTCAGTGGCGCTTTTGGAGTATTGGAGCATGAAAACGACCTTCCTCGACTTCGAGCAATCGGTAGCTGAACTCGAAAACAAGATCGAAGAACTTCGCTATGTGCAAGATGATTCGGCTGTCGATATCTCAGTTGAAATTTCGCATTTAGAAAAAAAGAGCCAAGAGCTAACTAAGAATATTTACGCCAAACTCACGCCGTGGCAGATTTCACAAGTGGCGCGCCATCCGCAGCGCCCGTATACCTACGATTACATCGCAGCTATTTTTACTGATTTTCAAGAATTGCACGGTGATCGCGCCTTTGCCGATGACTTAGCGATTGTCGGCGGCTTAGCCCGTTTTAATGGGCAAAGCGTCATGGTTATTGGCCACCAAAAGGGCCGTGACACCAAAGAAAAAATCATGCGTAATTTCGGTATGCCGCGCCCCGAAGGCTATCGCAAAGCCTTGCGCATGATGAAATTGGCAGAAAAATTTAATATCCCCGTGATTACCTTTGTTGATACCCCTGGTGCTTATCCTGGCATTGGCGCAGAAGAACGCGGTCAATCGGAAGCGATTGGTCGCAACTTGTTTGAAATGGCAAAACTGCGAGTGCCCACGATCTGCACCATCATTGGTGAAGGCGGCTCAGGTGGCGCATTGGCGATTGCCGTCGGTGATATCGTGCAAATGTTGCAATACTCAACCTATTCAGTGATCTCACCGGAAGGTTGTGCAACCATTTTGTGGAAAACCGCAGAACGCGCATCGGATGCCGCTGAAGCGCTGGGCATCACCGCCACGCGCTTGAAAACTTTAGGTTTAGTCGACAAGGTGATCAGTGAGCCAGTGGGTGGCGCACATCGAGACTATCAGCTCATGATGGCGGCCATGAAAAAGTCGATCGCGGATGGTTTAAAAAACCTACAAGCTAAATCAATCGATCAACTGCTAGACGATCGCTTTGAGCGACTCATGGAATATGGCAAATTTAAAGAAGAAGCCGTCGCATAATGCGGCGCTAAACAGCGAGGCTTGGTCGCAAGCGCAAGCCATCCTCGCCAATTTTTGTCGCAACGGGGGCCTCAGCCCCCGTTTTCAATCCCAGTCCACCGAACCACCGCGATTGTGCGTTGGTTTTTCGGGTGGACTCGACTCGACCGCCTTACTGCACTGGCTCTCCACGCAGCAAGCAGAGCTTGGCTTCCAACTCAGTGCCGTGCATGTCCATCACGGGCTCTCTGCCAATGCCGATGCTTGGGCCGAACACACCAGCCAAGTGGCTGAGCAATTGGGGATTGAGTGCCCAACAGTGCGTGTGTCACTCGCCAGTTTAAACGGTCAAGGCATTGAAGGCGGCGCACGCAAAGCGCGCTACGCGGTTTTTTCCGAGCAAGCTTGCGACGCCATTTTGCTCGCTCATCATCAAAACGACCAAAGCGAAACGCTACTGATTAATTTGCTGCGCGGCAGTGGTCCAGCCGGCTTGGCCGCGATGCCCGTCACGCGCGCGCTCAACGCACAAATTCAATTGCTTCGCCCTTTGCTGCACATCCCACGCGCTGAGATTTTGCGCTACGCACAAAGCCACAACCTCCAATGGATTGAAGACGAAAGCAATACCAACACCGACTTTAAACGCAATAAAATTCGTCACGAACTTGTTCCACTGCTAGAGGGTATTAACCCCAAGGCAATACCAACCATAGCTCGCAGCGCAATACATCAGTCCGATGCATCGACCATTTTACTAGAACGCGCTCAAGAAGACCTCATTCAGTGCTGCGAGCACGATGCACTGATGCTGGCCGAGCTAGTAAAACTGAGTTCAGCCCGCCAACGCAATTTATTGCATCACTGGCTTGGCACTCACGGCATCACCTTAGAGTTACGTGCTTTTGACGAATTATTGCGTGTAGCATTAACCGCTGTTGAAGACGCTTGCCCAGCGCTAGTGTGGCGCAATGCAGCAATTCGTCGCTATCGCGGCGTACTGCACATCACTCGCGTCAGCCTTGCTGCAGGCCCCGAACAAGACCGCCAATTGGGCGATACAGCTTTTATTGCCGATTGGCTTGGTACGCTGAAATGGGTACAAGACGAACATGGCATTGCCGAGCATTTTTTGGCCAATGGCTACCGCATCGCGGGTCGCTCTGGCGGCGAAAGCTTAAAACTCGCTCACAATCGCCCCACACGCTCGCTCAAAGCCCAATGCCAAGCGCAAGGCATCGCGCCATGGCTACGTGAAACCACACCGCTGATTTACATCAATCAGCAATTCGCCGCGATGCCTGGCTTAGGCGTACACGCCGAGTTTCAAGCGACAGAGGGTCAAATGGGGTGGCTACCTGTTTGGACCCCTAGCCACCCCAATCAGGGTATTCTCAGCTAGGCCATATAAACAATAGCTTAAACAATATACATGCATCAAAACGGAATACATCATGGCAAAAAGTAGCAAAGATCCAGCCGTACCCACGCATACTCCGATGATGGCGCAATATTTCTCGCTCAAAGCAGATCACACCGACAAACTGGTGTTTTATCGCATGGGTGATTTCTACGAATTGTTTTACGACGACGCAGTTAAAGCGGCGCGTTTACTCGACATTACGTTGACCACACGCGGCAGCAGCGCGGGCGAGCCAATTAAAATGTGCGGCATTCCGTTTCATTCGCTAGAACCGTATCTAGCAAAACTCGTGAAGCTTGGCGAATCAATTGCGATTTGCGAGCAAGTCGGCGATCCAGCCACCAGTAAAGGTCCGGTCGAACGCAAAGTGATGCGCGTAGTGACCCCCGGCACCTTGACTGACGCAGCGCTACTCGACGACAAACAAGAAAACCGCTTATTGGCAATTCGCTTTATCAAGGGCAAAATCGGCATGGCGTGGCTGTCACTCGCTTCGGGTGATTTTGCGCTAATGGATTCCGAAGTCGAAAAAATCGGCTCTGAGCTAGAGCGACTACGCCCTGCTGAAATTTTAGTGCCCGAAGGCACTGAACTCGCACTGCTCGATCAATTACGCATTCCGGTCCGCCGCATTTCCACTTGGCAATTTGAAAACGATAGCGCCAAACGCAATCTCACGCGTCATTTTTCCGTGCATGATTTAGCTGGGTTTGGCGTCGAAGATAATATGCTCGCGCTCGGTGCTGCAGGCGCATTACTTGAATATGTACGCAGCACGCAAGGCGGCGCGCTGCCAGCATTGGCGGGCTTGCGCGTTGAAAGTAAAACGCAATACATCGAACTCGATGCGGCAACTCGCCGCAATTTGGAGCTCACCGAGACGATTCGGGGCGAAGCCGCGCCGACCTTATTTTCGCTACTCGATCATTGCGCCACCGGCATGGGCTCTCGCTTGCTCGCGCATTGGCTGCACCATCCACTGCGTAGTCACGGCAAAATTCTCGAACGACAAAATGCGATTACGACCTTGCTCGAACAAGGCACGAGTGAGCACTTGCATCAAAATCTGCGCGAAATCGCCGACATCGAACGTATCGTTTCGCGTATTGCACTGCGCAGTGCACGACCACGCGACTTAGCTAGTTTGCGCAGCAGCCTATTGATTTTGCCAAGTATTGCCGAGCAATTACCGCACAACGGACTATTTCGTGGGCTTGCCGCAGCCCTGCACGCTGAACCAGCGGTAGCGACTTTACTCAGCGCAGCGATTCAAGCCGAACCCGGTGTATTGATTCGTGAAGGCGGCGTGATTGCCGATGGTTTTTCGGCCGACTTGGATGAGTTGCGCAACATCCAAAGTAATTGCGGTGATTTTTTGACCGCACTAGAACAACGCGAACGAGAACGCACAGGCATAGCGACCCTGCGGGTGGAGTATAACCGTGTAGCTGGCTTCTTTATTGAGATTACCAACTCATACCTAGGCCAAGTTCCCGATGATTATCGTCGCCGGCAAACGATGAAAAATGCCGAACGCTACATCACGCCCGAACTCAAAACGTTTGAAGAAAAAGCACTGTCGGCCAATGAACGAGCGCTGGCTTTAGAAAAACAACTTTACGAAACCGTGATCGACACGTTGCAACCCTATCTAGCGGCCCTGCGTCTGGCAGGGCAAGCGGTGGCGACCTTGGATGTCTTGGTGTGTTTGGCGCAGCGCGCCTTTATCGCTGGCTATATTGCGCCGTCGTTTTGCGATGAAGCCGTACTCAATATTGAAGCTGGACGTCACCCTGTGGTGGAAGAGCAAATTGACGATTTCATTCCTAACAGCGCCGATTTTCACCTCGCCCGCAAACTACTGCTGATTACCGGACCAAATATGGGCGGTAAATCGACCTATATGCGGCAGGTTGCGCTGATTGTGCTGCTCGCCCACATTGGTAGCTATGTGCCCGCGCAAAGTGCCAAAATTGGCCGCATTGATCGAATCTTCACTCGAATTGGCGCAAGCGATGATTTGGCGGGTGGCCGCTCGACTTTCATGGTCGAAATGACCGAAACCGCGAACATCCTCAACAACGCGAACGAATATAGTTTGGTGCTGATGGATGAAGTCGGCCGTGGCACGTCAACGTTTGATGGTTTAGCGCTCGCCTGGTCGATCGCCCGCTCGCTGATCGAAAAGAACCACAGCTATACCTTGTTTGCCACCCACTATTTCGAGTTGACTCGACTCGCACAAGACTACCCACAAGTAAGTAATGTGCATTTAGATGCGGTTGAACATAAAGATCGGATTGTGTTTTTGCATGCAGTACAGGACGGCCCTGCATCACAAAGCTACGGGATTGCCGTGGCCAGCTTGGCCGGTGTACCCCGTGATGTCGTACGGCTAGCCAAAAGAAAACTACTCGACTTAGAACAAAATAGTCTAACAAATGGCCCGCAAGCGGATCTCTTTGCTGCTAATAATTATGTAAATGAGATTGATACCGAAATTCATCCAGTTATTGAGGCACTTGAAGCCATCAATATCGATGAACTCAGCCCGCGCGATGCATTGCAGCTGATCTACCGCTTACAAGAACTAATCTAGATCAATAAATGTAAAAATTTACCGAGCAAAACGGCAGCAAAACATCTAGATTGAATGATCAAAATATTGTTTCACCAAAGGAAATGACTGTGGCTACTGATACCACCCAACCGCAACGCGACAACCTTGGCAGCGCGCTTTTGGATGTAGCGCGCCTGACGAGCAATCCCGATGAATCAGCAGGCATTCAACTCTCTGATTTAAAAAATAGCGCGACTAGCGAAGTACGCCGTTTTGGCGAAGACCTCGCCAGTCATTTATTAGCACACACCCAAATCAAAGTGCCCCCCGCTTTTCAGCTGCAAAGTGCTGCGGAAGGCAAGATTCAGGTTGTTGGCGATCATCCCAACAAAGCAACCATTGAAGCTTATTTGAACGAAAACACCCGTCTGCTGAAGTGGTTTAAAGAACTCGAAGTCTTGTTTGAAATCCAAAGAAAACTAGAACTTGGGCCCGACAATAATGACATGGCAACGCAAGTGTTTAACTTTGGTTTAACTAGCCTAGGTGGCATTGCTTTTTTCACTTTGAAAACGAATCCATCCCATTAAACCAACCCAAATGTAATGACCAATAGCCGCAAACAGCGGCTATTGGCATTTTTGAGCAGCGTCAAGCCAAACCAGTTATAATTAACGCTTATAGAACAAAGAAGAACGCCCGATGAAAACAGTAAAAGCCCGCCGTCCACAGCCTGCCATTCGTGAAGGCCGTGCGAGTGACCAGCTACGTAGCGCCAACAAGGTGGGCAGTCGTGGCCAAGCAGTTGTGAAGAAAACCAGCGTACAACCGATGCAATCGCCAACCGCCAAACTGGGCGCAACCAAGAAAAAAACCGTTTCAGCGAGTGAAGCTGCACGTAATCGGGCGCAAAATCTACCCGATACCGGCCGCTCGTCAACCCCTGCAACCGGTATTCGTAAACGCGGCAATTCAACTGTCGGCATGAGCCGCATGATTGCTCAAGCAATCGCCAAAACGGCTGGCGCGCGCGAAGTACAAGGCATTAAAACTGTTGAAAAAGCAGACGAAAGCACCAAAACAACGATTGTGCAGCACGGTGACAAGAGCAATAAAAACGTTAAACGCGCCAAACGCATGAAACAACGCCAAGGCTCGCAAGAAGAGTTGGCATTCCAACAAATCTTGCGCGAAAAACGTCTTGCTAGCTCTGAAATTGAAGAAGACCGCCTACAAAAAGTACTGGCTTATTCTGGGCTAGGCTCACGCCGCGACATGGAAGAAATCATCGAAGCCGAACGCGTCACCATCGGCGGTCGAATCGCGACTTTAGGCTGCAAAGTGAGCCCAGGCGACGAAGTTCGCATTGACGGTAAACGAGTGGCATTGAAATGGCCAGACCGCATGGCACGCATCATCATGTATCACAAACAAGAAGGCGAATTGGTCAGTCGTGACGACCCTGAAGGCCGTGTCACCGTTTTTGATCGCCTACGCCGTGTGTATTCTAGTAAGTGGATTGCGATTGGTCGTTTGGACTTTAATACGACGGGTCTACTGCTATTTACGACTTCAGGCGAACTCGCCAACCGAATGACGCATCCAAGCTTTCAGGTTGAGCGTGAATACGCAGTTCGCGTACACGGTCAATTAACACCGGAGCAAATGAAAGAACTCACCGCAGGCGTAACATTGGATGACGGTGAAGCCCACTTTACCCGCATCGAAGACCGTGGCGGGGAAGGAAGTAATCATTGGTATCACGTTGTCATCAAAGAAGGTCGTAATCGTGAAGTGCGCCGGATGTTTGAGCATTTCAACATCATGGTGAGCCGTTTGACACGGATTCGCTTTGGCATGTTTAGCTTGCCAGGCCGCCTTAAGCGTGGCGAGTTTTACGAGTTATCAGAAACTGAAGTTTTGGCCGCAATGAAATGGGCCGGCCTCACGATCATGGGCCAAGTCAAAGACTAGGTATTACTCGCTAGGCATTACTCAATAATGCCTAGCTTTATATACCCTACAACACCATGCAAAACACACCCGATTCAAATTTTGATGATGAAGTGATCCCCGCCGACCTCATCATTCCTTCCGGCAGTAAAAACTACATTACGCCACACGGTTGGCAACGTCTCAAAAATGAGCTATACCAGCTCGTCAAAAAAGAACGCCCCGAACTGACTGTGATGATTAATTGGGCAGCCAGCAATGGCGATCGCTCAGAAAATGCCGACTATCAATATGGCAAGCGTCGCCTGCGTGAAATTGACCGCCGCATTCATTTTTTAACCAAACGCCTCGAAATCGCCGAAGTTGTTGACCCCTGCTCCCGCGAAATGACCGATCAAGTTTTTTTTAGTGCCACGGTCACGTTCGAGCGAAGCAATGGCGACAGTGAGACCGTCAGCATCGTTGGTGTCGATGAAACCAATGCTGCGCTCAATCACATCAGCTGGACTTCGCCTGTTGCCCGTTCTTTACTCAAGGCGCGTGAGGGCGATGTGGTTTTACTTCGAACTCCAGCAGGAATACAAGAACTGGAAGTAGTAGAAATCCAGTATTGCGAAATCGTCACACCCGTGTACTAAACGAGTAAAAAACCCAACATTTACCCGCCTCAGCACTCGATTCTTTACGCTGCAATATCAGACTATTGTATTGTAGCGACTATGAGCTTATTTCAATCAAAAACGGGTAGTTTTTATCGGCGCGTATTGCGCAACATGGCCTTGCGCATCACGCTGGCAGCGCTCGCAGTTTCAGCGATCAGCTATTACTACAGCTACACACGACTACAAGAAGAAGCACTTGCTAGCCTTGCCAAGTACATTGACGCCCGTAGCCAAATTGAAAGTGAGCTATTTCTTAATGCCGAAGACAATACACGGCTCATTCGAGATGAATTTATTCGCCGCTATACACTAGCGCAAGGCATCGACGCCAGCCCTGAATTCAATCAATTCCTTCGGCAAGATAAAGACGGTATGTGGCGGGTAAAATATGAATTTGATGACTTTGAACACCGCGCTACCGTTGCAATCTTACCAACGGCTAAGCTCACACCCGAGTTCAAACGCCAAGTAGTCCTCGGCTACAATCTACTATCGCAATACGGCCCAGCGTACTCAAATCGTTACTACGACACATTCATTGATTTAAACGTTTCAGACGCAAGCCTGATGTTTTTGCCTCAGCTCAACTATGCCCGCAATGGCTCGGTAGCAGACTTTGCAGAAACGCTTGAGCCTGAAATGCTCGCAACACCCGCAGCCAACCCACAGCGCAATACAAAATGGAGTGGTATTTACTACGACAAACAAGCTCTGGAATGGATGGTTTCGGTCGTCACACCGATTGATTATCTTGGTAAATATATTGGTAGCGTTGGCCAAGACGTATTACTGTCACAGCTGATTGCCCGCACCAATACTGTCAATATTCCCGGCACCTATAATTTCATCGTAACGCGGGATGGTAATTTAATTTCACACCCTAACTACATGCAACAAATTCAAAATAAACAAGGTGCATTTAATATTGCGACGTCCGATACACCACTGAAAGCATTCTATTCAGCATTAATCAAAGCACAGCCGCTTGATCGTTTTATAGAAAGTAGTGATGAAAAATATTGGCTGGGTATCGCGCCAATCAAAAGCACAAACTGGATGTTCGTCACGGTTTACCCAAAAAACCTACTCCAAATCAAAGCAGCTATCGCAGCCAGCATGGTGCTTTTCTTAGGTTTAATTGCGCTGGCAATCGAACTTGGTTTATTGGCTTGGGTATTAAAAACCGACGTTATTAAACCACTCAACCGCCTTAAAAATGCCATCAAAGATTTGGCCGCTGGTCGAAAAACCAAAGAGCTCGACACCCATCGTGATGATGAAATTGGAGAATTAGCACGCACCTTCGAGGAAATGGCGCACACCGTACAAACCCATCGCCATCATTTAGAAGATTTAGTCAGTGAGCGTACTCAAGAACTCGCCACCCGAAACCTGCAACTTGAAGCCGCCAACGAGGCGCTCAAATATCTCAATCATGAGAAAAATGAACTACTCACCATTGCAGCACACGATCTAAAGAACCCCGTCGCCAGCATCCAAGGGATGTCGGTCCTTTTGAAAGACCGCCTCAATGAATGGCCAACGGAAAAAATTCAAGACCGACTCAGCGGCATTAATCAACTCGCTGGCCGTATACAAAGCATTATCTGCAATTTAATTGACCACAACGCGCTCGAAACGGGTTCGATTCGGCTCAACTTTGAAACGATTGAGATCGATGGATTAATTGAGTTGGCAATCGCCGAGTGGGAAGAACGCCTGAAAAACAAACATCAAAAGTGCACCTTCGTTCGTTCAGGACTCAGCGTAACTGCCGACCGACAAGCGCTGTGGCAAGTGCTGGATAATCTAATTTCAAATGCGGTCAAATATTCACCGCACGAAAAAGAAATCACAATTACCGTCGCTCATCGAGACTGTGATATTGAAATTAGTGTGAAAGACCAAGGCCCCGGTATTGCGCCGCACGAAACATCGATGCTGTTCAAAAAGTTTAGCCGGCTCTCGGCACGCCCAACCGGTGGAGAACACACCACAGGGCTAGGGTTGTCGATTACCAAACGACTCATCGAAGCAATGAACGGCCATATTCGCTGCGAAAGCCAGTTTGGTCACGGCTCGGCCTTTATTATTTCGCTATCTCCCGCTGAAGCTGAAGACGCTTAGCCTACCGTGCTGTAAAATAATCGCAGACTAATCTAAACCGAAACCCTGCTTTGGCAGGGTTTATTACTGGAGTTACCATGCGCCAATACCACGATTTACTACAACACGTCCTTGATCACGGCGTCGCGAAAGAAGATCGAACTGGCACTGGCACAGTATCGATTTTTGGCCACCAAATGCGATTTAATTTAGCCGATGGCTTCCCATTGGTCACAACAAAAAAGACCCACCTAAAATCGATCATCAATGAGTTACTTTGGTTTTTGCGTGGGGAAACCAATGTGAAGTGGCTGCAAGAGCGTGGCGTCACAATCTGGGATGAATGGGCTGATTCCAATGGCGAACTAGGCCCCGTATATGGCTCGCAATGGCGCAGTTGGCCAACGCAAGATGGCCGCCATATTGATCAAATTACTGAAGTGATTAATACACTCAAAAACAATCCAGACTCACGCAGGATTATCGTTTCAGCGTGGAATGTCGGCGAAATTGAAAACATGGCACTGCCACCTTGCCATGCGTTTTTCCAATTTTATGTTGCCCCCGCCCAGCCAGGCGATACCGATCAGCGTGGCAAACTTTCGTGCCAACTGTATCAGCGCAGCGCTGATTTGTTCCTTGGTGTGCCATTCAATATTGCCTCTTACGCTACACTCGTACTGATGTTGGCTCAAGTTTGTAATTTACAGGCAGGGGACTTTGTTTGGACGGGCGGCGATTGCCACATTTACAGCAACCATTTTGAGCAAGTCAAAGAGCAGCTCAGTCGTGATCTGCGCACACTGCCGACCCTCAAGCTCAATCCAGAAAAAATGGACTTGTTCGCATTTGAGTTTTCGGATTTCACTCTTGAGAATTACGACCCACACCCAGCGATTAAAGCGCCAGTCGCAGTCTAATAAAAAGCCGGAGACTCTCCGGCTTTTTATATGTATATCTCTGCAAGCATTAATTTTTAATTTCTAGCAAGCAATACCCTACTAAACACCTTTTACAAACGGATAATCTACTGCAGGCTGACGGCCTGCAATCAAATCGGCAATGGCCTGTGCTGAGCCACAGCATTCAGTCCAACCCAATGTGCCATGGCCCGTATTGAGCCATAAACTTGGATACCGTGTTTGTCCGATATAAGGCAGATTGCCGGGCGTTGCTGGGCGCAAACCGGTCCAGAACTCAGCCGCAGCATAATCCATACCTTCTGGAAAAATCTGGCTAGTACGGTCAATCAGCGCCTTACAGCGTACTGGATTCAAATCCAAATTATAACCATTGAATTCCGCCGTTCCAGCCACCCGCAGACGATCGCCTAAGCGCGAAAACACCAGTTTATAACCATCGTCGGTCAAACTCACTGTCGGAGCATGTTGCGGATCGATAACAGGAATCGTTGCCGAGTAGCCTTTTGCTGGATAAATATCCAAAGTAATACCCAAAGGCTGCAAATGTTGTGGGCTATAGCTGCCCAAGCATACAACGATCGCATCGGCAGAGAGACGCTCAACACCTTCAGCTTGACTCGACACCCGGACCACCTTCACGTCACCGCCCTCTTTCTCCAAGGCATCAATCTGGCAGTCGTAGCGAAACTCAACCCCCAAAGCCACACAGCGCTCGGCCAACTGATTAGTAAATTCACGAGCATCACCCGATTCATCACTTGGTGTATACGTGCCACCGACGATTGGAAAACGAGACTGCGCCAAAGCAGGCTCAATCGCCAAACACTCTGCAGCGTTCTTAACCTGCCGATCTAATCCCACATCTCGCATCAAAGCAGCAGCGGGGATTGCAGCCGCAAACTCTGCGGGGTCGGTGTAATAGTGCAAGATGCCTTCAGTACGTTGCTGATAAATCACGCCAGTTTTAGCACGCAAGTCCTGCAAGGTTTCACGACTATAAAGACCCAAACGCACCAAATTTTGTAAATTGGCTTTGGCTTTTTCTTTGGTGCATTGTTGCAAAAAACGCAAACCCCAACGCCATTGATTCCAATCCATTTTTAGGCGAAACAACAATGGCGCATCTTCTTCACCTAACCACTGCAAAGTCTTCCACGGGGCCTTTGGATTTGCCCATGGCTCGGCATGACAAACAGACACTTGTCCACCATTAGCGTAACTAGTTTCACGGGCGGGCTCTTGGGCGCGCTCTATCACCGTTACCGAATGCCCTTCTTGCGCGAGAAACCATGCGCTAGTTACGCCAATGACGCCAGCACCGAGAATAATAATCCGCATTCGACTGCCCTCCCAAGGCCACTATTATGCTGACATTATGCCCTGCAAATAGTCGAACCCACTTGGGATTGTCGATTTTTAATGCTGCAGATCAAACTCAATGTGTTGGATGAAAAAACAAAGCAACAAACAGCGATGTGTAATCAGCTAACTATGTTTTAAACTGTACACTGATGAAAGCACAAAATAGAAAAGCGCATTAATGAAACTATCCCTTCGCTCTGCTGTTATTTTGGCCATTTTGATTGGCCTATGCCTCCCAGCCACCATATTGGGCTATATCAGTCTGCAGTACGAATTACAAACGACCAAAACTCAAATTAGCCGTGACCACCAGCGACTGAGCGACGTGCTGGCCTTGGGGATGCAAGAACCATTGTGGAATTTGTCACCAGAGTCTGGGCGGCCACTGCTTGAATCGCTAATGAGTGATGACCGTATTGTGCGGATCACCATCAATGACAATAATCTTGGCGTATTTTTATCGATCCAGCACCCTGAACGGGCGTTGGGTAATGTGGCAGCGCTTTCTCGTCCTGTGATCAAACAAGGCAATACCATCGGCATAGTCACTGTCAATTTTGCCGATGGCCTCAGCATTCAAACAATTACTCGTAAACTGCGCATTTATTTGTTTGCAGTGGTCATCCAAGTTATTTTTAGCTTGGCACTCATTTTGTTCCTGTTGAATTCTCGTGTACTTCGCCCACTTGAAAAGCTCACACAACAATCACAACTGCTCGCCAATCGTCAGCTCAACCAAAAATTCATTTGGCAAAGGAATGATGAACTCGGTCAATTAGGCCACTCATTAGAATCAACACGCCAAGCACTGCACCACTTAGTGGGCACGCTAGAGCAAAAAAACGTACAACTCGAAGCCGATTTGATTAGTCGCCAGCAAATTGAATCTGCCCTGCGCGTGAGTCAAGATCGCTTCCGGCGCTTAGTTGAGTCAACACGACTAATCCCTTGGGATGCTCGCCCAGAAGAGTGGCGTTTTACTTATGTAGGCCCACAAGCTGAACAATTACTTGGCTTTCCAATTTCAGTTTGGTATAGCGAAGCTTTTTTAAGTAACTATCTACACCCAGATGATCGACACTTGGCCTATCCCTTATTTGCAGAACAAATTGCAATTGGCCAAGCTCACGAATTTGAATGCCGTTTACTCTCAGCCAACGGAAAAGAGGTTTGGGTTCATTTCTTGGCAACCGTCAGCAAGGATGAAAATAATCGAGCCCATTTGCAGGGCTTCTTATTTGATATCAGTGCTCGTAAACAGAATGAATTGCAACTGGAGCAATACCGCCATCACCTTGAAGAGGTAGTAGAAAACCGTTCGCGTGCGCTGGTTGCAAGTAATCATGAACTTGAAATTCTGACCGGATCCATTGCGCAAGACTTGCGTTCGCCACTCAAGACCATTGAAGGATTTAGCCAAGTACTACTTGATGATTATCGTGAAAAATTAGACGGCAACGCCAGAAATTACTTACTTCGAATTCGTAGTAGCGTATTGGCAATGGCCAATCGAATTGAAGATCTTCTGATGCTACACGAACTTTCTCGGAGTGAATTACGCAGAGAAAACATCAATCTCAGTGCAATGGCACTCGATATTATGGAAGAAATCACACTGCTACAACCTGAGCGCCATGTAGAACTCAACATCAAAGAACAAGTGTACGCCAATGCCGACGCACATCTAACCCGCATCGCGCTGTATAACCTGCTTGAAAATGCATGGAAATTCGCCAAGCCGGACAAAACGACTTATATCGAATTTGGCGACACAAAAATTAATGGGCAACAAGTCTTTTTTATTGCCGACCATGGCATTGGCTTTGCGCCTGAACAAGCTAAGCGGCTTTTTACGCCATTCCTGCATCTTCACTCTCACGAACAACATAGCGGCAGTGGTATTGGTTTAACCGTAGCCCAGCGCATCATCAGTCGGCACAGCGGACATATTTGGGCAAAATCAACTCTGGGTGAGAACGCAACTTTTTACTTCACACTACCAAACTCATTATTAACACATTGAGTGCTTGCAAAAAAGAACGAATGTTCTATAATTCATTTCATCACTCTACACACTGGAATCAAATTTCATGGACGACAATAAAAGCAAAGCGCTAGCCGCAGCCTTAGCGCAAATCGAACGCCAGTTTGGTAAAGGCGCCATCATGAAGATGGGCGACAATCAAATTGAAAACGACCTGCAAGTTGTATCAACAGGCTCACTAGGCTTAGATTTAGCACTCGGCGTTGGTGGCTTGCCACGCGGTCGGATCGTTGAAATTTTTGGCCCAGAATCATCAGGCAAGACAACACTTTGTTTACACGTTGTCGCTGAAGTTCAAAAACTAGGTGGCGTAGCAGCCTACATTGATGCAGAAAATGCACTCGACCCAATTTATGCTCAAAAACTGGGCGTGAATGTATCTGACATGCTGATTTCTCAGCCTGATACAGGTGAGCAAGGCCTAGAAATTTGCGACATGCTGGTTCGTTCTGGTGGTGTAGATATTATTGTTGTCGACTCAGTCGCCGCGCTAACCCCTAAAGCTGAAATCGAAGGTGAAATGGGTGACGTGCACGTAGGCCTGCAAGCACGTTTAATGAGCCAAGCGCTGCGTAAATTAACCGGCAATATTAAACGCACGAACACGCTAGTGATTTTCATTAATCAATTACGTATGAAAATCGGCAATATGATGCCAGGTCAAAGCCCTGAAACAACAACGGGTGGTAATGCGCTGAAATTTTACGCTTCGGTTCGCCTCGATATTCGCCGTATTGGTGCCGTCAAGAAAGGCGAAGACGTTATTGGTAACCAAACCAAAGTTAAAGTAGCCAAAAATAAAGTAGCCCCACCATTCCGAGTCATTACTTTTGACATCATGTATGGCGAAGGTATTTCTCGTGAAGGCGAAATTATCGAACAAGGTGTAACGCATAAAATCGTCGAAAAAGCCGGCGCTTGGTACAGCTATAATGGCAACAAAATTGGCCAAGGCTTAGAAAATTCACGCCAATATCTGAAAGACAATCCTGAAGTGGCCGAAGATATTGCACGAAAAGTCCGCGAAAAAATGACTGGCGCAGCACTCCCTATTGAAATGGAACAAAGCAGCGATAGCGCCGCTGAATAAAATAATCTTTAAATAGTCCAATGGCCACTTCGTGGCCATTTTTTTTAAGTTCAAATCTATGATATCGATTCGAAATAAAGCACTGCAACTGCTGAGCCGCCGTGACCACTCAAAACATGAACTCCAGCAAAAATTGGCAATCGCATTTCCTGAAATACCAAGCGAAGAAATCACAAATGTCATGGATGAATTCGCCCAAATGGGTTGGGTTTCTGATGAGCGATTCGCTGAGCAATGGGTCTACTTTCGAAGTCAGCGCTACGGCCCACAACGACTTAAGCATGAGCTGATCGAAAAAGGTGTAGCCAGTGACATTATTAGCCAAGTTCTTGCCGAAATCAGCGACGATGAAACCAGCAAAGCGAGGATATTGTTAGAAAAAAAATTCTCGCAAGCCCCAACAAACATCGCTGAACGGACTAAACAATTAAGATACTTGGCCAATAAAGGTTTTAGCTTGCATGTAGTCTATGAAGTAGTCAGTGAGATCAAACATTGCGATATTTACTCAGACTGAATCGGACAGTGATTTGAGGAGGTTCTAAATTTAGATATGTTTTCCGACTTCCCTCTGTTGTGCTAAATTTTGCATCAGAAGGAAGTCGCCTAAAGTACTAGAACTTAACGAGAGATTGGCTTGTAGCGAATCCGTTTTGGTTTCGCGCCCTCTTCACCCAAGCGTTTTTTCTTATCGGCTTCGTATTCTTGATAGTTACCGTCAAAGAAATTCCATTGCGAATTGCCTTCTGCCGCCAAGATATGCGTCGCAATCCGATCAAGGAACCAGCGATCATGGGAAATAACAAACACGGTACCTGCAAACTCAAGCAAGGCATCTTCCAAGGCACGCAGTGTTTCCACGTCCAAGTCATTCGATGGCTCATCGAGTAGCAAAACATTGCCGCCTTTGAGCAGCGTTTTTGCCAAATGCAGGCGACCACGCTCACCACCGGATAAATTGCCAACCAGTTTAGCCTGATCTGCGCCCTTAAAGTTAAAACGCCCCAGATAAGCACGGCTGCTCATTTCAAACTTGCCGACATTAATCACGTCATGACCATTTGAAACATCTTGGAACACGGTCTTGTCGTTTTCCAAACCTTCACGGCTTTGTTCAACAAACGCCATTTGCACGGTTTGGCCGATTTCAACTTCGCCGCTATCCGGTGCTTCTTTACCAGCAATCATTTTAAACAGCGTTGATTTACCAGCACCATTCGGGCCGATAATTCCGACAATCGCACCTGCTGGTACATTAAAGCTCAAATCATCGATCAAAAGACGATCGCCAAACGCTTTGCTCACGCCTTTAAACTCAATGACTTTATCACCCAAACGCTCAGCAACAGGAATAAAGATCTCTTGCGTTTCATTGCGTTTTTGATGCTCAAAGCTACTCAATTCTTCAAAACGTGCAATACGCGCTTTTGATTTGGCTTGGCGGCCTTTTGGATTTTGACGAACCCACTCCAATTCTTTGTTCAACGCTTTTTGACGCGCCGACTCTTGTGACTCTTCGACTTTCAAGCGCTCTTCTTTCTTTTGCAACCAAGTCGAATAATTGCCTTCCCAAGGAATACCATGGCCACGATCGAGTTCCAAAATCCACTCGGCGGCGTTATCAAGGAAATAGCGATCATGCGTTACCGCAACCACAGTTCCTGGGAAACGCACCAAGAATTGCTCCAGCCATTCCACTGACTCAGCATCCAAGTGATTGGTTGGCTCGTCGAGCAGCAACATATCTGGCTTAGACAGCAGCAATTTACACAAAGCCACACGGCGTTTTTCACCACCGGAAAGTTGCCCAACAATGGCATCCCACTCTGGCAAGCGCAGTGCATCGGCTGCGATTTCGAGTTGCAATTCCAAATTGTCGCCTGCACCCGCAGAGATAATCGCTTCAAGGCGGCCTTGTTCCTCAGCCAAAGCGTCAAAGTCGGCGCCCTCTTCGGCATATGCAGAGTACACTGCCTCAAGTTTGGCTTGGGCTTCAAAGACTTCACCAAGGCCACTTTCTACTTCTTGGCGCACGGTGTTGGTCGCGGTTAACTCAGGTTCTTGTGCCAAATAGCCAATTTTGATATTGGGCAGATGTTGCACTTCACCTTCAAACTCTTTTTCCACGCCAGCCATGATTTTCAAAACAGTTGATTTACCTGAACCGTTTAAGCCCAATAAACCAATCTTTGCGCCGGGAAAAAAAGACAGGGAAATGTCTTTAATAATCTGGCGTTTCGGCGGAACAATTTTGCTCACACGGAGCATCGACATTACATACTGTGCCATTCAGAAAACCTTTAAAAACAGTGGAAATAGATAAACAAGAGTTTAACAGGCTGCGCTATATCAGCGCTATCTTTCGAAGAGGGAGGTATGTAGGGGGAAATGATATTGGCACCATGGTATTACCATACAAGCCATCAATATGATTAACTGCAAGGCAATACCCATCAGCAACAAATAAACTTATTTAACCTGCAGCGTTGCGCGCATTCCAGCGTCAAAGTGCCCAGGCTTCAGGCACGCAATATAAAATGTTCCGGGCTGCGTAAACTTCCATTTAATCTGTGCGGTTTCACCGGCTTTTGCACTAATCGATTTTGAATCCTCGTGCTCCATATCAGGATGCATTTTCATCACTTCAGCGTGCTTTTTTAAATCGTACAGATGTCCCATCACCGCTTCATGCTTGAGCTTGCCATCATTTTTGAACGACAACGTGACGGCTTCACCGCGCTTAATTTGAATCACATTCGGCGTGTATTTCATATCATCGCTCATGCTTATCAACACCGTGCGCGTCGTTTTTTTGGCGGGCTCGCCCATTGGATCTGCAGTATGCGAATGATCGCCGCCGCCCCAAGCCCATCCTGATATAGTCAGCGCGCTGATCACACCCACCATTTTGAATTGCTTTACTCTCATTACGTCTTCTCCTGTGGTCACGCTCGTTCGGCGTTGACTCTATGACAAGAGAGAATATTAGCGGATTCAGTTTATGATGCGGCACACACTGCGAATATTTCTTGCCCTGCTGCACAGCTTGGAGCGCCGTGTTGGCGCGCAGCAATGGCAAACTCAGTATCTTGCTCAGCAACACTAAGACGGTGAGCCATTTTGGAGATTTGCGTGATAGTTCCCTGTCCATCGGCAACAAGGTACAAACCGACAAAGCGCCGTGCTATTAAGCGCAATTCCGCGGGTAGGCATTGCAATACACGGGCAGAGAGCAACACCGATGAGCCACTCCAAGCAGGCTGCACAAGATGCTCAAGTAAACTCATTGGTACTTGCAGTGTTTGTTGTTGCAAAAAGGCTTGGTCTGATAAGCGAAAGCGAATGGTCATGACGGCTTCTCCAAATAGAACGTACGTTCACAATACAAGAGCAAGATGCCATTCGCAAGTCCAATAAGAACGTTTGTTCTACAAAAACAACAAAGGCGACTCGGTCGCCTTTGTTGTTTTGACTTACCCACCACTGTATATTGATCAAGCCATTATTTAGCATAGCATTGGACAAAATACCTAGAGTTATTGCTCTAATAAAGCTTTCTTCAACTTATCAGGAATGTTCGACAGCACCAGCGTATCGGTGTGCTTGTCGTAAATCACAGCACCGGAACGCAAGCTGGCGCGATCAAATTCAAGCTTCCATTCTGGCGCAGCCGCTTTAAAACGCATCAATGGCTTAATTGCGCGACGATCAGGCACAAAGCCATCGACCAAGCCTAAATCTTCGTGCTGCAAGACGTCTTGCAGCGCCTGTGGTGCGTCGGGGAAGATTTGACTGGCGACATCGGCGAGATTGACCTCACCTTGGTCATTACCCATTTCATCGAGCAAACTGTGCGCGCGCTGAAACACTTCATCGCGGTCTTGCGCGCTGAGTGCTTGTTGCTCAACAAATTGCTCTAAGCCTTTAACGAGCTTTTGCGTTTCTTTGAGCGGCGTGACCATATCGTTACAGCCGAGAAACAGCTTGAAGTACGCGGCCACATCACCACGCCCGCGCAAGAAACTCACATAGCGCTCACCGCCAGCTTGCCACACACCCAAATCAATCCGCCCCGCCACACGCAAATGATCCATGTCCAGATGAATACTATCTTCGACCTGCATTTCACCATTCACCGCAGTACCAATCACTTCACTAACTAGGGCGACGAAGACAAAGTCCATCGCCGCATTTTGCACGCGCGCAATCAGCACATAGCCGCCATTGGCTTCTGGCTCTTGCTCGGCGCGCACCTGCAAATGCGCCAATAATTGCTGGGAAAAAGTCAGGAAATTGGCATCATCCAGATATCGTCGCACCAAGGCGGGCATTGGATATTCGTGCTCATCTTCTTCAAACTTGCCAAAGCCTTTGCCGTTACGCGTACCGTACAACTGGCAGAGATGATCGACCAAACGCTGCGCTGCACTGTTAATCGGCATTTCGGCCGTACTTAGCGCCACACGCGCGGGGCCATTAGGCTCTTTGTGTAGTTGATGAATAATGAGGTTTTGAATGGTGTTGGGAGTATTTGACATGCCGCAGCCTTGAAAACAGATGCGGCATTATCCCATTGAATGGGCTCACTGCGTATTTCTTGCTGCGGTTTCATCCGATACATCATGCTCAAAAGTACGCCCATCGGCGTGCATGGCTTTCAAGACTTGGTAGCAATCTTCGATATGCGCATTACCCAACATCCGCATCGCACCATAGCTAATACCGGCGGCAATAGCAGACCCTAAAAATGGAACGAATTTTGCAGCTTGTTTGCTCGCCATCCGCACGCCAACTCGCTTGAATGCGAGCACCAATAGCTCTTTGGTCATGTATTTGCCAACCAGCGTACTGCCCAATGAGCTAGCAATCACAAAAATGCGCTGTTTGATTTTTGGGTCTAGTTGCTGAATGCGACTGGGAGTCAAAGCAAACTTATCGTTAATCATCTCAATCATTTGCTTCATGATCGCCACATCTGCAGCCACGTCAAAGCCAGGAATCGGCACAACCGCTAATGCACCCGATGCCATTGCGCGCTTGGCCACCAAAGCTCGGCATTCGGTACGGATTTGTTCAATTTCGACCAAGGTCATCGAGCGCATGTATAACTCTTTTCATGAAGACAGAAACTAAATGGATACAAATTCGCTCACTTAGTTCAATTTAAACCATGTATAACTCACAAGGCATCATTTAGTATTGCTTATAACTAGATACCCTCAAGCGCCAGCCATTTACCATTGAGTAAACCTTCAATCGGCTGATACTGTGTTTTGTACTCCATCTTGCGGCAGTTTTTAATCCAATACCCCAAGTACACATACTGCAAACCCAACTGCTTGGCGAGCCCGACTTGCCACAGCACGTTAAAAACCCCAAAACTACGTGCCGCAAAATCAGGATCAAAAAAGGTGTACACCGATGAAATGCCATCGTCGAGCTGATCAATCAGGCTGACCATCCGCACCACGCCGTTTTCACTGAACTCGGCTAAAAAACTTGCCACCTGACTTTTTAAGATAAAACCTTCGTATTGCTCGCGACCATCTTGATCCATGCCGCCCCCACTATGCCGCGACTGCTGGTAGCGCTGATACAGCTCGAAGTGCTCATCACGATACTCCAACTCCATAATGCGGACTTTGAGTGATTCATTGCGCTTTAAAGTTCGTTTTTGGGTGCGATTCGCCTCAAACAAAGCCACTGGCAAACGAACAGCAACACAGGCTTGGCAATGATCGCACCAAGGGCGATAAACAAACGCACCACTACGACGAAACCCTTGCAGCACCAATTGACTATAAGCACCCGATGAAATGAGTTCAGATGGGACGGCAACTTGCGAGCGCGCTTCTTGGTCAGACAAATAACTGCAGGGGTACGGCGCTGTAGCATAAAACTGCAATTGAACTGTGTGCTTGCGGAATGTATCGTTCATGCGACACCTACTCAAATTCACTCGTTGATATGGCAATATTGCCAAGGCCCTAACTGCTCAGGCTCATCCAGAAGAACTTTCAGCTTAGCAACAAATTCGTAACGATCAATCTCTCGAGCACCAAAGCGCGCCAAATGATCGGTGTACATTTGACAATCAATCATTGAAAAACCCTGAGCCTTTAACCACTGCACAGCATGCACGAAGGCAATTTTGGAGGCGTCTGAGCGACGGGCAAACATGGATTCGCCATAAAACATTTTGCCCAGTGCCATCCCATACAAGCCACCAACTAACTCGCCATCCATCCAACACTCAAAACTGTGAGCAAATCCAGCCTCATGCAAGGCGATGTAGGCAGCCAGCATCTCATCGCTAATCCAGGTTCCCGCCTCAGTACCACGGGGTGCTGCACAGCCTTGCATCACCTGCGCAAACGCCGTATCGAAGGTTACCTCATAGGAGCGATGACGAACCACTTTGGCCAATGATTTTGGCACTTGGAACTCATCGACATGCAATACCATGCGAGGACTTGGGCTCCACCAAAGAATCGGCTCTCCCGGCATAAACCAAGGAAAAATACCTTGCCGATAAGCAGCAAGCACTCGCTGAGGCGATAAATCGCCTCCTGCGGCCAAGAGACCATTCGGCTCTTTGAGTGCACTCTCCAGCAGAGGGAACTCGTGTCGATGATCTAACCAAGGAATCAACGGTAAAAACTCAATAACAATTTATTTCTTCGCTTTGGCCTGACAAACTTTACAAATACCATAGATATACATCTCATGATCTTGAATATCAAAGCCATGTTTCGCTGCGATCGCATCTTGGCGCGCTTCGATTTCTGGATCAAAAAACTCTTCGACAGCACCGCATTTTACGCACACCAAATGATCATGGTGCTCATCTTGCTTCAGTTCGAACACCGCTTTACCCGTTTCAAAATGGTGACGTTCTAAAATACCCGCTTGCTCAAACTGAGTGAGCACACGGTAAACGGTCGCCAAACCAACATCTATCTCTTCAACCAGCAGCATACGGTATACATCTTCAGCGGTCAGATGACGTTCTTCACTGGTTTCAAACAGATTTAAAATCTTTAAACGAGGCCCTGTAGCCTTCAATCCCATGCCTTTTAATTCAGCCGCTTTACTCATTAGTTATTCTCTTCTTTGTTCCCCAAGGTGCGGGAGTTGCACAATACGGTTATGATATAGCGTTTCCCGGTGACGCGCACCGGCATCCACGAGCGAATCGAACCAAGATGAAGGCCAGACTACTTACTGTTTTTGTGACCAGCAGCCTATTGTTAACTGGCTGCAGCGTCGTTAATTTTTTAACACCCTATAAAATTGACATTCCACAGGGCAATGAAATTACAGCCAATCAAGTTGAATTGCTTCGTGTGGGTATGACCCGAGCTCAAGTTCGATTCGTCTTGGGTACCCCACTACTTACCGATCCTTTTCATAAAGATCGTTGGGATTACATTTTCCGCGACAGTCGCTCAGGTGTTTTGAGAGAGTCGTATGACTTTAAACTCTTTTTTAATGAGAATAGCTTAGTTCGCTGGGAAGGCACGTTTTTTCCAGACCCTAAAGCCAATCAAATTCAAAAAACAAAGCCACAGCCTCCTGAGAGTAATTTAATGTCGATGCCAGTCAATCCTGGCGACCCAAATTCTAAAGATGTCGAAGTGAAACCGCTACTCAAAGAGGGCTTTTAATCATGACCATTAAAATTGCTATCGCAGGAAGTAGTGGTCGAATGGGGCAAATGCTGATTGAAGCAGTTCTTAATGCGCCCGATACGCAATTAACGGTTGCACTTGATCGCACAGGAAGTGAGGCCATTGGCCGCGATGCGACTGCTTTTATTGGCACAAATAGTGGCGTCATGATTACAGATCAATTGTCTGCACTTAAAAATGCAGACGTCTTAATTGATTTTACCCGCCCGGAAGGAACATTGGCTCACTTACAAGCGTGCCAAGAGCTAGGTGTCAAAATGATTATTGGCACTACGGGCTTTGATGAAGCAGGTCGTGCAATGATTAGTGCTGCTAGCCAAAAAATAGCGATTGTGTCAGCCTACAATATGAGCGTTGGTGTTAACTTAGTTTTCAAGCTACTCGAAATTGCAGCTGGTGTACTCAATCAAGGGTACGACGCTGAAATCGTCGAAATGCACCATAAACATAAAGTGGATGCGCCTTCAGGAACAGCGATTGCGATGGGTGAAGCGATTGCCAAAGCATGGGATCAATCCCTTAATGAGATAGCCACTTGGTCTAGAGAAGGCATCACGGGGCCGCGTGAAAACGGCACGATTGGATTTGCGACCCTTCGCGGCGGCGATGTGATTGGCGATCACACTGTAGTGTTTGCCGGTGAAGGCGAGCGCATTGAAGTGACTCATAAAGCCAGCAATCGAACCATCTATGCGCAAGGTAGTTTGCGAGCGGCTCGATTTTTAGCACAACACCAAACAGGTCACTACGATATGCAGGAAGTGTTGGGGCTAAAGTAATCAGAAGTGCTGTAATCTAAAAGCTAGACAATAAAAAACGAGGCTAAATCAGCCTCGTTTTTGTTACAGCCACTCTTAACAGTAATACGGAAAAGCATAAAAACTGCAAATTAAACAGCAAAAATAAAACTCACTACTGCAAACTGCAAAGCTACATCGTGACTACTGACCTTCAGTACTGCAACATCAACTTCTGCTCTACTGCTACTGCTACTGCTACTGCTACTGCTACTGCTACTGCTACTGCTACTGCTATCAAAAGTTAAACTTAGATTTTCTCTGCGGTCAAACCATTCTGAACATAACCATTGTAACCATCTAACATAGAGCCATTTAATACCGGATGAAAAGTCCCCATTCAGAACACCTCCATGTTATTAAACATCGGCAATACAATAAATCAAGTTAAATACAAACTAAAAATAGACTACGAGTAACGGGGCGCCAGATCGACACCCCGCAGGGCTGAATTAGCTCATCAAATAGAGCGTTCATTATTACGCAAATGCTAATTCAGAAAATTGATCATTAAAATGACCATCAGTGGCATGTACTGCCGGTTACTAATAAACACAGGACATTGGAATCAATCAATATGACCTCCTTTGCTGCGGTTTAACATCAGAGAACCCAGTACTACACTTAAAAAGATCTGCGAAATAAAAAACATTTCGACTATTGAATTTACTGCAATGATTGCCACTAGTGCCATCATATTCCGAACACTTTCGGATCGAGATCAAATGATTGATCTTAAATAGCAAGGATGCCAGATACTAAATACATTAAGTCGGAATCAATCAAATATTGCTCCTTCTGTTCTGCTTCAGTTGAGATAAGCACACATCGCTGTAATTCCTAACTGCTCTGTGTTGCCATATCGTTACTCTAGTCCTAAATATTCAATCCTGCAACATATCCCGACGACCAAGCCCATTGAAAATTGTAACCACCAAGCCAACCCGTCACATCGACGACTTCACCAATAAAGTACAAGCCGGGCACACTTCGCACCATCATGGTCTTGGACAACAACAGATCCGTATCGACACCGCCTCGGGTGACTTCAGCTTTTTTGTAGCCAAGGGTACCTGATGGCTTGACTTGCCACTGGTGCAGCTCGGTCGAAATAACTTGCAACTCTTTGGCCGAGTATTGCTTCAAAGGCCTTATTTCACCGTATTTAGCTAGCCATACATGCAAAAATCGTTTCGGTAAAATATCAGCAAGAACATTCGACAACAAGCTGTCGCGATTTGCACTTCGGAAGAAGTCTTCCAAGTCCATATCAGGCAGCAAATCAATTTCAATCGTTTTTCCTGCTTCCCAAAAACTTGAAATTTGCAAAATAGCGGGACCAGAAACCCCTTTGTGAGTCAGTAAAATATCTTCGCGAAATGAGGTATTTTCACAACTGACCACCACATTTTCGAACGCAACACCCGCTAAATCAGTCCATAAATCTTCGGCTTGAAAGGTCAGCGGTACCAATGCTGCCGCTAAAGGCACAATCGACAAACCAAACTGCTTGGCAATTTCATAACCGAAGGCCGTTGCGCCAATCTGCGGGATCGATAAGCCACCGCTGGCAATCACCAAAGACTCGCAGTGCCATACTTCAGTTGGCGTGGTGACCACAAAGCCGCCATCAATTTGTTCTACCTGCATCACTGGCGTTTCCATTCGCCAAGTTACTTCGCCTAAATCCACCTCCGCTTTGAGCATATCAATAATGCCCTGCGAGTTTTGGTCGCAAAATAACTGTCCTAAAGTTTTTTCGTGATAAGTAAGGCCATACTTATCGACCAGCGCAATAAAATCATGTTGCGTGTATTGCTTCAGCGCCGACTTCACAAAATGAGGGTTGTTCGAGATATAACACTCAGGACGCACATTGATATTGGTAAAGTTACAGCGCCCTCCTCCCGAAATGCGAATTTTTTCCGCCAGCTTTTTGCTGTGATCGATCAAAACAACGCTACGGCCACGTTGCCCAGCAGTCGCCGCGCACATTAAACCCGCCGCTCCTGCACCAATAATTACCACATCCGCTTTTATCATCAAAAAATCCCTATTCGATACCCAATTGTACCTTTTTGTTGCGGTTTTTTTGGCTAAAGCGCAACCCCAATGGCATTAATACTGACGATTTAATTTCGATTGCGGCGTAAAATCATTAACGACAGTTTATTCACCAGCAAGGATTACACCGATGCAAAAAATGATTGTTTCTGATTTAGACGGCACCTTGCTCGATATTGAGCACAAAGTGGATGCGTATACTGCCGCAACATTTCAAGCATTGGCAGCACAAGGCGTACAGATCACCATTGCGACAGGGCGACACTTTTTAGATGTGAAGGGAATCCGTGAAAGCCTTGGTGTTTCTGCCCATTTAATCACTTCGAATGGCGCTCGCGTTCACGACCCAGACAACAATGAAATCTTTGCTGAGAATCTTGAGCCCGAATTGGCCAGAGCGTTGTTACAGCCAGAAATGTCTGCGGGCACTTTACTGAATGTCTATGTGGATGATGGCTGGTTGGTCGAACGTGATTGCCCTGAATTAGTGGGCGTGTATTACAAAGATTCCGGCTTTAACTATCAAGTGGTTGACCTAAAAGCCCACTCAGGTGAAGGTATTGCCAAGATTTTATACATCGCGGATCACGCAGCACTTACTGCCGTTGAAGCGAAAATCATCGATCAATACGGCGATGAGGTTTATATCACCTTCTCAGCAGATGATTGCTTAGAAGTGATGGCGCCAACGGTTTCCAAAGGTCATGCGCTGACCGAAGTACTTGGCCGCCTAGGCATTGATGCAGCGCATTGCTACGCCTTCGGCGATGGACAAAATGACATTCAAATGCTCGCTGTTGCTGGCTATCCTTTTGTGATGAGCAATGCCAGTCCAAAACTCAAAACAGCACACCCGCACGCACCAGTGATCGGCAGCAATAATGAGCACGGTGTAGCTGAGCAACTTAGGAAAATATTTACCATTGAATGACCGCACGTAAACCCTAGGATTACTAAGGACTCACCTGTAAAAACTAGTCTTCAGCAGCAAAATCACGCATGATAAAGCCATCAGTTTTTCAACGAGAGGCGATATCATGCGTTTTTTTCTAGCCCTAGCAATACTCAGTCTAAGCGCAGTCGTCTTTGCAAAAGACTGCCCACCCTTGCTCCAACACAAGTTCAAAACCTTGCAAGGAGCAACATTCGATTTGTGTCAACACGCCGGCAAACCCATTCTCGTCGTCAACACGGCGAGTAAATGCGGGTTTACGTCGCAGTTTACTCAGCTTGAGCAGCTCTACGCCAAATACAAATCGCACGGTCTACTGGTGATTGGTTTTCCATCAAATGATTTCAAGCAAGAACTGGAGGACGACAAAGCAATCGGTGAGTTCTGCAAACTCACATACTTTATTGAATTTCCAATGATGAGCAAAAGTAGCGTAATTGGTAAGGATGCAAGTCCGTTTTACCAACAACTCAAAGCGGCTTCAGGGACGACGCCGAAGTGGAATTTTTATAAATACTTGATTGCACCAGACGGCAAAACCGTCACCGCGTTTAGCTCGATGACCGAGCCTACAGACCCTGCCATCACAGGACAAATCGAGACTTGGTTAAAGAAAAAATAAATACCAATACAATCAGTAGCGGCTTAAAACCGCTACTTCTGAGAAATATTTACTCTTTCAATGAAGTGACTAGGGCGTGAAATGCATTTTTATCTTGATCGAAATCGTACAAAGCACCGCGCAGAATATCGAAGTACCACCCAATCAAACTGAGTGAGCCATCTTGCACTCGCTCAGCAATGAAGGGGAAGCTCATCAAATTATCCATAGACACAATAATTGCTGCCATTTCACAGGCGCGAATCTGACCATCTGGGGTTTTGTGCGCTAGTTCGCGTTTGACTTGTTCACGTGCTGCGTCAGCAATTCTAACCCAACGGCCAATAAAATTAGCATCTGTCTTGGGCGTACTGTTGTCCATCAAGGCGCGAATACCACCACAGCCAGAATGTCCGAGAACGATAATTTTACTAACCTCAAGATGTACGACCGCATATTCAATCGCTGATGAGACCCCGTGAAATGCACCGTCGATTTCATACGGCGGCACTAGATTAGCCACATTGCGAACCACAAACAAATCACCTGGATTGCAGTCGGTCAAAATCGCCGGATCAACACGCGAATCTGAACAGCCGATTAATAAGGTCTTTGGGTTTTGCCCTGATTGCAATTCAGTAAATAAATCACGATGCTCGCCAAAATATTTATGCTGGAAGCGGCGAAAACCACCGATAAACTTTTCAATCTCTTCCACTTAATTACCCCTGTTACCGTTATGATTTTTTTCGCAATTCTACTAGTTTTCTTTGATCTTTGCCCTACTCACTCAACATTGCTGGCCATCGCCATGCCAACCACACCGTAGCGTGGTTTCAAAGGATGCATTTTCTTCTTAATCAATTTTTTTGAATAAAATACACAAGTATTTACGCTATCCGTCAACATGCTCTACCTTTATGATGTTGATAACGATTCAGATTAACTGAATACAGGAACTCACTTGATGAAAAAAGCTGCACCTACTCACTACGATGCCTTGCAAATTGGTATGCATTGGCTCGTTGCGATTTTAATCTCCTGTGCATTTGCCTTTGCGTGGATTTTTGACGATATGCCATTGTCGCCTGACAAATTCAAAATGATTAACTGGCATAAATGGACGGGTATTACCGTGATGAGCTTATTTTTCATTCGTTTTGGCTACAAACTCCTACGGGGTACCCCAGCAGTTGATCCAGCTTTGCCCGCGCTACAAAGAAAACTCGCAATCAGTGTTCATCACCTACTGTATTTACTGATGTTTTTACTGCCATTTGTGGGTTGGCTGATGAGCTCAGCCAAAGGCTTTCCAGTGGTGTTTTGGGGTGTACTGCCCTTGCCAGATTTAGTCGGTAAAAATGAAGAATTAGCCCATTTTCTTAAAGAAACCCATGAGTTACTGGCTTACGGTTTATTAGGTTTAATTGGTTTGCATATTGCCGGCGCTTTAAAGCACCACATTATTGATAAAGACGGTACTTTAGCGCGGATGCTACCGTTTTTAGCCAAAAAATAAACACCACTATTTAGGAGAACCCATGCTACGCACCTTACTTGCCAGCAGTTTATTGCTCATCGGCAGTCATGCCATCGCCGCACAAAGCATCGTGCCACAAAAAAGTCAGATTAATTTTGCATTCAGTCAAATGAATACGCCGGTCGATGGCAGTTTTAAAAACTTCACCGCCAAAGTTAATTTTGACCCTGCCAAGCCTGCAACGGCGAAAGCCGAAATTATCGTTGACTTGGCCAGTATTGATGTCGGTGGGCCTGACGGTAATAACGAAGCCAAGAAAAAAGCGTGGTTTGATATTGCCAATACACCGAAGGCGACTTTTGTTGCCACCAGCGTAAAAGCGCTTGGGGCAGGCAAGTTTGAAACCAAAGGCAAGCTCACAATGAAGGGAATGACCCGTGATGTCGTTGGCACCATGACGGCAAAACCGGTTGGGAACGATTTATTGCTCGAAGGCTCAGTACCATTACTGCGCCTGCAATACAAAATAGGTGACGGCGCCTGGGCTGACACCGGCACAGTGGCCGACGAAGTGACTGTGAAATACAAACTGCTGCTCACCGGCAAAGCAGACTAATTTTTATAAAACCACTGGAGTATTTAGTATGAAGAAAATCATTACCGCCGCCCTCTTTTCAGCATTCGCAGCAGGCGCATTTGCTGCACCTGAAGTTTATACCATCGATCCGTCACACACTTACCCAACGTTTGAAGTCAACCATTTAGGTTATTCAACTCAACGTGGCACATTTGAAACGACCAGCGGTACCGTCACGCTCGACATGGAAAAGAAAACCGGCGCAGCAGATATCAAAATTGATACCACTAGCTTACGCACCGGCTGGGAAAAACGTGATGCCCATTTGAAAGGCGAAGACTTTTTCCATACCGCCAAATTTCCATCAATGACATTCAAAGGCAAAGATTTCAAATTTAGTGGCGACAAATTAGTGAGCGTTGCCGGCGAATTGACATTGCTCGGCGTAAGCAAGCCAGTGACTTTACAAGTGAGCAACTTCAAATGCAGCCCACACCCAATGAGCAAAAAACCAGCATGCGGCGCTGATGCCATGACCACAATCAAACGTAGTGATTTTGGTATGGCAGCCTACGTACCGGCAGTGAGTGATGAAGTGACACTGCGTATTCAAATTGAAGCCAGCAAATAAAATTTAACGCAGAGAAAATCTCCGCTTTATGTAACAAAAAGCCAATCCATTTTGATTGGCTTTTTGTTTTTTTCAGGACTTAATTAAACGAAATGAAATCGACTTAAACGGCAAGTAGTCCAAATCAGTTACACTACATACCTAAAATCAAAGCATCTTCCCTATCTATTAGTTTTCTGTTGATTAAGCGCAGCTATGGCACACAATGTTTTATCAATTGACCTTCAACTATTGGACTTACGTAGCCCAAACGGTCGTTCGCCAGCAGAAATGCGCAAACAAATAGATGCCATACTCGCTGCAGCAGAAACCATCAATTATTCACACGCCATCGCCGAAGCAAAACTCAATCTGGCACAGTTACTATGGGCTGACATGGCTTTTCAACAAGCCAGCACCATCATCAAACAAGCAATTGAATATGCCAAAGTGGATGGGGCAAAAAATTTACTTGCTGAAGCGTATCACCTATCAGCCCTTATATATGTTGCCAAAGGCCGCTATACCCTTGCGTTATCACAATGGCTAAAATGTCTTAAACTCATGCAGTCCGTGCAACACCCTACCTTATCAATAGACATCATGATCGGGCTGGGTAACCTTTGGGCAATTGATCAACAAACTGAAAAGTCATTACTTGAATTAAACCAAGCACTTGATCAAGCGCTATTGATTCAAAACACCTCGCTAGCAGCCAAAGCGGCGATTTGCCTTAGTCGAGAACGACTCAAACTCGGTCATTTCGAAGAAGCTTTAGTGAGTCTGGAGCAAGCCAGTCTCAATTTAAGCTCGCTGAATAATCCAACTTGGCACGCGGAAATTTGCAATTATCGGGCACGCACTTGGCTCGCGCTGGCTCAAGCAGAGCGCGCATACAACGAATGCCAAATCGCGTGGCAAACAATTGCCGATAAGCCACACTTGGTATGGGCGCAATGTTTGACGCTTATTACACTAGCAAAGATTGATTTAACGAGGCATAAGAATCCACTAGGCAATTTAAACCAAGCCAATGAATTAGCCGATCATTTCCAATTGCATTCTTTTCAAAGCCAAATTGCATTAATTCGCTCTCAATATGCCGAACAACAAGCGCAATGGGATGAGGCACTCGCCAGTTTCAAAAGATACCGTCAACTTGATTTAGGAGAGCTGGCTCAACACCAGCAACATGGCGCTCGTGAGTTTTGTTCAGTTGATTTTTTGCGGCTAGAACAACAAATTGACACTCAACGCAAAAAAAATAGCGCAGTAATCAGTCCTGCAACTCAAAACATTTGCGTTCCACACAATTACCTTCACCGCTATCTCTGGCTGCAACGATTGACAAAGCTCCTCAACGAAAATCCCGATCTAGGTGTGGTTTTTATTGGACTTCCCGGACTTGGAGAACGTTTTCCATGGCAAAGAAAGCTCTATCTACTGGCCTCTATTTGCACCGAGAGCAGTTCATTTTGCCATTATGCCGATGATCTATTTGCTATTTTAATTCCACAGATTGCCTGCGATGAATTGAAACGCATCGAGAAAAACATTGGCGATATTTTACAACTATTGCCATTTGAATCTGGCCGTTCTACGGTCGCTGCCACGCTAGGGCAAACGGGAGATAGCCTCGCCACAATGCTCAGCCGAGTAGAAACCACTCTGTATCCGACGGTGAATGATTATGCCTAACTCACTGAGCCTATTTTCCGACCAATTAGCTGAGATCTCTCATCAATTGGCCGAAAATGCCCCTCTACAAGCGCTCGCCCTCATCGATGAAATCAGCAATACCAGCTATCAATTTACGACGCCTAAGCCACGTATTGCGCTGTTAATGCTCAAATCACAAGCAGAAACTGAATTAGGACAATGCCACGCGCTCATCGCAACACTGAACGAGGCGTTGAGCCTATCGCAAGATGATGATTTTGCTGCTGAGCGTTTGCAAATTTTAAATCAACTCGCCGATCAGGTTTATACGATGGGCGATTATCGGCAATCCATACAGCTCTGGATGAACTCCATCGAGTTAGGTCTTGAGTTGGGCGACATCAGCAGTGCAATTCTGGCCTTTATTTCGATTGGAGGCATTTTTAACGCCGCCGAACAACACGAACGCGCACTCAAATTACACCAACAAGCATTGCACTACAGCCATAAGCTAGATAACCCTCACATTTTCTATACATTAAGACTGTATTTGGCTGCAGACTATATGTGGCTTAAGCTACCTAACGATACCCTTACCATCTTAAACCAAGCCGACCCAATCCTTAAAAAATGCAACCACTTCAACGGCATCGCTGAATCACATTTATGGCGCGCCCAAGCCCTGTTTCAACTAGAACGTTACGCCGAAGCCATTGACCATCTGCAACAAGGACTGCAATGTGCCGTACAACATCATCATTATTGGGCCAGCATTAAGTGCGCATATCACCTGGGCCTGATCCTAACCCACCAAAAACGTCACGCAGAAGCTGAACAAGCTTTACTAGAAGCGCTAGCCACCGCCAGCGACAATGAATTTATGCAATTACTACGCGATTGCTGGCTTGGTCTTTCCGCACTTTATGAAGACATGGATCAAGCACAACAGGCCTATTTTGCATTGCAATCAGCGCACAGTTTTGAACATCAACTGGCTAAAAGTGCGCCAATTTTAGAAGTTGAACCACGTATTTTGCAACGTCTGGCGGCACTAGAAACTAGATTTAGCTTAGAAATCAGTCGGCAAGAAAATCGGCAGTTATTAGAGCAACAAGCGCAGCAGATTCAAAAACTCAATCAGCTTCTGACTGAAGTGGAGCAAGATGCGCTTACCAAACTAGCCAATCGCCGGTGGCTTGATACGCATCTTGCACCGCAAATCACTAAACTGAATGCGGCTGATACCATCTCCATTTTGCTGCTCGACCTTGATCACTTTAAACAAATTAACGATGACTTTTCGCACCTAGCAGGCGATGAAGTACTACGCGATATCGGCCTCATCTTGCAACAGGCTTGCCGCGATGTTGACACTCCAGTTCGCTATGGCGGTGAAGAGTTTTTAGTGGTGCTCAAAGGCTTGAATTTATTTTCTGCGGCCAAAGTGGCGGAACGAATTCGCACCCAAGTTGCGCAGCACGCTTGGCCAAGCAGCATTGAGGGCAGACAACTCACTATCAGTGTCGGTGTAGCGCAAGCGCAGTTGGGTGATAATTTAATTAGCTTGATTGAGCGCGCTGACCTCGCTTTATATCGGGCCAAAGACCTTGGCCGCAATCGCATCGAATTATGACTTTTCAATCCCTAATGCCAACCATTGCTTGATGCTTTGCTCTTGCGCCAAACTATCTAACCACCATCTTAAAGCATGACCTACGCCATTATTGCGCCAAGCAAAACACATCCGAATCGAAGGATTCACTTCGGCCACAGCTTTAACAACTAAACGCCCCTCTGCCACAGCCTCGTAGGCCAAAGCGAGTGGCAAATAGCCACAACCTAAACCGGCAATCTGCGCCGCCACTTTATGCTGCATATCTGGCACGCGTAGCGTTTCTTGGCCTGATAACAAACCAATCGTATACGGCAATAAGTTACGCGATGAATCAGGAACGACAATTGCGCGATGCTGTTGGATCAAGTGTGCCGACAAGGGCTCTGGCGCTTGCGCTAGCGGATGAGAAGGTGCGACCACAAACACACTGTGCAGCTCACCCAAAATTTGACTCGATTGGGTCGATGCGTTACCACCCAAATGACTAATTGCACCAATAATTAAATCGGCACGTCGCTCTTGCAAAGCTTCCCATGAGCCGCCCAGCGACTCTTGGGTAAAACGCAAACGTGTACCGGATTGCAAAGCATCAAACTGCGCAATCATCGGGAACATCATTTCAATCGGTAATACGGTATCGACCACAATCACCAATTCAGTTTCCCAGCCAGTTGCTACTCGTTTAATCCGGCACTCCAATTCATTGGCGGCCAGTAATAAATGACGCCCCTCATTCAGGAGTTCTACGCCTGCCGCAGTCAATTGTGCACGGTGACCACTACGATCAAAAATCTCAACGCCGAGATCATCCTCGAGCTTACGCACCATATAGGTCACCGCCGACGGTACCCGATGAACTTCAGTCGCCGCAGCTGCAAAACTACCTCGGCGTGCAATTGCATCCAGAATTTCGAGCGCTTCTAAAGAAAGTCGCAGCATAATCATTCCAATTTTTTGAATAAGACATTGGGTTTTCTTCGCTATCACCCCAGCAAAGTCACGTTTATTATGATCTCTGTAAACGTTTTATTGCAAGGCATAGACGCCGCACGCCAAGCCAATAGAGTGGTTAGACCTTATGGCAAGTTTGTGTTGACTCAGCCCTATTCATCATTCAAAAAGACTGAAGGAAGTAGCCATGATTACCGTACGCAAATCCAATGAACGTGGCCACGCCAATCATGGGTGGCTCGATTCGAACTTTAGTTTCTCGTTCGCTGAATATTACGACCCTGCGCATATGCATTTTGGTGCGCTGCGCGTGATTAATGATGACCGCATCGCAGCAGGCATGGGTTTTGGTATGCACCCACACCAAGACATGGAAATCATTACTTATGTCTTATCAGGAGCCATTGAGCACAAAGACAGCATGGGCAATGGTTCAGTGATTCGCCCTGGCAATGTGCAACGCATGAGCGCAGGCACTGGGGTTCGGCACAGCGAATTTAATCCTAGCGCCACCGAGCAAACGCATTTGTTGCAAATCTGGATTTTGCCTGCTCAAAAAGGCGATACACCATCGTACGAAGAAAAGGAATTTTCAGATACCGATAAGCGTGGTCAATTGCGCCTGGTAGCTAGCCCCAATGGTGAACACGCTTCAGTAACGATTCACCAAGACGTCAAACTGTATGCAGGGCTTTTTGATGGCAGCGAAAATGCAGAGATGCCGATTCAGATGGGCAGAAAACTATACGTTCATCTAGCGCGCGGTAAGGCTGAAATTAATGGATTAGCACTAGCCGCCGGCGATGCGCTAATGCTTACACATGAAAATCAACTCACGATTCAGCATGGCATACAGGCCGAAGTTTTAGTTTTTGATGTGTTTTAAAGATTGGAGCTGAAATCACCGAACCAAGTTTGGCTAGGTGATATTCGGCAAACCAAACAAATCCCGAAGTCGCGCCAACATCTCGCGCGGCTGCGGGGCGGACATCCCATTTTTTGCATGCTCAGACAACAGCTGGTGATACTCAGCCTGCCGCCGTGCCAAAACCAATGAAAAAGCCTCGGCCAACTCGTGCCTCATGACAAGTAAAGCCTGAAAAGTCGCCCTATCTAATCGATAGCACTCGGCGTTACCCAGCGCAGTAATTTGAATTGGAAAGCGCTCTCCGGTCATGAGTGAAATCTCTCCAAAAAAACTCCCCGCATTTAAAACACCTAATTGATGCGTTTCACCATCAGGCGTCTTCAACGTTTGCTCCATTTCGCCTTTAATCAAAATATACAACCAATCCACATCGGCACCTTGTGCCAACACGGTTTCACCATGCACAAAAGGCGTAAACTTGAGCCGATCGGACAAGGCCAGCAACTCGTCTTCATTCAGTGGTGCGAGCAACTCCAAGCCATGTAAAACCGCGAGGCGTTCTTCGGTATGACGTTTATGCCGGACTTCAGAATATTTTTTATTATCAAACGAGAGCAATAAATTATATTGCGGTGGCGAAAATCGCCGACCGTTTCGGCGCAGTGCCGCATCAATTGCAGTGCGGACTAATGAATCAGTCGCATCGTCGTGCATTAAATCAGTCAACCAATAGCGCAAAGCAAAACGGCCAACGCCCTTATCCGCCTCCATCAGTATGCATTGCGGAACAGGTGACTCCGCTACATTGGCAAGCATACCCTGCTTCAATGCCGCCTCAACCATACTAATAATTTGCGTCGGCAACGTTTCTAATGAGACATCAAAATACACCCAGCGCCGCCACATCAGCGGCTTACCTTGCCGTTTACCTAAAATCGCAAAGCGATTGCGCGTTAATACACTATTGGGTAAGACCACCGTCTCACCATTGCGAGTTTCGAGGTACGTTGCCCGCCATGTTACATCGACGACTTTACCGACTGCATCATCAACCTTAATCCAATCGCCAGCCTCGATACTGGCATCCCACTGCAAGGTCAGCCCCGCCAACACATTGCCGATAGTGTCTTGCATGGCAAACGCCACCATCGCGGTGAGCACCGTTGAAGTCACGACAATTTGCGACAAATCTAAACCCGCTTGCCTTAATTGGTACATACCCCAAATAACGAACACCAGTGTCACTAGAATATCTTGCAGAATGCGCGGTGGGCGCAGATGAAATGGCGGTAAAAAAAGGCGGAAGAAGATTAAGCCCAGCAAACGAATCACCACCAGCCCCGCCACAAAGGGCAAAGCATAATGGCGAATTTCAGCAGGCGCCGAATCGGGTGCAAACGGCAATACGGCGATGACCGCAGCAAAGAGTAACCAAAACAACCAAACCAACACGGTGCGGCGCAATGAAGGATGGCGCACATAGAGCACCATCGTCAACACGAAAGAGACTAGCAAAAATCCTGCGCTGTCTTGCCAAGGGCTAGCAAACAAGGTGAACCAGATTTCAGCCATCACACGCACTCGCAGAACGATTTATACCGTTATAGCCCGCACTGAGCGGCGTCATATCATTTTGTTGGTGATAGCTGCGCAGCAAAATAAGCAATAAAAGGTATATAAGCACAGCCATTACTTAGAAAAGGCTTGAATTAAATACCCATCACTTCGATCGCGCATCTAAAGCAGCGCGTAATCCTTCGCCAATCATAACCGGCCTCAATCCAAGCAAAACCGCAAAGGTCGATAGCAAAATCCACCACGCGTCTCGATTGGCTTTACCTTGTGCCAGCACTTCGCCCTGCGACGCAGTTTGCTGGGCAACGCCGAGCCCCAGAAAATCCAAACTGGTCAGCACCAAAATCGCCGCGCCCATGCAAAATGGCAAAACGCCAACACCGGCGTCAGGCTATTAGGTAACACATGGCTGCGAATGATTTGCCAGTCGCCCAGCACCATACTGCGCGCAGCCAGCACGTATTCTTGATTGCGACTACGCAAAAACTCGGCACGGGTGTAATCGGCCAAACCCATCCAAGCAAATAGCGTCATTAAAGCCAGCAACAGTGCCAAGCTCGGCTCAAAAATTGCCGTAAAAATAATCAGCAGGTACAGCTCAGGCAACGACGCCCAGACTTCTGAAATCCGTTGCCCAAACAAATCCCTAAGTCGCGCCAACATCTCGCGCGGCTGCGGGGCTGACAGCCAATTTTTTGTATACGCAGAGAACAGCTGGTGATTCTCAGCCTGCAGCCATGACTGCACCAAGGAAAATTCCTTGGTCAATTCGTGCCACATCACGAACTAACACTGAAATATCGCTGGTTTTAATCGATAGTTCCCGAAATTACCCAGCGAGGCAATCGACTGAAACACGCAATCATGTTGTGGATTGAATTCAACCAGCCAACAGAAAGAGTTTTGACACTCTTTTTACTTAAAACGACTATTTGAGCTACACAGAAGCTTCACAATAACGGGCACAAAAAAACCCAAAAAAAACTTTAAAAAAATAGCTTACTTTCGATTAATTAGTCAAAAATAACCGTCTTATTTGAATACACCAAAACACGCTGTTGCAGATGCCAACGCACAGCACGCGATAAAACAACCCGCTCCAAATCACGCCCCTGTTGGATCAATGCATCCACATCATCACGATGCGAAATACGATTCACGTCTTGTTCAATGATAGGGCCATCATCGAGTACTTCAGTCACATAATGACTCGTCGCACCGATCAATTTCACACCACGCGCAAAAGCGCGGTGATAGGGCTTGGCGCCATCAAATGCAGGCAAGAAACTATGGTGAATATTGATAATTCGCTGCGGGAACTTGGCCGTAAAGTCATGACTGAGTACTTGCATATAGCGCGCCAGTACAATGAGATCGATTTCTTTTTCAATTACTAACGCCATTTGCGCGGCTTCAGCCTCAGCTTTATTGTCTTTATTCACGCTAATCACGTGATATTCAATACCATAGAACTCAGCCAAAGCGCGGCAGTCTTCATGATTAGAAATAATCAGCGGGATTTCACACTTCAATTCGCCGCTTTTATGGCGATGCAATAAATCAACCAAGCAATGATCGTATTTTGAAACAAAAATCGCGACTTTTTGTGGGCGATTAGAAAGAGAGACTTTCCACGTCATTTGAAAGCGATCGGCAATTGGCTGAAATGCAGCCGAAAATGCATTCATATCCAAAGTAAAATCTGCCAAATCCCACTCAATTCGCATCAAGAACAGATTATCTGCATTATCTTGATGCTGATCGGAATGGACGATATTGGCATTATAGGTATACAAAAAATTGGCAATCGCCGCAGAAAGACCTTTTCGATCCGGGCAACTAATCAGGAGGGTCGCTGTATGTGTCATTCGGCATCATCTTTATTAAGTTATGCCAAATTCTAACACCACCGTTCATAGCACAACAGTACAGCGCTGCACTGACTTGCTTTTAATCAGCGTTTACGCGTGCATTGCCTTTAAGTGAATCGCCCGCTGCACCTCCACTCGCAACAAAGCATCGACAAACATCTGCTCAAACGGTGCCGAATAGCCATGCGATGGAATCGTCACCTGCCAGCGAAAACCATTACTCGCCTTTGCATCCAGCACCAATGACAATGGATAATTAAACAGCGCAGCATAAATGGCTTTGCCGATGCCGTCGGTGCGCGCTGGATTAAATTGCCGACCGTTAGGGCCACGCATTTCGTGATCCAAAGCCCGAAACACCAAGGCCATCGTTTCTTCGGGCGATAAACCATCTAATTTTGCAGTTTTAGCTACTGCAATCAGCATTTCTTGCGGTACGATATCCATCTGCGCGTCCCTATCATTTCAAACCAAGGTTTTTAGCTTAGTTTGAAATCATTCACGCGCAATTCTTTTACTCATCCGTCTATCAGCTTACGCCATGTTCAATATTGTTTTGTACCAACCCGAAATTCCGCCGAATACGGGCAACATCATTCGTCTAGCCGCCAACACCGGTTGCATGCTGCACTTAGTCAAACCATTGGGTTTTCCACTTGACGACACCAAAATGAAGCGCGCTGGTTTGGATTACCACGAATTTGCAAACATGATCGTGCATGAAAACTGGGAAGATTGCTTAGCGCACCTCGCAGGCAAACGATTCTTTGCGGCAACGACCAAAGGCTCGCAACGCTTTGATTTGCTAAAGTACGAACCGGGCGATGTCTTTGTATTTGGGCCAGAAACGCGCGGCCTACCTGCCGACATTTTGCTGACATATGAAGCCAATCGACGCATTCGCCTACCGATGCAGCCCGACAATCGCAGCCTCAATCTATCCAATAGCGTTGCCATCACGATTTATGAAGCTTGGCGACAAAACGACTTTGTTGGCGGAGCTTAACAAGAAAGGGTATTTAGTTACAGACTACAATCAACAATGTCCACAGCCAAATACCCTGCAACACCCATTAATGATTACGCATAAAATCCGCTGTTTTCATAAATGCTTCTTCCAGATGATTACGTAGCTCTTCGGTCATTGGTATTTCAGCCATCGCCTGCAGCATGCACAACATCCATTGATCGCGCTCAGACTCGCCAATCGCGAACGGCATATGTCGACCGCGCAAGCGGGGATGACCGTACTTCTCAATAAATAGCTGCGGCCCCCCCAGCCAACCTGACAAAAATTCAAACAACTTTTCTCGAATCAGCGTGGTGTCTTTGCCATGCATCGCTTGAATGCCCGCCGCACGCGGATCGCTCGCCATAATGTCGTAAAACCGATCAACTAATTGCCTCAATACCGCTGCACCGCCCAGTGTGTCATACGGCGTTACTTCTAAAACATCACTCATTACTTCGCCTCAACAGGTTTTACCAAACTGGCCGCCAATTTAGCACGAACCCGTGCTTCATCGGTATCGACACCCGCCGCCACAGCAACGCCCATGCGGCGACGCTCAAAAGATTCTGGCTTACCAAACAAGCGAATATCGGCAGTCGGCACAGCCAACGCTTTATCAACCCCCTCAAAGGCAATACCTACCGCATCTATTGCGCCGTAGATAACAGCACTTGCTGCGTGTGAGCGCATACCCACATCGACAGGCAAACCCAATATCGCACGAGCGTGCAATTCAAACTCTGAATACTGCTGGCTTTTTAATGTGACAAGTCCCGTATCATGAGGGCGAGGACTCACTTCACTAAACCAAACATCGTCGCCCTTCACAAATAATTCCACCCCAAACAAACCACGCCCGCCAAGTGAAGTCGTTACTTTCTCGGCAATGTCTTGTGCGCGCTGCAATGCGAGTGGGTTCATCTTTTGCGGCTGCCAGCTTTCTACATAATCACCTTTCACCTGCACATGACCAATGGGCTCGCAAAACTGAGTTTCCACATGGCCATTCGCGCCGACTGCTCGTACCGTTAGCAAAGTGATTTCATAATCAAAATCAACAAAACCTTCGACAATAATTCGACCTTGCTGCACGCGACCACCACTCGCGGCGTAGTCCCAAGCGGCTTGAACATCTTGCCCATCTCTAAGTAAAGATTGCCCTTTACCGCTCGATGACATCACCGGCTTGACCAAACAAGGAAAACCAATCTCCGCGACTGCCGTCTGAAGTTCGGTCAACGTATCGGCAAAACGATAAGTCGACGTTGGCACACCTAATTCTTCTGCGGCTAAACGACGAATGCCTTCACGATTCATCGTTAAATGCGTAGCGCGTGCGGTGGGAATAACCTCCGCTAAACCATCCTCTTCAATAGCCAGCAAAGCTTCGGTGGCAATGGCCTCAATCTCCGGCACGATTAAATGCGGTTTTTCAATTTCAACTAAAGCGCGCAAGGCCTTTGCGTCGGTCATATTGAGCACATAACTGCGGTGCGCCACCTGCATACCGGGCGCATTCGGATATCGATCAACCGCAACGACCTCTACCCCCAAACGCTGCAAAGCAATAATGACTTCCTTACCCAACTCGCCCGCACCTAAGAGCATGACCTTGGTCGCAGAGCGACTTAACGGGGTACCAATTTTCATCAGGATTCACCTTTCTTAGAAAAATACAGAGTCATTTAAAATCAATCAATTAAGCACTATCGCTAGCGACTTGCAAATTCACATTTTCCAATCTAGTTTTAATCATCGAAAACCGAACATCAACAGGAAATGTCGCCATGTTAAAAAATATAAATGTTGGTGCCAAAATTATACTGGGCTTCGCCATCTCGCTAGCACTATTAGTTTTCGTTGGTATTGTCGGCACGGTGGGATTAAGTAAACAGCACACGGTCACAAGCCAACTCCTGCACACTAATTTGCAGTATGGAATGCACTTAATTGATGCACGCAAACAAGTCGGAGACCTCCGCCGCTTCGAGAAAGACTTGTTTTTAAACTTTGACTCCCCCGAAAAAATTGCCGACTACCATGAAAAATGGCAAAAATCTTTTGCTGCTTTGCAAACTGAATTAGGCAACGCAAAAAAAATAGCCACCCCAGAACAAGCCACTAAAATCGACGCGTTGATTGTTCATAGCGAAGCTTATGGCAAAGGTGAAGCCAGCATTATGGCGGACATCAAAGCAGGCAAATTCACCTCACCACAAGAAATCAACAAAGCATTCACGCAATTCAAAGACCCAATCCGTTTGATGTCTGAAACACTAACTGAATTGACTGATGCCGCACTCAAGGATGTGCAATCAATCGATGGCCAAGTCGATGCAATTAAAGACCAAGTAACAACAACATTAATCACACTCATCTTGATTGCAATTGCGATTGGTGTCACCTGTGCCTATATCATTTATCAAAGCATTCGCAAACCACTCGCCTCTATGCAAAATACCATCGCCGAAATTGACCGCTCTGGCCGCATCAGTATGCGCATGCCGATAGAAAACAATGATGAGATTGGTCAAACTTCAACGGCGATGAATCAACTTCTGGGCAATATGTGTAACGTAATTGGCACGGCCAATCGCTGCTCTAATGATTTAGTTCAGTCAGCAAGAGAGTTAACCAGTGCAGCTAATCAAGTCAGTAACGCGTCGGGGCTCCAATCTGAAGCCTCTTCGGCAACAGCGGCGGCCATTGAAGAAATGTCAGTGAGTGTTCATTTGATTGCCGATAACTCTAGCCAACTACAAGAAGAAACACGGCTAGTTGCAAGAACAGCAGAAGAAGGATCAGCAGTAGCAGGAAAAACCACAGGGCAAATTCAACAAATCGCCAACTCAATCAACAAATCCAATGAGTTGATTGGTCAATTGAATCATCGCTCCGACGAAATTGGCAGCATTGTTTTAGTCATTAAAGACATTGCCGATCAAACCAACCTACTCGCCCTCAACGCGGCCATTGAAGCTGCACGAGCAGGTGATTTAGGCCGTGGTTTTGCTGTGGTCGCCGATGAAGTGCGTAAATTAGCCGAACGCACTACACAAGCAACTTTAGAAATCACCAGCAAAATACAAGCGGTTCAACACGACACCAGCGTGGCGGCCAAAGGCATGTTTGAAGCCAGTAGCCTAGTTGAAACCGGCGTACGCAGCACCCATGAAATGGCAGAAGCGCTCTCGCAAATCAAAGCGTTGGCGCATCGCAATGTAGAACATATCAGCAGCATTACAGGTGCAATTCATGAGCAAAGTAGCGCCAGCCAAGAAATCGCTAAAAATGTAGAGCGTATCGCACAGGCCGGAGAAGAAAATAGCAGCGCAGCAAAAAGTGCATGTGAACTATCAGACCGCCTTAATGCACTTGCAAGTCGCCTCGACAGTACGATTCAGACCTTTAAAGTTTAGGGCAAAGTCATGTGAGGCCACTTAAATCTCACACGGCTTTTTTAAAACAATGGACTTCGATACTAAGCAGACCATGAATCGACAAACACACTCTCAATCCGCTCCAAGCTTGGAGCGGATTTTTTCTCAGCGCTACCGCAATGAATCAGAGCTAGCCCGAGAACTCTCGCAATCAATCAAATTTAATAGCGAAGATCAACTCCGCGCCGATGCGCTTGCACGCCTCATTACGGAACGTCTGCGTTTAGAGAAAAGCAATCAATCCGGTCTTGATGCGATATTGGCAGAATTTCCTCTTAGTAGCCCTGAGGGCAAAGCACTTCTCAATTTAAGTGAAGCGTTGATTCGCATCCCGGACAAAACCAATGCCAATCAATTAATTAGTGAACAACTTCATGCGGCTCATTGGCAAGGCCACCGAGGGCACAGCCCTTCTTGGCTGGTTAATCTTGCTACATGGGGTTTGAGTCTAGCGGAGACAATGAGTGATTCAGCAGGAAAACCGATTGCTCGTGAAGTTATTAGGCATGCCATAGACTGGCTCGCCCATTACTTTGTGATTGCTGAAACGCTCGAAGATGCCGAAAAACGATGCCAAGCTGTGTTTTTATACTCCTACGACATGTTGGGCGAAGCGGCACTAACCCAAACTGAAAGCGATCGTTACTTTACAAAATACCTCGAGGCGATTCATTTTGTCGGAAACAAAAACAATCGCGCTGGTACCCGCTTTGGTGCCAGCATATCCATCAAACTCTCTGCGCTGCATCCTCGATTTTCTCACTATCAACAAGCTCGAATTGATAAAGAACTTTACCCTCGCCTGCTCGAATTGGCTCTTTTAGCCAAGCAATACGACATCGGCCTCACCATTGATGCCGAAGAGTGCGATCGACTTGAAATCACACTCAAGCTATTTGCAAAGTTAGCATATGAGCCCAAACTAGGTGACTGGGCCGGTCTTGGAGTTGCAGTACAAGCCTACCAAAAACGAGCTCTCTCCGTAGTGCAATGGCTGGCGCAAGTCAGTTTGCATCGCCCGTTAATCGTGCGATTGGTTAAGGGCGCGTATTGGGACTCTGAAATTAAAGCCGCACAACAAAACAATCTACTTGACTACCCCGTTTTCACCCACAAAAGTAATACCGACTTGAGTTACATTGCCTGCGCCCAAGTGCTACTTCATGCGGAACACCGTATTTACCCACAATTTGCCACGCACAACCCATTTACAATTTGTTTAATTCATCAAATGGCTGGCGACAAAAACATTGAGTTTCAAGCTCTATTTGGTATGGGCGAAACACTCTATCATCTAGCCAATGAGCTTGGACTCAATCGACCGTGCAGAATTTATGCGCCGATTGGTGAGAAAACGCAGCTATTACCTTACCTGATCCGCCGCTTTTTAGAAAACGGAGCCAATAGCTCATTTATTCACTTACTACATCAATCGCAGAAAATCACTCAGTTTGCATGGCCCGAAACACACCAAGGCGCTGCGCTTCCTAAACCGCATAAATTATTCGCACCACGAAACCACACAGCCGGTTTGGATTGGTCACACGATCCTGATTTAAGACATTTTCTTGAGCTCAATGATGAGTCTCGCAATCACGCCTTCATTGCGATGCCGATGATTGGGCATGGTCTTCCTGAATTGTACGAACACCGCATAGCACTTAACCCTGCGGATTCACGACTTAATATTGGTCTAGTCAATGATGCAGGCTTAGAGGATATCGAAAAAGCACTCACTTGCGCCGCAGAAACGTCATGGGACAACTGTAGCACTCAAGCACGAGCCGATTTATTGGAAAAAACAGCCGATATATTTTCAGCTCGCCGCATCGAACTCATGTCAATTTTAATCAGCGAAGCGGGTAAAAGCCTTCCCAATGCGCAAAATGAAGTACTCGAAGCTATTGATTTTTGCCGTTACTACGCTCAAGAGGCTCGCTTGCAGTGGCAAGATGAATCGCCGACACCACTAGGACTTGTCGTTACGATTAGTCCCTGGAATTTTCCGCTGGCCATTTTTGTCGGCCAAATTGCTTGCGCATTAATCGGTGGCAATCGGGTGATCGCCAAACCCGCCCCAGAAACACCGCTTGTCGCAGCGCTAGCGATTAGATGTTTTTATGAAGCTGGCATCTCACGTCAAATTTTGCAATTTATTCCAGGCGGCGCGGCCGCTGGTGCTGCATTAGTGCTAGATCGACGCTGCAATGGTGTTTTATTTACCGGATCGCACCATTCCGCGCTCAGAATTGCAACGGAGATCAACCAATCAGGCCAAGTCAAACCACTCATCACCGAAACCAGCAGTGTAAACTGCATGATTGCGGATAGCACCGCCCATATCGATCACGTATGCAAAGATGTGCTCACCTCCGCATTTGATAGCGCAGGGCAACGTTGCTCGGCCTTGCGTGTTTTATTTCTGCAAGAGGAAATCGCAAGTAGCACCATTGAACGCATTAAACTCGCCATGGCAGAACTTAATATCGGCAATCCATTTCTTCTAGCAAGCGACATTGGACCGGTTATTAATGAACCAGCACAGCGCAAGATCATCGCTGCGATTCAGCAATACCATCACTGCCCAATTTATCAAACGCCCTTACCTCACGAAATCCATCACGGCAGTTATATTGCACCTACTTTGATTGAGTTGAGCGATAACGACTCGCTCCCTGAAGAAATTTTTGGGCCAGTTTTATTTGTGAAGCGCTTTAAAATTCAACATCTTAAAGAGGTTGTTCATAACATTAATTTGCAAAAATCAGGACTCACACTAGGGATTCACTCCCGACTTCAATCCACGCGTGACTACATCATCCAAAACACAAAAGTCGGCAATTATTATATTAATCGCAGTCAAATTGGCGCCATCGTTGGATGCCAGCCCTTTGGCGGCACAGGAAAAGCAGGATCAGGCCCTAAAGTCGGTGGACCTTGGTCAATTTGGGCTGCGTGTCAAAATACAGACCCTTGCAAAGCCCATGACATTCATGAATCTGCGACGCTGAGGGCACTAAAGCAAGTTATTCATGAGTGGAATGCCCTAGCGAAGCGCTCAATTTATCCATGTTACTCAATGACATCGCCAGCAGAACCCCCATCAGCACGCAGCGTACACTCCCCAACATCACAGGAGAAAGTAATACCTTGCACTATCGTGGGATAGGTCGAATTACCTGCATTGCCGACGAAGCAATGCAAGTGTTCGAATTGATTTGCATCGCTTTACTCACTGGAAATACCCCCGTAATTCGTTACTTGCCCAGTTCGTGGCGCAAGGCACTACAAAACGAAGCGATTGAAATCAACGACAAGGTGGATTTAAGTCAAATTGATGGGGTACTTTGTAAACAAAAAAACATGGTCTTTAATGCAAAAAATCCTCTTTGCCCCATCATAACGCCGTTAGAAAATGGTACATGGCCGCTCTTTCGGCTAGTGAGTGAATACACTGTGACCATCAACACGGCGGCGACGGGTGGCGACATCGACCTTATTTGCAACTCTGATGTATCACCGTAGACGCCAATTAATTCAATACACAGCGAGATATACACAATAAAAAACCCAAGCCTAAGCTTGGGTTTTTATACCAACCAAAATCAACTTATTCGCCCAAGTAAGCCTGCTGCACTTTCTCGTTGGCCAATAAAGACGCCGCATCATCACTAAAAGTTACTTTTCCTGATTCCATCACGTAACCACGATTAGCGGTTTGTAATGCCAACTTGGCATTTTGCTCAACCAGTAGCATCGTTACCCCTTCAGCAGCCACCATTCGGATAATTTCAAAGATTTTTTGCACAATAATTGGTGCCAAACCCATTGACGGCTCATCCAGTAGTAACAACTTAGGGCGACTCATTAAAGCGCGGCCCATCGCCACCATTTGCTGCTCGCCACCTGAAAGCGTGCCAGCCAGTTGCTTATAGCGCTCTTTCACGCGAGGAAACAACTGATACACGCGCGCCAAATCGTTGGCGATTTCAGGCTTATCATTGCGCCAATATGCGCCCATCAATAAGTTTTCTTCTACGGTTAAGCGGCCAAAGATGCCACGGCCTTCCGGCACCATCACCAGACCTTGACGAACATAATCTTGCGGTTCTAGCTTAGCGGTTGACTGATCTTTAAATAAAATCTCGCCACTAGCCGGTTTCACCATCCCCATCAATGTTTTAAGCGTTGTGGTTTTACCTGCACCATTAGCGCCAATCAAAGCAACCAACTCGCCTTCATTCACTTCGAGGTTAATTCCTTTTACTGCATGAATCCCGCCGTAGGCGACTTTTAAGTCTTTAACTTGCAATAAAGCATTATTTGCTGATGCGTTCGTCATTCTGGTGCTACTCCCAAATACGCTTCAATCACTTTCGGATCATTTTTCACTTGCTCAGGAATGCCCTCGGCAATTTTTTTACCATAATCCAAAACTGCGATTCGATCGCACAAGCCCATCATCAATTTCACATCATGCTCAATCAACAAAATCGTCACACCATCATTACGAATTTTTTGCATCAAGCGCTTCAAGTCTTCGGTTTCTTTTGGGTTCATCCCAGCTGCCGGCTCATCTAAAGCCAATAGCTGTGGATTGGTCGCCAAAGCACGCGCAATTTCTAAACGCCGTTGATCACCGTACGACAAGTTACGCGCCAATTCTTCAGCCCGATCGGCGATCCCAACATACTCCAGCAGCGTTTCGGCCTTCAACTTAATAGCAGCCTCTTCGGCACGCGCTTTGGGCGGGCGAAACACCGCGCCAATCACGCCAGTCTTGGTACGCACATGCTGACCGACCATCACGTTTTCTAACGCGGTCATATTGGCAAACAAACGAATATTTTGAAATGTTCGCGCAATCCCTGCTTCCACCACAATATTCGGTTTTTTACGGAATAAATCCTTGCCATTAAAAGTAAACTTCCCTTCATCTGGCTGGTATAGACCCGTCAATACATTAAATAATGTGGTTTTTCCGGCGCCATTTGGACCAATCAGGCCGTAAATTTCGCCTTTATTAATCGACAAGCCAACACCCGACAAAGCATGTAAACCACCAAATCGCTTGTTAATGCCTTCAATACTTAGCAACGCCTCAGTCATGATTACGCTCCGCATCTTGCAAACTATCTTTCTCTTGTAGCGAAATCGTTTTCGTTTTCGGTTTCAACTCAGCACGACGTTGCTTCGAAGGCCAAATACCCGCTGGACGCACCAACATCACAATAATCATCGCCAAACCAAAAATCAGCATGCGTAGATTTTCTGGATCAACTACTTTGCGTCCCGCAATCGCCATTTGCACCGGATTGATCACATCACGCAAAATTTCAGGTGTAATTGACACCAATACGGCGCCCAAGATCACACCAGGAATATTGCCCATACCGCCCAGTACGACCATCGCCAGCACCATGATGGATTCCATCAATGTAAATGACTCTGGAGAAACAAAGCCTTGGAAACTTGCAAACATCGCGCCCGAAATCCCACCAAAACTAGCGCCCATCGCAAAAGCCAATAGCTTCATATTACGGGTATCAATCCCCATTGCATTCGCGGCAATTTCATCTTCACGAATAGCCACCCAAGCACGACCAATCCGTGAGCTCTGTAGACGTTTCGACACAAAAATGATGAAAAAACAAATCGCTAATAGCAGGTAGTAATAAAGATGAATTTTTTCAAAAACAATACCAAAAAATTCAATTGGACGACCCAAGTCATAGCCCGCTATTTGTACCGCAGGAATATGGTTAATCCCCTGTGGTCCGTTGGTGATATTAACGGGGCGATCCATATTATTCATAAAAATACGAACAATCTCACCAAAACCCAACGTCACAATCGCCAAATAATCGCCACGTAGCTTCAGCGTTGGAGAGCCAAGTAGCACGCCAAACAAGCCTGCTACAAAAGCCGCAATCAACATCATCACAAAGAAATTAGGCCGAAATAACCAAACAGGAAGGAACTCTTGTAAATGCGGTGAATTGAGCAAGGCAAAGGTGTAAGCACCCACCGCATAAAACGCGATATAGCCCAAGTCCAACAATCCTGCGTAACCCACTACAATATTGAGGCCCAAGGCCAGCATGATATACAGCAAGGCAAAATCAACAGCGCGCAACCATGAATTACCACTTTCAAAAAAATGCCCCAGGACCCAAGGCAAGGCGGCTAACACAATCGCCATACCCGCCAGCACCAGCGTTGTTTTTAGATTATTGGCGCGAAATTCTGCGCTAGTTAAAGTATTCGTCATCATGTCACCTTGGTTTAAGCGCGTTCTGCAACGCGTTCACCCATCAAACCCGATGGACGGAATACCAGTACCAAAATCAGTACCACGAAAGCCAAAATATCTTTGTAGTGACTACCCAGCACGCCGCCGGTCAAATCACCCAAATATCCAGCGCCCAAACTTTCAATCACGCCCAGTAGTAAGCCACCCAAAACAGCGCCACCAAGATTACCAATACCGCCCAATACCGCAGCAGTAAATGCTTTCAAGCCGATCATAAAGCCCATATAAGCGTGCGCTTGATCGTAGTTTGCGGCGACCATCACCCCCGCTACCGCACCCAAAGCCGAACCAATCACAAAAGTCAGCGAAATAATGTGATTCACATTCACGCCCATCAATTTTGCGACTTCTTGATTTTGCGACGTAGCTCGCATTGCTCGGCCCATCTTGGTTTTTTCAATCAAAAAGTACATGCCCGCCATCAACAACAGGGTCAAAACGATAATCGCGATTTGCACATCGGTAATCGATGCGCCACCAATATTGTGGACTTCAGACGGCAAAATCGATGGAAATGGGCGGTAGTTACGACCCCAAATCAACATGGCCAGTTGTTGCAACACAATCGAAACACCAATCGCCGTAATCAAAGGCGCCAAACGCGGCGCACGGCGCAATGGGCGATACGCGACTTTTTCAATCGTATAGCCCAGTAGCATCGACACGGGAATCGCCATCATCAAGCCCACCAGCAAAATCATTGGACCCGACATCGCTACGTTTTGCCCCAGCAAAAGATTGATACAGGTAATCGTCACCATCGCGCCAATCATCACCACTTCGCCATGTGCAAAGTTGATCAGCTGCATAATGCCGTACACCATCGTATAGCCCAGAGCGATCAGTGCATAAATGCTACCGATAACTAGGCCATTAATAAGTTGTTGCAGAAAAATATCCACTTGAGACTCCGCCCTTGAAAGACTATTCGTACAACGCAAACAGAACGTCGCGCTGTTTTATTGATCCAGATTACGTAACCAAACTACATATCAGTTTGTGCCTGATTTTACCGTAACAGTTTAGATAACGTGAAAATTACCTGTTTGCTGTGGCATGGAATACTGTGTTTTTCCCTAACGCACTTTTCTTACAAAAAATGACGAAACAATTAATGCAATCAGCTTAGTAAGCACGCAACAAGCCAAAAAATCTAAGTTGATGTATATCTATCAAACCATTGATTAATCTTAATTTCAGAGCAATACCTAGCATCAGCAATCAATATCAAGAAGTTAAATCAAATTTTGAACAAAAAAAACCCGCCTCAAAGGCGGGTTTCTTAATAGCAAGTTAATTTTATTTAAGCGACAAACTGTGCGATTGCGGCCTCAAAACGCACCAAACCCGTATTAATTTCTTCGTCGCTAATCACCAAAGAAGGTGCAAAGCGGATCACATTCGGGCCCGCCATCAACACCATCAGACCATTTTGAGCGGCTAAGCCCAGAATATCTTTCGCGCGATCCTTGTAAGGCTCTGCCAAAACAGCCCCCATCAATAAACCTAGGCCACGCACCTGACTGAACACCTTATATTTAGCGTTGATTGCGGCAACGCCTTCAACAAACTGAGCATGCTTAGCACGCACCCCAGCCAGCGTCTCCGGTGTATTGATGACATCCAGTACTGCAGACGCCACTGCGCATGCCAAGGCATTACCGCCATAGGTTGTACCATGTGTACCGGGCACTAAATGCTTAGCAATATCATCCGTGGTCAACATCGCCCCAATCGGGAAGCCGCCCCCCAAACTTTTCGCGCTAGTCAAAATATCAGGAACGACGCCATACTCTTGATAAGCAAACAAACTGCCAGAACGCCCCATTCCTGTTTGCACTTCATCAAAAATCAAAAATGCATTGTGCTGGGTACATAAATCACGAACGCCTTGTAAGAATGCGGCATCAGCAGGCAATACACCACCTTCGCCTTGAATCGGCTCGATAATGACGCACGCAGTGTCATCATCAATTAGCGCTTTAAGCGCATCCAGATTGTTATATTCAAAGTACTCAATACCGGTCGGTTTCGGGCCAAAACCATCTGAATACTTAGGCTGACCACCCACGGTCACCGTAAAAAAGGTGCGGCCATGAAAACTATTCAGCGTCGAAAGCACTTTGTGTTTTTGCTCACCAAAGCGCTCAATCGCGGCGCGGCGCGCTAATTTCAACGCAGCTTCATTGGCTTCGGCACCCGAATTGCAAAAAAACACTTTATCGGCAAACGTAGCTGCGACGAGTTTTTGCGCCAACTCGAGTGCGGGCTCATTAGTAAATACATTCGACACATGCCACAGTTTATTAGCTTGCGCAGTCAAAGCGCCGACCAAAGCAGGATGGCAATGCCCCAATGAATTCACTGCAATGCCACCGGCAAAATCAATATATTCTTTTCCTTCTTGATCCCAGACACGACTTCCTTCACCACGCACCGGTACGAAAGCAGCAGGCGCATAATTAGGCACCATGTATTGATCAAAAGCAGCGCGGTTTAATGACATAACTTTCCTTCATGGGTTTCAACGACAGATAGCTTGATGATAAACCAACTGCATCTTCGCTAATACAGTCAGCAAAGGCATTTTCAAGAAAAACATCGTTCATCATGGTGAACAATCTTAGCTTTAAGCGGCATATGGGATTAAAAAAGCCCAATCTGAAAATTGGGCTTTTAAGTGCTTGCTAGACTTGCAAACTACTCGGTCTTGCCGCCACGCGCTAAAAAGAGCCACGTTTCAATGACTGTATCGGGATTAAGCGAAATCGTTTCAATCCCTTCCTCAACCAACCATTGCGCAAAGTCTGGGTGATCAGATGGGCCTTGGCCGCAGATACCAACGTATTTACCCAATTTTCGGCACGCTTTAATCGACATCGACAGCATCGCTTTCACCGCTTCATCACGCTCATCAAATGAAGTCGACACGGGCCCGCCCGAATCACGATCAATCCCCAAGGTCAATTGGGTCATGTCGTTCGAGCCAATCGAGAAGCCATCAAAAAACTGCAAAAACTGTTCTGCGAGCACGGCATTGGCTGGAATTTCACACATCATGATGACACGTAGGCCATTTTCGCCCCGTTTCAGGCCATTGCGTTCCAATAATTCAATCACGCATTCTGCTTCTTTTAAAGTGCGAACAAAAGGAATCATCACTTCAATATTGGTTAAACCCATCACATCGCGCACCTTTTTCACCGCACGACACTCCAGCTCGAAACAATCGCGGAATGATTTATCGACATAACGCGCTGCGCCACGAAAACCAATCATCGGGTTTTCTTCATGTGGCTCGTACTCCGTTCCTCCAAGCAAATTAGCGTATTCATTCGATTTAAAATCAGACAAACGTACAATCACTTTTTTAGGATGAAACGCAGCACCAAGCGTTGCAATCCCTTCGGCAATTTTGTCGATATAAAAATCAATCGCCGAGCGATAGCCTGCAATGCGCTCTTCAACTTGCGATTTCAAAGGCTCAGCTAAATTCGGATACGCCAACAAGGCTTTCGGGTGAATACCGATCATGCGGTTAATAATGAATTCCAAGCGCGCCAAACCCACGCCGTCATTCGGTAATTGGCAGAAATCAAACGCCAATTCAGGATTGCCCACATTCATCATGATTTTAACGGGCGGCGTAGGTAAGGTTTGCAAAGCCACATCCATGCGTTCAAATTTGAGTAGGCCTTCATAAATAAAACCCGCATCGCCTTCGGCGCATGAAACGGTCACTTCGTCGCCTTCACGCAACATTTGCGTGGCATCGCCGCAACCCACAACAGCAGGAATACCGAGTTCACGAGCGATAATCGCTGCGTGGCAAGTACGGCCGCCGCGATTGGTGACAATCGCAGCCGCACGTTTCATCACAGGTTCCCAATCTGGATCTGTCATATCCGACACCAGCACGTCGCCCTCCTGAACACGATCCATTTCCGACACATTCCGAATGATGCGCACCTTGCCTTGGCCGATTTTCTGGCCAATTGCACGGCCTTCGGTAATAACACGACTGGTTTCTAGCATTCTAAATTTAGTCAGTTTGTCGGAGCCCGACTCTTGCGACTTCACTGTTTCTGGGCGGGCCTGCAAAATGTACAGCTTGCCGTCGATCCCATCGCGCCCCCACTCCACATCCATCGGGCGTTGATAATGTTGCTCAATAATTACTGCGTAACGCGCCAGCTCTTCCACTTCAGCATCCGAAATTGAAAACTGATGGCGCTCTGCTTGACTCACTGGAACGGTACGCACTGATTTGCCTGCAACCGACTCAATATCAAACTCCATTTTTAGCGCTTTACCACCCAAATGACGGCGCACAATCGCTGGACGGCCTGCTGCTAAGGTTGGCTTGTGTACGAAAAACTCATCCGGATTAACTGCGCCCTGCACCACCGTTTCACCCAAACCATAAGAAGCGGTCACAAACACGACCTGATCAAACCCAGACTCAGTATCAATCGTGAAGAGTACCCCTGCAGCGCCCTTATCAGACCTCACCATCCGCTGTATACCCGCCGATAGCGCAACCACTTTATGATCAAACCCTTTGTGCACACGGTAGGCAATCGCTCTATCGTTATACAGCGATGCAAACACATGCTTCATCGCATCAACGACGTTTTGGTAACCAACGATATTAAGGAAAGTTTCTTGCTGACCAGCAAATGAAGCATCTGGCAAGTCTTCAGCAGTCGCAGATGAACGCACCGCAACGGTGACGTTATCACCCAGCAGAGCGTAATGCTCGGCCATTTCAGCCTCTAGCTGTGCTGGCAACGGTGTTGCCATAATCCAATCACGAATCTGCTTACCGACAACGGCAAGCTGTTTCACATCATCCACATCCAAAGTCGACAACACACCATCAATCCGATCTGCCAGACCTTGATGCGCAAGAAAAACACGATAAGCCTCTGCGGTAGTCGCAAAACCACCAGGCACTCGCACTCCTTTTTCAGTGAGCTGCGAAATCATTTCGCCCAACGAGGCATTTTTTCCACCCACTTTTTCTACGTCGTGCATGCGTAGATGAGCAAAGTCGAGTACGTATTTTTCGGTCATATGCTAAGGTCCTCAGAATGCTGCATTGCAAAATTATCTGATTCAGTTTAGCTTTTAAACGTTAATTGCCAAGTCAGGAATTACCTTTACTGGTTTTCCTGAGGATTGCGCGGTATTCTGTTTAGACAGGGGGATTTATGCGACGCACTGCCTTTTTTGTATCTGACCGAACCGGGATTACCGCCGAAATATTAGGGCATTCCTTACTTTCGCAATTTGAAGACGTGAACTTCAATCGAATCACTTTGCCCTTTGTAGATACCGTGCAAAAAGCCGAAGAGGTGGCGCTTAATATTCGTCGCCACGCCGTTGTCGATGGCTGTCGACCTTTGGTTTTCAGTACCATTATCGACCCTGTATTACGCAAAAAAATATTAGTCGAAGACGCATTAACCATTGATTTTCTTGAAAAATTTATTGGACCACTCGAAGAAGAGCTCGGTGTGGAATCGACCCATACCGTGGGGCGTTCTCATTCGATTGGTAATTTTGAAGAATACAAAAATCGTATCGATGCGGTTAATTTCTCGATCAATCACGACGATGGCATCATGCCGCGAGACTTGGCCGAAGCGGACTTGATTTTGGTGGGTGTTTCCCGCTCAGGAAAAACGCCAACCTGCCTTTACCTAGCCTTACAGTTCGGCATCAAAGCGGCCAACTACCCACTGACACCAGAAGACTTTGGCCAACACACCCTGCCTCGCTTATTACTTCCGTATCGCAACAAATTGTTTGGCCTGACAATCGATCCAGTGCGTTTACAACAGATTCGTGAAGAACGAAAACCCGATAGTCGCTACTGCTCACTGGAAACCTGCCAATTTGAAGTCGCAGAAGCCGAAGCGCTATTGCGTCATGTGGGAGTGCCGTACTTAAACACCACCAAAATGTCGATCGAAGAGCTTTCAACCACCATCATGCATCGCACAGGCATCAAACGACGCACATATTGAAACATCACAACGCTTGAGTCGATTAAAGAGGCCATCCAGCAGTATCAATGATTCGCACAAGCATTCAGCACCACATCAAGTAAATTCAGAAAAACATCGTAAAATAGCCTCTTTTACGATGTTTTTGCGGCAAAAACCCGCTTACAGCGAAACACAGCTTCCTAGCACTGCCATGAAACGGTAAACTGCGTTCTTTCGCTGTTGTGATACCCGTTTATATATGACCAGCTTTGCCTACCCTGAAGAATCAACGAGTGTGTTTGAGTTCAAAAGCACCACGACTAAACTCACCGCATTCGTTCCCTGCACACTTGAGCCAGAAAAACTGATCCTTGCATTACAACAGCAGCTTGGCGATGGTGAACACTTTCTCTCTGACGAACAAATCGCCATTGATTTTAGTCTGCTCAAGAGCATTCCATCCGCGATTGAAATCCTCGCCTTGGTCAACTTATTACGTCAATTTCAGCTCAATCCAATTGTTGCACAAGGCGGCAATTTTGATCAGCAAGTGGCCGCTAAAGAAGCCGGCTTGGTGGTCTTACTCGATAGCGGGATTACCCCAGCAGCTGCACCTCCCATCGTTGAGACTGTTGCAGCGCCTAGCGCAATGATTATTGATCGCCCTGTACGAACAGGACAGCAAGTCTATGCCAAAGGCTGCGACTTAATTGTACTGGCCTTGGTTTCGCATGGCGCTGAAGTTATTGCCGATGGCAATATTCATGTATATGCCCCCCTGCGCGGTCGCGCCCTAGCGGGTGCGCGCGGCGACACCAAAGCACGCATCTTTACCACTTGTATGGAAGCTGAATTAGTCTCTATCGCAGGGGTCTATCGCTCGCTGGATGAAAACTTGCCCGCTTCAATTGCGGGTAAGCACAGCCAAATTTATCTCGATCAGGACAAGCTCGTGATCGAAGCGCTTAACCAAACCAATTAAGCCAAAACCAATTTATCTATTTACTATCCCAGGGGAACTCTGTGGCAAAAATCGTAGTGGTAACATCAGGCAAAGGCGGCGTTGGCAAAACGACGACCAGCGCTAGCTTTGCTTCTGGCTTGGCTTTACGTGGCTTTAAAACCGCCGTCATCGACTTTGACGTTGGCCTACGTAACCTCGATTTAATCATGGGTTGCGAGCGCCGCGTGGTGTATGACTTTGTCAATGTTATTCAGGGCGAAGCTTCATTGCGCCAAGCACTAATCAAAGACAAAAACTGCGACAACCTCTATGTATTGCCTGCCTCGCAAACGCGAGATAAAGACGCACTATCGAAAGAAGGCGTTGAAAAAGTACTTAAAGAACTTGAGCACGATGGCTTTGACTACATCATCTGCGACAGCCCGGCGGGTATCGAAACGGGTGCGTTCTTAGCGCTTTATTACGCAGATGAAGCCATTGTTGTAACCAACCCTGAAGTCTCATCCGTACGTGACTCAGACCGTATCATCGGCATTTTGGATGCAAAATCAAAACGCGCCGAAGACGGCGGCTCGGTCAAAACCCATTTACTGATTACGCGTTACAGCCCAGCCCGTGTTGAATCCGGCGAAATGCTCTCGCTCGATGATGTGCAACATTTGCTGCGCATTTCACTCATCGGGATTATTCCGGAATCAGAAGCCGTCTTGCAGGCCTCCAACTCAGGTACCCCAGCGATTCATAATGCAGGTACCGATGTATCGGAAGCCTATAAAGACGTGGTCGCACGCTTTTTGGGCGAAGAAAAACCAATGCGTTTTATTGAAGTACCAAAGGCACCGTTCTGGAAACGGTTGTTTGGGGGTTAAGCTATGTCGATTCTGAGTTATTTTTTTGGCGAAAAGAAAAAAACCGCCAACGTCGCGCGTGAGCGTTTGCAAATTATTTTGGCCCACGAACGTGGCGGCCAAAATACGGCACCCGATTATTTGCCACAATTGCAGCGCGAATTGCTTGAAGTGATTTCTAAATACGTAGCGATCAATCCAGAAGACATCAAAGTGCAACTTGAACGCAAAGATGACTTTGAAGTGCTTGAACTCAACATCGTATTGCCAGAACATCACAAGCGCTAAGAAAAAGTTTGTAGTTCACCAAAAAGCTCAGCCCCCTGCTGAGCTTTTTTGTTTACCCTTTCAGCAAGCGGACTAGCTAGCGCACGAATGTTATACTTGAGGAAAATCAACCTATTCAAGAGGCTTTTGGCCTCGGCATTAAAGGCTTAGCATGACCATCACCATTAAAACCGCCGAAGAAATTGAAAAAATGCGCGTAGCTGGCCGCCTCGGCAGCGAAGTATTGGACTACATCACACCATTTATTAAACCCGGCGTAACGACCGAAGAAATCGACCGTCTCTGCCATGAATACATGATTAACGTGCAGGGTACTATTCCAGCACCATTGAATTACTGCCCTCCTGGCTATATACCGTATCCAAAATCAATTTGCACTTCGGTCAATAACGTCATTTGTCATGGCATCCCGAATGACAAGCCACTGAAAAATGGCGACGTGGTGAATTTGGATATCACCGTCATCAAAGACGGCTACCACGGCGACAATAGCCGTATGTATATGGTCGGCGACAATGTGGCCACGCACGCCAAACGCTTATCGCAAGTGACTTTTGACTGTATGTGGATCGGTATCGACCAAGTCAAACCTGGCGCACGTTTGGGTGACATCGGTGCCGCCATTCAAAAGTACGCCGAAAAAGCCGGTTATTCGGTCGTTCGTGAATTTTGTGGCCACGGTATCGGCGCGGTGTTTCACGAAGAGCCACAAGTTTTGCATTACGGCAAAGCGGGTACTGGCGTTGAGCTAAAACCAGGCATGATTTTCACGATTGAGCCGATGATTAATGCCGGTAAACGTGAAATCAAGCAAATGAACGACGGTTGGACGATTGTGACCAAAGACCGGAGCTTATCGGCACAATGGGAGCACACGGTGCTGGTGACTGAAACGGGCTACGAAGTATTGACCGTTTCAGCAGGCACTCCACCTCGCCCAGAGAAATACCTACTCGCCTAATACCAACGCCCTCGACTGAGGGCGTTTTTACACCGTTGTATCCGGAGTTTGTCATGCGCTCGGTCAGTGCCATTCGTGAATCCTACGCCACCGCCAAAATCGCAATACGCGATCGATTTGATGCCCCCGCCAAAGCCGCCCCACTACTGAATGCCTTGGCGCACTTGACCGACAAAACACTCATTGAACTCTGGGAGCGTCACGAATTTTATAATGATGTATTACTCTGTGCGGTAGGTGGGTATGGGCGTGGCGAGCTATACCCACACTCCGACATTGACCTACTGATTTTATTACCGGATCAGCCTAGCCCTGCCCTGCTCGAAAAACTCGAAGTCTTGGTCGGTGAGTTATGGGATATTGGCATCGAAGTTGGTCATTCAGTACGCACGACAACCGACTGCTTGGCCGAGGCCGAAAAGGACATTACCGTCCAAACCGCCCTACTCGAAACCCGCGTACTCACTGGTGATAAAGAACGCTTTACCATTTTTATGGATACAGTTCATCGTCACATTGATCCAAAAGCGTTTTTTGAAGCCAAACTCATTGAACAACAAGCGCGCTACGGTCGTTTTAAAAACGCGACTTACAAACTTGAACCGAATATCAAAGAGGCGCCGGGCGGCCTGCGCGATTTACATTTAATCGGCTGGATTGCAGCCAGCCAAAGGTTGGGTCGTGACTGGCATTCGCTCGCAGCGCTGGGCATGCTGACGTTTGAAGAAAACCGCAAACTCTGTGAAGCAGAACGCGTACTGCGCACTTACCGCATCGCGCTGCATTGGCGCGCCAAACGCCGCGAAGACCGAATTTTATTTGATTACCAACATGCGCTAGCCAAAGATTTTGGCTTTGACGATATCTCTACCGCTGGCCGCATTACGCAACGCGCCAGTGAAGCGCTGATGGCGGAATATTACCTCGCAGCGCGCATCATTACTCAGCTTGTGCCGATCTTACTGCATGCACTCCGTCAGCGAATTTACTCGTATTTAAGTAATACCACGCCGATTAACGATGATTTTTATATTCGCGATGGTCATCTGGCCATCAACGATCCGCAACTGTTTAATAAAAATCCTTCGGCGATATTGGCGCTATTTTTACACCTTGAACAACGCCTTGAAGCCAGTGATATTGCGCCCGAAACGCTGCGAGCACTGTGGCACGCGCGCGAACTAATTGATGATCAATTCCTGCAAAATCCGCACAACAAGCAACTGTTCATCGCGCTATTTCGCGAGCCACGTGGTTTAACACGCATTTTGCGCCGCATGAATCAATACGGCGTGCTCGGCCGCTACATTCCTGAATTTGGCGATATTGTTGGCCGCATGCAGCATGATTTATTTCATGTTTATACCGTCGATGAACATATTTTGATGGTATTGCGCAATATGCGCCGCTTCGCGGTTCCCGCATTTACCCATGAATATCCGCTGTGCTCCAAGCTGATTGAAGAATTTGATCATCCTGAAGTCCTCTACTTAGCCGCGCTTTTTCACGACATCGGCAAAGGTCGTGGCGGTGATCATTCACAAATCGGCGAAGACATCACCCGCGCTTGGTGCGCGCAACACCCACTACCGAGTGAAGATGCCGACCTCATTGTCTGGTTGGTTCGTCACCATTTAACGATGTCGTCCATCGCGCAAAAACAAGACGTATACGACCCAGACGTCATTACCGAATTTGCAGCATTGGTGGGCACTCAGCGCCGACTCAATGCGCTGTATTTGCTCACCGTCGCCGATATTCGTGGCACCAGCCCGAAAGTCTGGAATGCCTGGAAAGCCAAGCTACTCGAAGACTTATACAAAGGCACCCAAGGTTTTCTCAATCGCGAAAGCGGCCACGCTTGGCTGAGTGAGCGCCAAGAGGAAGCCCTCCGTCTGTTGCGCTTATATGGTTTGCGTAATGATGCGCACGAAGGCTTTTGGAAATTACTCGATACCGTGTATTTCCTTCGCCACGATGCCCGCGATATTGCATGGCATACACGGATGCTATTTGCCCGTACCCATTCTGATGAAACCATCGTTCGCGCCAAGATTTCCGAATCCGGCGAAGGGCTACAAGTGGTCGTTTACGGGCCTGACCAGACTGATTTATTCGTGCAAATTTGTAGCTTTTTTGAGCGCGCGGGTTACTCGATTTTTGATGCACAAATTCACACCACGCATCACGGCTATGCGCTCGATACGTTTTACGTCTTCATCCCCGATAGCCTGCATACCTCGTATCGCGATCTGATTAATTATGTTGAATTTGAGTTGAGCGAGCGCATTAATAAAAAAATGCCGATTCAAGCTGCGCCAACCGGCCGCCTCTCCCGACAGCAAAAGCACTTTCCCGTCAAAACGCATGTGCAAATTCGCCCTGATGAAAAAGGCAAATATCACGTGTTATCTGTCGTTGCGGGCGATCGACCCGGCTTGCTATCGACCATTGCGCGAATTTTAGCCGCCAACCGGATCGAAATTCAATCAGCTAAAATTATGACTTTGGGCGAGCGTGCCGAGGATAATTTTTTGATTTTCGGCCGCGCTCTCGGTGACGAAAAAATCGTTACTCAGTTAGAAAACGAGCTGCTTCAAGCACTCAATCCAAAATAGACACAGGAGCAGCAAATGCGTTGGGATAAAATGCCGGAAGACCATAGCAATGTCGAAGACCGTCGCGCCAGTAGTGGCTCAGGTCGGCGTGGCGGTGGCAAGCTCAGTCTCGCAGGTATCGCCATCGTCATTGTGATTGGCTTAGTCATGGGCAAAAATCCAGTCGAAATTCTTGGCATGGTGATGCAATGGCCTGAAGGTAGTGCACCCACCCAGCAAGCTGGCCCCGTCAATACCGCCACCGACAATGATCAAGTCAAATCACAAGTCGTCAAAACGCTGACCGATACCCAAGACACTTGGCAGACGATTTTCCAGGAATCGGGCCAAACCTATCAACAACCAAAATTAGTGTTATTTCGCAACGGCGTAGAAACCGCCTGCGGCAGCGCCACCTCGGCGGTCGGCCCGTTTTATTGTCCAGCCGACAGCAAGGTGTATCTTGACCTAGGCTTTTTTGACGACATGCACAAAAAACTCGGCGCGCCCGGCGACTTTGCACAAGCCTATGTGATCGCGCACGAAGTCGGCCATCACATTCAGAACCTGACAGGTATCTCTGGCCAAGTTCACCAAAAGCAGCAGCAAGTCTCCAAAGCCAAAGGCAATGCTTTATCTGTACGCTTGGAGTTGCAAGCCGACTGCTATGCAGGCGTGTGGGGGCATTACGCAGCGAAAAAAGGCCTGCTTGAAGCGGGTGATATGGAAGAAGCCCTTGTGGCTGCGAATGCCATTGGCGACGACACCTTGCAAAAAAATGCTGGCCACAGCGTAATGCCCGACTCGTTCACACACGGCACATCTGAACAGCGCATGGCGTGGTTTAAGCGCGGCATGGACAGCGGCGATGCGGGGCAATGTGACACCTTCAAAGCAAGCATCTAGGTATATCAACCTAGGCAATATTAAATAATGCCTTCATTAATATACCCAGCAAAAAGCCCAGCATCTGCTGGGCTTTATTTTCCTCTCCTCAAATCAACAAACTTTACTTCGCTGGCTTCCTCATTTTGCGACCCAATGGGCTAGGCTGCTGGCGTTTCTTTGCCAATTCGATTTGCTTTTGGCGCTCCATCGCGCCTTGGCGCGTTTTTTCGCTCAACGTATCATAGCAATGCGGGCAACTAATCCCTGCTACATATTGCGGCGATTGACGCTCTTCGCTTGAAACTGGCTGACGGCAAGCGTGACACAACTCAAAATCTCCCTCGCTCAAATCATGACGCACCGTAACGCGATTGTCGAAAACAAAGCAATCGCCCTTCCATAACGTCTCTTCCTGCGGCACTTCTTCGAGGTATTTCAAAATCCCACCTTTCAAGTGGTAAACCTCTTCAAAACCCTCACCGAGCATATAACTCGACGCTTTCTCGCAGCGAATCCCGCCAGTGCAAAACATCGCGACTTTTTTGTGAACTGCTGGATCGAAATGCTCTTTGACATATTCAGGAAACTCGCGGAACGTTTCGGTCTTCGGATCAATCGCGCGCTCAAACGTACCAATCGCCACTTCATAATCATTACGCGTGTCGATCACCAATACTTCTGGATCGGAAATAATCGCATTCCAATCTTTGGGCTCGACATAGGTGCCGACGGCTTTATTCGGATCAACGCCCGGTACGCCCAAAGTGACGATTTCTTTTTTTAATTTCACTTTGGTACGCAAAAACGGCTGCTCGTCGCAATATGACTCTTTATGATCGACATTCACCAAGCGCGGATCAGAACGCAACCACGCCAACAGGCCATCAATCCCCGCGCGCGTTCCTGCCACCGTGCCGTTAATGCCTTCATCGGCCAGCAGCAATGTGCCATGCACATCCAGATCGATCATCGTTTGTAAAAGCGGCTCGCGCAGTGCGACGTAATCGCTCAGCGTGACAAATTGATATAAAGCGGCAACAACAATCTTGCCCTCACCTTGATTTGACATGAATTCTCCAAGTGGTCACCCGCGTAAAGGATGGACCTGATTTTTATGATGGGAGCGGATTTTACCTGAGCTAGAAGCACTTAAACACTTGATGGATATACTTTTTTTTTAGAATCTAGACAATTTTTATTCGGAAGCGTCTACTCAGCGCTTAAAATTTCAGTATTAACATAGATTATTTAGCTCAAGCTCTTCGGCTAAATGTCAAAAAATGAGGACATACAATTGCGTGACTATGGCGCAAATAAACAGTTCCGCCTCAATTTCTATAAGGGTATTGCCATAAAATTATTTATTTTAAGTATCTTTATAGCAATACCCACCCCATCTACTTCAAAACAAATCGAAATTGCTCCGTCGGTTTACTGGGCAAAGTAACTTTTAGTAGGGCTTTGCTACCTGCAACAGCCTTGTATTGTCCTTGCGCCATAAATGAATTATCACCCGATGGCAGGAGTTTTACGGCTTGTTTATCAGCGCCATTAAGCAGTGTTAATTCCGCCACCGCCCCTTTGGTCGCAATCGCTTGGTCACTGTGCGTCGTGAGATACACCATCAACATATTGCCTTGGGTGCTTAGTTCGGCGCGGGTTCCTGCGCTAGCTTCCGCCATGACACCACCGTGCGCCGCTTTCATTTCACCATCTGCAAATGCCATGTTGGAAAACAGAGCCAGTGCGATTAATATTTTTTTCATGCTATTTCCTTTGCTTATCTAGGTTAGTAAGGCAACTAAAACGTCGTTTCATTTTTTTCATCTAATAAGCGTTGCAATGGCTTCTCGCCAAAGAGCCAGAACATCAGCGGAGTCAGTAAAGTATCGAGAATCGTTGAGCTAATCAGCCCACCAAAGATCACTACGGCAACGGGGTGCAGAATTTCTTTGCCCGGTGCATCAGCCGCAAACAGCAGTGGCGTTAAGGCCAGTGCCGCAGTCAATGCGGTCATTAACACCGGCGTTAACCGTTCTAATGAGCCGCGCACAATCATCTCTTTACTAAAGGTTTCTCCTTCGAATTTACATAAATTGATGTAGTGACTGACTTTCAAAATGCCGTTACGAGTCGCAATCCCAGTGAGCGTAATAAAGCCCACCATCGACGCGACAGACAACGTAATCCCACCCAGCCACATCGCCACCACGCTACCGATCAGCGCCATTGGATATTGGCCATAATAATCGTGGCCAGCACCGCAGATTGGTAGCGCGTGTACAGCACCATAAAAATCAAGGCCAGCGATAAGAGCGATAGCAATGCGATCAGTTGCGTCGCGTCTTCTTGGGCTTGAAATTGTCCTTCTAGGCTGACGAAATAGCCTTCCGGCATGGTGTTGGTCGCTAAGACGCCGCGCATTTGGGCGATGATTTGCGCCATATCGCTGCCATCGGTGTTGGCGGAGATCACGATCCGACGACGACCATTTTCCCGACCGATCTGATTAGGGCCATCACCTTCCTCAATCGTTGCCACTTGCGACAATGGCACCTTGCCATGTGGGGTATCGATCAAAATATTGGCTAAACCCGCGGCATCACGTGCGGCATCCGGCAGGCGAATCACCAGATCAAAGCGCTTATTTTGATCCACAATCTGCGCCACCGTATCGCCTTCGCTCAAGGCTTCCAGCGTTTTGAGCAAAGTGCCCGGCGCGACACCCAGTTGAGCGGCACGGTCGTAGTCAATTTGCACCTTGATTTGTGGAATCAAAACCTGCTTTTCGATTTGCAAATCGGTGAGCCCTTCAATACCGGATAGCTTTTGTTGCAAGTCAGCCGCTTGCGTTCGCAGTGTATCAAGATCATCGCCGTAGATTTTTAAGGCAATTTGCGCTCGAACCCCTGAGAGCAAATGGTCGAGTCGGTGCGAAATCGGTTGCCCCAACATCACGGTGGCTGGCAGGCTGGATAATCGTTGCCGAATATCAGCCAAGACTTCATCACGCGGTCGATCTGATGCTTTCAAGTCAATATCCAGCTCACTGGTATGCACGCCCTCAGCATGCTCATCCAACTCGGCTCGACCTGTGCGGCGACCGACGCTTTCCACTTCAGGCACTTGCTGCACCAGTGTTTCGGCCAATTTTCCAATCCGATTGGATTCGGCCAGCGACGTGCCTGGGTTGAGCAGCAAACTCACCAGCAAAGTGCCTTCGTTAAAGGCAGGCAAAAATGCGCGCGGCAAAAACGGCAGACTCGCCATCGCTACCACCAGCATCAGTACACCGCCAGCCAGCAGGCTTCGTGCACGATCAAATGAGCCCTCCAGCAAACGCTGATCGTGGCGCTTTAACCATTGCACCAGTTTTGAATCGCCATGCTCGATCTGCTTCATCTTGGGCAGCAAGTAGTAACACATCACCGGCGTGACCGTGAGCGCAACCAATAAACTGGCCAAAATCGACGTGATATAAGCGATGCCCAATGGCGCAAACAAACGTCCTTCCATCCCCGGCAAGGCAAACAGCGGCACAAACACCAACACCACCACCAGCGTTGCCACGACCACGCCCGAGCGCACTTCATTACACGCATCGGCAATCACTTTGATTGAGGCGATCGCACCTTGTGGCTTTTTCTCCTTTAAGCGCCGCAACACGTTTTCAACGTCGACCAAGGCATCATCGACCAGTTCGCCAATCGCAATCGCCAAGCCGCCTAAGGTCATCACATTGACTGATAAGCCCATCGCCTTGAAGATGAGAAAGGTCAGCGCTAACGACAAAGGAATTGCCGTCAGCGAAATAATCGTGGTTCGGGTGTTCATTAAAAACAGAAATAAAATCACCGCGACCATAATCGCGCCATCGCGCAGCGCTTCTTCGACGTTATTGACCGAGGCTTCAATAAAGTCGGCCTGACGGAACGAGACTTTGGGCGTGCTAACACCCGCCGGCAATGATTTGCTCAGACTAGCTAGCGCCGCTTCAACCTCACGCGTCACCCGCACCGAATCCGCAGTCGGCTGTTTTTGCACCCCGACAATCACTGCCGGCTGGCCGCCAAAACCTGCATCACCGCGCTTAAAGGCTGGAGCAAACTTCACCTCGGCCACTTGTTTGAGCAACACCGGCTGACCGTTGTTGACCTTGACCGCGAGGTTTTGCATGTCTTCTAGCTTGGTGGTTCGCCCTACATTGCGAATCAAATATTCGCGTGCATTTTGCTCTAGATACCCACCACTTGTATTGCCTGAAAAGCCATTGATTGCGTTCTCTATATCTTCATACCCAATAGACAATTGAGCCATCATGGCAAAATTGGGTTCGACACGAAATTGACGCACCTCTCCCCCAATCGGGATCACCTGCGCCACGCCCGGTATCGAGAGCAGGCGAGGGCGTAGTACAAAATCAACGTACTCGCGCACCGCCATGCCTTGCTGCGGATTGGCCTGCTGATTTTGCCCTTGATCCACAATCGGAAAAGCAATCAGCATAATTTCACCCATGACGGATGAAATCGGGCCCATCGTTGGGCTAATGCCATCAGGAAGCTGAGACTTTACTTCGGCCAATCGCTCAGCAACCAACTGGCGATTGCGATAAATGTCCGAACCCCAAGCAAATTCGGCATAAATAATTGACAATCCCACGCCCGACACCGAGCGGACTCGCGTGACGCCGGGCATGCCGTTGAGCGAAGTTTCTAGTGGGAAACTGATCAATTGCTCCACTTCTTCAGGCGCCATTCCGCCCGCTTCGGTCATGATGGTCACCGTCGGTTTATTCAAATCTGGAAACACATCCACTGGCATGTGGCTGGCGGTGTAGCCGCCATAAATCATCATGATCACCGCAATGGTAACCACAAATAGCCGGTTTTTTAAACTGGCATTCACAATCCAACTAAACATGATGCCTCCCTATCGAATCTGGTTAATCAGATTGGCGCCTTGCACTACGATGCGCTGACCATCTTTGAGTTGGCCCACTAAAACGCGCTGACCATCGAGTGGCATCGGCTGCACCGCCACGGCACGCAATACCTGCGCTTGTTCTAGCACCCACACCACGTTCTGATTACTCGCATTTTTCACGACCGCACTGGCAGGCAAAACCACACCCCGCGTTTGCTCTCGGGTATGGGCGACGACTTTGACCACTTGCCCCAAAGCCAAAGGCGTTGCTTCAGTCGGCGCAAATAACATCGGCAAAGCGCCATCACGCAAAGCGCTGGCACCGCCTAAATAACGCAATTTGACCCCATTAAATGCCGCGCTCTCGATTTGCGTAATCATTGCTGGATCGTAAGCGAGGGCTTCAATCAAAAACCCTTTCGGATCGACAATTTCAAACAAGATCGTGGCGGGATCAATCACCTGACCGTTCACCACATTGCTACTGGCCAGCACGCCATCCAAACTGGCGCGTAAAACTTCACCGCTACTGGCGCTTGATAGAGCGGCATTGAGCGCACGCGCAGAATTGAGCGCACGCGCAGAATTGAGCTGCGCTTGCGCGGCTTCAATATCTTTACGCGGCACCGAGCCTTCAAGTTGGCGCAGTCGCGCTACAGTTTGCTCGGCTTGCGCTAAGTTAGAGCGCGCTTCGGCCAATTGAGCTTGCTGCTGCGCCACTTCGTAACTTCCTTGCGCAGGTTTAATCGACGCTAGGATTTGGCCTTTTTTAACCTTGCTACCGAGTAGCGGTAAACCGCCTGCAGGGGCACTGACTCGACCACCACTACTGGCCTGAACACGCGCGCCATAATTAGGGTTCATCACCACATGGCCGTTGAGTTCGATGGTTTTGGCCGCCGAGCTGGTTTGAGCTACCTGCGTGCGAATATCAAGTTGAAATTGCGTGAGCTTAGGTACAAATACGCGGCCATCAGGCAGGCGTTGTGGTTTATTGGCCGTGTTCACCGCTGGTGCTTCATCGTGCGCATGATCGTCATCACCATGGGCCCATGTCGCCATTGGAATAAATAAAATACTTAGGCTGAGAAACATTGCATTGAATTTCATTATTTATTTCCTCCACGACGGCGCAGCGCCACCAGCATAAGTACTAGGGCTAAGCCACCGCTACCGATCAATAGCCATGATTGAATGTGAGTTTGCGGCGCAGTCGCAACCGCGGGTGCAGCGACTTTTAGGGTGGTTTCCAATAAATCGGACTGCTTACCAGCGATCAGCGTCATCATGAGCGGATGCTCACCGACTTTAGCCAAGGGCGCGGCAGGCGCTTGATAAACCCCTGAGGCTACCGCCTTGAGTTTGGCCTTAAATGCACCGCTTTCCACTTCGAGGGTGGCATTGTTGATGGGTTGATTGTCAGCGAAACGATTGAGATAAATCGTGAGGGTTTCGCCGTCCATCTGCGCCAAAATTTCAAAATCACTCGATGCACTTTCAGAGCTGGATACGGCTTGCTGCATCGGTGTCGCTTGCGGTGTAGCACCATGATCATCATCACCATGTGCCCAAGCTGTAGCACTGAGTATCAGGCTGTAGATCAATATAAAAATAAGCTTCATGGCAATACCCCAATAGATTGTAAATATCGTGAATGAGCGCGACCAAGTTCTAACTCGGCTCGCTGCACGGCAAAGCCGCGTTCAAGGAAATCGACTTGGGCAGTGAGATAGGTCGTCAAACTGGTCTGCCCAGCACGGTAGCTGCGTTGCTGCCAGTCCCATGCTTGAGTGGCCAATTGCAAACTCTGCTGTGCTGTTTGCAACTGAAGACTGGCCTGCGTACGAGCTTGTTTGGCAGCTTGCTGCTGCGCGCTGACTTGCCGTTCCGACCGCTGTATCCGCGTTTGCGCATTGATTAATTCCGCATTCGCGCTTGTTACGCGCGCTTGCGTTCGGCCATCGGAACCAAATGGGATGCGCAAAGAGATTTTGCCGAAGTTTTTATACGACTCATCAGGCGAACCTCGCTCACGCGCAAGGCTCAGTGCCAGCTCGGGTGTATCGCTGGTGTCGTATTGCGCTTGCGCCAATTGAGCTCGCGCCAAATCGGTCTGCGCTTGCAAAGCTTGGCGCTGCGGATGAGCAAGGGCATCGAGCGAAATGGGGAGCGCTTCGGCTTCATCCGGCAAGGGCGTTTCACCTGCAAGCGCCTGAAACTGTTGCAGACTTTCCATAAACACCTGCTGGCTGAGCGCTAATTGCAACTGTGCTTCCAGCACTGCTTGCTTGGCTTGATTGACATCCAAGGGCGCCACCTCACCCGCTTTGAGTTGACGCGCTAAATCTTGGCTTATTTTTTCTAGCGCCTGCAGTTTTTGCTGCGCGCTTTCTTGCGATAATTTGGCCAAGCGCGCTGCCCACACCGCTTCACGTAGCTGGCCTGCCAGCTCCCAGCGATCAAACATCAACTGACTTTGTTCGAGCTGATTTAAATGATTGAGCTGCGTTAACAGCCGATCTTTTTGCCCCCATTGCCACAAAGGAATACCCAGCTCGACCTCGTACTCACGAGCATCTTGGGTGGGCGACAAATTATCGTTGAGTGAATTGATCCCTGAGATCGTCAGAGATAAAGGCTCTGGCGTCATCGATTGCGCATTGCGCAGCGCGCTTTTTGCCTTGTTTTGTTGCGCAGCATAAGTTGGCTCATCAAGTTGGCTCGCTAGTGCAAAAGCCTCTTTGATTGTTGCAGCTTGCGCTGGCAACGCGATGAATGTGCACCACAAAATGGGTGCATAAAATCGTTTTGATTGCATGATGGTGTACCTATGGTAATCCCCCCACCAAATAATCGTCGTTTTAAGTAGAATTTTCTCCCATCAGCACCGAGGAAGTTCTCCATGAAATCATCACGTTTTTCTGACAGCCAAATCATCGCTATTCTCAAGCAAGCCGAAGGCGGTTCACCAGTGCCTGAGCTGTGCCGCGAGCACGGCTTTAGCTCAGCCACGTTTTACAAATGGCGCGCTAAATTCGGCGGCATGGATGCTTCGCTCATGGCGCGACTCAAAGAACTCGAAGACGAAAACCGACGCCTCAAAAAAATGTATGCCGAAGAACGCCTCAAAGCCGAGATTGTGAAGGAGGCGCTCGAAAAAAAGTGGTAAAGCCATCTCAGCGGCGTGAGATGGCCCACCAAGCGGTGCAACGTCATGGCATGAGCATTGGTTTGGCCTGTCAGGCCTTTGGCATTAGCCAAACTTGTTATCGCTACCAATCCCGCCACTCTGCAGTCAATAATGAGATTGCCGATCATCTAATTCGCTTGACCCACAATCAGCGTAACTGGGGATTCGGGTTGTGCTTTTTGCATCTACGCAACGTCAAAGGATTTCACTGGAATCACAAGCGGGTATACCGGATTTATCGAGAGCTGGAATTGAATCTGCGCATCAAACCTAAGCGCCGCATTGAGCGCGCCAAGCCTGAAGCGTTGGCAGTGCCTGAGGCGGCGAACGAATGCTGGTCAATGGATTTCATGCATGATCAACTGGCGGATGGGCGCAGTATCCGACTGTTCAATGTCATTGACGATTTCAATCGTGAAGCGCTGGCGATGGAAATTGATTTATCGCTGCCAGCAGAACGGGTCATTCGAGCTTTGAATCAAGTGCTCGAATGGCGAGGTCAGCCCAAAGCGATTCGCTGTGACAATGGTCCAGAATACATTAGCCAAAAGGTCAAAGACTGGGCGGAAAAGCTGGGCATCCGACTGATGTATATCCAGCCAGGCAATCCACAACAAAATGCATATGTGGAGCGCTACAACCGGACGGTGCGATACGACTGGCTTAATCACTACCAATTTGAATCGGTAGCCGAAATCCAAGAATTCGCGACCGATTGGGTTTGGACTTACAACAATGAACGGCCAAATATGGCTTTGGGTGGCATTACCCCGAAACAAAAGTTAGCATTAGCTGCTTAACCGTCTACTTCAAACCTCGCTTAAAAATGGGGGGATTACCCTATCATCATTTTCATAGAAAACCAGCCAATCATTGATATTGGCCAATCAGTCAGAAAAGACGCATCAGTCGCAGAAAATAAATCCAACCCTTAAGGACTGAATCGCACCGGGTTTCGCGGCGGCTCCAATTCTTGAGAGAATGGCGCTATGAAGAAATCAACTCACTTTTCCCCCGAAGTCCGCGAACGGGCTGTTCGCATGGTCATTGAGCACCTTGCCGAATATCCATCTGAATGGGCAACCCTCGTTTCAATTGCCAGCAAAATAGGCTGCACGCCAGAAACGCTGCGCACATGGTGCCGTCGGCAAGGTGGCGATACCGTTCAAGCCAACAAAAATTCAGCAGAGAACGAACGCATTAAAGCGCTAGAACGCGAAGTGCGCGAACTTAAAAAAGCCAACGAAATTCTGCGACTGGCCAGCGCGTATTTCGCACAGGCGGAGCTCGACCGCCGCTTGAAATCGTAAGAGGATTCATCGATACCCACCGTGAGCAGCACGGGGTCGAGCCGATCTGCAAGCTATTACAGGTCGCCCCGTCAGCCTATCGACGTTACGCCGCTCGGCTGCGCAATCCAGCTTTGCGTTGTCAGCGTACCATTCGTGATGAGCAACTGAGCGGTGAAATTGAGCGTGTCTGGCAATTGAATCATCAGGTGTACGGTGCGGTAAAAGTATGGCGGCAGCTCAAGCGAGATGGACATACTGTGGCGCGCTGTACCGTTGAACGCTTGATGCGAAGCCTCGGTTTACGCGGCGTATCGCGTGGCAAAGCGGTGCGAACGACACGTCCCGATCCTGCCGTTGCTTGCCCCCGCGATCATGTAAATCGTCAATTCGTAGCCGAACGACCGAATCAACTCTGGGTGTCGGATTTTACCTACGTGTCGACTTGGCAAGGCTTTGTCTATGTAGCTTTTGTGATCGATGTTTTTGCTCGTTATATCGTGGGCTGGCGAGTGAGCCGCAACATGCAAACCGAGTTTGTGCTGGATGCGTTGGAGCAAGCCCTTTGGGCGCGACAGCCAGAGCGTGAGGCGTTGATTCATCACAGCGACCGAGGTTCGCAATATGTTTCGATTCGCTACACCGAACGATTGACTGAAGCTGGCATCGAGCCATCCGTTGGCACGACCGGTGATAGTTACGACAATGCATTAGCAGAGACGATTAACGGGCTCTACAAAACAGAAGTGATTCACCGTTTGGGACCTTGGAAAAGTCTAGAATCCGTGGAACTAGCGACATTGGAATGGGTTTCGTGGTTCAATCAGCATCGTTTGCTGGGGTCGATTGGCCACATTCCACCCGCGGAAGCAGAGGCAAACTATTATCGTAATCAAAGCGAGCAGGCCGTGTTGGTCTGACTCAAACCAAACAGCCTCCGCGAAACTCGGTGCGATTCACTATAGGCTCATGCACATGCACACTGGTCTTACCAAAAAGACCTTGATGAACATGTAATTTATCTTTGCTCGGGGTTTTACTTAAACCTGCGCCAGCTTCATCATGTTGATGTGGCCCATCCTGTGTATTAACGCTCATCATTTTTGCGTATGCAGGTATTTGTGCCAGCACGGAATTAACCGGCAGCACAATTGCTAACACACAAAAAAAGAATACACGAAAAAATTTCATGCTATTAGCTTACATCAATCCAAATCGCATGTATAGCGGCAACTAAAGCGGACTAAAAACAGAGCTATCGCAAAAACCCGCGGCACAAAGCTGCAGCTAGAATAGCCTAATAAGCAAACCTTCACTCAATAAGCAGCTTTGCCAATAGAATGGAATCCCCTAATAGCCCTCTACGACCTTTAAGTCGTGTACTTTTACTGAACCCTCGCACTTACTAAGATGATAACCAACTAATCTGCCTGCACTTTGAAATTCAATCAGCTAGATAAAAGCCCCGTTTACTGCTATGAAGTAAGATAACTTAATGAGTTAAATGCCGCTCAAATCTTATGCGTACCTTGGCAGAACTCAAACTGGACACTTAGCATGATTGTTGATGATGAACAAATACTGTTTGCTGATGAAAATAACAACGATGTTGAAAACGACTTAGCATGGCGTGTATTAATCGTCGACGATGAACCTGATGTACATCTAACGACTGAGTTTGCTTTAAAAAACACGCTAATTGTTGAGCGTAAAATTGAGTTTTTGCATGCCTATAGCGGCAGTGAGGCGATTAAAGTACTAACCCAAGAGCATGATATCGCCGTTATTTTACTTGATGTTGTCATGGAAAATGACGAAGAAGGTTTAGAGGTTGCAAAACAAGTACGTAATCAGCTCAATCTACAAGATGTACGTATCATCCTTCGAACTGGACATCCAGGCTACGCACCCGAGTTCCAAGTCATCAGGGACTACGCCATCAATGACTATAAAAACAAAGCAGAGCTCACCCAAAATCGCTTACTAACCATGATGACGACGGCAATACGCTCTTACCAGCAGATTCGCGCAATCAATACGAGCCGCCGTGGTCTTGAAATGATTATCGAAGCATCAGCCTCTCTTTTTGAGCGCCGCTCAATTGATTCATTTTCATATGCCATTTTAAATCAGCTCGCTGGCTTACTGGCATTGCAGTCTGATGGGATTATTTGCAATCGAATTTTAAAGCGCAAAGGTAAAAAACCCCAGTATGAATGGCAAATTTTAGCAAGCACGGGGCATTTTACTCACTTCACAACTGAGACTCTTGGCGAAGCCAAAAATCTAGAAATCGCCAATACAATTGAGCATACGCTGCGCTCTAAAACCTCACTATTCGAGAATAATTACGTCATCATTTACCTATCTAGACCTGCTGATGAAGATACCGCAATTTATTTGGAAACAAATAGAATACTGAGTGCCACCGAAAGACAATTACTTGAAGTCTTTTCAACGAGTATTGCAGTGGGATTCGAAAATCTGACGTTATTCAAACAAATGCAAGATTTAGCTTATATCGACCCACTATGCCATATCGCCAATCGTACTCAATTTGTTGCACAGCTCAGCCAATTCTATTTAGAGAAAAAATCGAAAACAGTATTGCTCATCGACATTGATCATTTTTCACAAATTAATGATGCGCTGGGCCATCTCATTGGTGATCAATTGCTCCAAAGTATCGTTCAACGTATCAAGTTACATTTAAAAGACTCACTTTTATTAGCCCGAGTTGCAATCGATGTGTTTGCGGTGGCAGGTGAATTATCAGAAGCTGAAATCCAATCAATTCTTGATATTTTTATTCAACCCTTCTCTGTGGCATCACATTTACTGCGTATTCACGTCACCGTCGCCGCTGCCAATGTTTGGGATACCGACCCATCGGGCATTGGCTGCCTAAAAGACGTTACAATCGCGCTAAATCAAGCTAAAAAATATAATCGTGGTGAACTGCTGTGGTACTCACCAGCGATGAGCCGAGCATCAAAACAGCGTCTTGATTTGCTGCATGACCTCGAAAATGCAATCAAAAATGAGCAACTGACTGTTTTCTACCAACCACAGATTAACCTAGCTACAGGTTATGTGATTGGTGTAGAAGCCCTCGTTCGCTGGCCGCAACCTGATGGTGGTTTTATCCCACCAGACCAATTCATCCCACTAGCTGAGCAATCAGGTCTAATTATTGAGCTGGGTACTTTTGTCTTAGAAACGGTGTGCAAGCAATTAAATGCGTGGCATAAAGAGGGACTCGATGACCTGAGCATGGCTGTCAATGTTTCCATGATTCAGTTTAATCATCCAGGCTTAATCACTCAACTCGCCAACGCAATTCGTGAGTACGAAATTCCAGCCGGATTATTAGAAGTTGAAATTACCGAATCGGTCGCAATGCAAAACCCAGAAGCCGTTATTCAAACGATTGAAAAACTTAAAAAGCTCGGCATCAAACTTGCTATTGATGATTTTGGGACTGGTTTTTCATCGTTGGCTTACTTACAAAAACTGAATGCAGACCGTTTAAAAATTGACCGTGCATTTGTGCGGAATATGGCGCTCAACAATAGCGACAGCAGCATTGCCGAAATGGTGATTAATTTAGGACATAAACTAGGAATCAGCGTGATTGCCGAAGGGGTTGAGTTCCCACAACAAGCGAGTATTTTACGCACTTTAGGCTGCGATGAAGCGCAAGGATTTATGTTTGCCAAGCCCGCGCCAGCCAATTCACTGACACTATGGTTCAAAGATACCGGACGCTATGTCGCAGTATAGTAAGGCATGTATACAACTGAAGCCATTACGTTTCAATGACTACAAGTACATACTCCTTAATAAATTCAAGATCAGCCTCGAAATATTAAAAAAATATCCATAAATCGTAGCGTTTTTTGACAAGAGTTTCATGCTTAACGAGAGATTAGCTTATAACCACTCCGTTTTGGTTTCGCATCCTCTTCACACAAGTGATTTTAAATTTTAAGCATACTGAATATAAAATCCCGCCCCATCGGCACTAAGATCAATAAGAATATTACGCAAAAGCAGAGGCTATCAGCCCCTGCTTTTTAAGCACTCAAGAAATCACATTACATGGCGCAGAGTTGCAACACTGCTTACTTCAGATGACCACGAATCACTGACAGCATTTGGCCAAACACGCGTGGCGTACCACAAAGTACATCACCAGACTCAAGGAATTTTTCTTCGCCGTTCAGATCTGTTACCAACCCACCCGCTTCTTGAACCAGCAAGGTACCCGCAGCGATATCAACCAGTTTCAAATCGAACTCAAAGAAACCGTCAAAGCGACCACAAGCCACATAGGCCAAATCCAGCGCAGCAGCACCAGGGCGACGCACGCCAGCGGCTTTTTGCGCCATATCGCGGAAAATATTCAGGTAGTTTTCTAGATTATTGAATTTGGTGTACGGAAAACCTGTACCAACCAGCGCGTCAGACAATTCACGCACTTTTGAAACACGGATACGGCGGTCATTCAAGAATGCACCAACGCCACGCGTTGCAGTGAACAAATCGTTGCGATTTGGGTCATATACCACGGCTTGAGTGATCACGCCTTTGTGTTCCAGCGCGATCGAAATGGCGTATTGTGGGAAGCCATGCAAGAAATTCGTAGTACCATCAAGCGGATCGATAATCCAAACGTATTCAGAATTACCGCGCTTGCCCGACTCCTCTGCTAAAATCGCATGATTCGGATAAGCTTCTAAAATCGTTTCGATAATGGCTTGTTCTGCAGCACGATCAACCTCAGTCACAAAATCGTTGTGACCTTTTTTTTCAGGTGTAATTAGGTCCAGATTATTCGACGCACGTTGAATGACGGTGGCGGCGCGACGCGCAGCGCGCACCGCAGTGTTCAGCATTGGATGCATGACTTCTCACTATTAAAAAAGATCGATAAATTTAAGGACGTATTCTACCCGTCTCGCACGGACTAATAAACCCGATTATGAATAAAGAATCAAATCAAATAGTTAAAACTTGCGATTTACCCAACATTCAGGTCGATTTACCCGCCACACCCAGCGAAAGACTCATGATGACCCACAATGAAACCGACTGCTTAGCCCATATTCGTGTGGTGCTTTCCCACACCAGCCACCCCGGCAATATCGGCTCGACTGCCCGTGCGATGAAAACCATGGGACTAACCCAACTCTATCTAATCAACCCGAAAGAGTTTCCTTCCGAAGTCGCCGATGCGCTCGCCTCCAGCGCGCGCGATATTTTGGCCAACGCCAAAGTCGTTAGCTCAATGGAAGAAGCGCTCGAAGGCACCACACTGCAAGTGGCACTTACCGCGCGTCGCCGTGAACTATCACAGCCTTTACAAACACCGCGCCAACTTGCGCCTGAACTCGTACAAGCGGCCAGAACCGGCGCAGCGGTTGCTTTGGTATTTGGTGCAGAAACCAGCGGTTTAACGATTGCCGAACTTGAGCAATGCAATCGCCGCGTTACGATCCCGACCAATCCCGATTATTCCAGCCTGAATTTATCGCAAGCTGTTCAAGTACTGGTCTACGAATTACGCACCGCCTGCTTTGAGAATGACTACGATGACGTTCGCTACCTAGAAGAAAACCGCGAGCGCGCGCCACATCAAGCCGTTGAGTTATTTTTTGAACATTTTGAAGAAGTCTTGCTGACAATCGGCTTTTTGAAACCAAATGCACCAAAACGACTGATGCCACGCCTACGTCGCCTGTTTGTACGAGCGCAAATGGAACGCGAAGAACTCGATATCATGCGCGGCATCTTGCGCGCGGCGAGTGAGTTTAAAACGGGAAAGAAAGAATAAATTCATACTAATAACATGTATATGCTTGTAGGGATTACTATTCATTATCTACAAGCATATACATCAAAAATTCCTAATTAAGCAGCTGCTTTTTCGCCACCAAACTCTTCAAACGCTAACAAAGCCTCTGCGCCCGTCATTACGCTTGGGCCACCGCCCATATACACAGCAACTTGTAGCATTTCCATAAATTCAGCACGCGTCACGCCCAATTTCACGCACGCTTGCGCATGAAAACCGAGACAACCTTGGCAACGCGCAGCAATCGCAATGCTCATCGCCATCAACTCTTTGTGTTTTTTGCTAAGCGCACCGTCGGTATGTGTCGCTTTTGCCGTTTGCATAAAGCCCTGCTGAGTATCTGGAATTTCTTTAGCAAACTCACGCAATTTGCCACTGATGCTTTGAACTAAGCCACGATAATTTTCTGTCATTTTGAAACCCCAAAAATAATATTAATTTATATAATATTATTATGAATTATATTACCCACAAAAGCAAACAGGCCTCCGAAGAGGCCTGCTTGAATATAGGCATAAATTAAGTTCGAGGTAGTGTGACGCCAACTTGACCTTGATACTTGCCGTTGCGATCACCGTAGCTGGTTTCGCACACATCATCAGCATCAGCTTCAAAAAACAGCACTTGCGCCACGCCTTCGTTGGCGTAAATCTTGGCAGGCAATGGCGTGGTATTGGAAAACTCTAAAGTCACATACCCTTCCCACTCAGGCTCAAAGGGCGTTACGTTCACAATAATGCCGCAACGCGCATAAGTTGATTTACCCAAGCAAATCGTCAAGGCATTCCGTGGAATACGGAAATACTCTACCGTGCGGGCTAAAGCAAAAGAATTTGGTGGGATAATACAATAGCCTTTACCCGATACATCGACAAAGCTACCTTCATCGAAATTCTTCGGGTCAACAATGGTCGAATTGATATTCGTGAAGACCTTAAACTCATCGGCACACCGAATATCGTAGCCATAACTCGATGTGCCGTACGACACAATCCGCTCGCCATTGAGCTCTTTCACTTGGCCCGGCACAAACGGCTCGATCATGCCGTGCTCTTGCGCCATCCGGCGTATCCACTTATCTGATTTAATACTCATTGCACTCTACTCTTTATTGTTTGGTTCAGACGCAGCACGATTTGTGCCTTGCTGCTCGCATTGGCTCAAAGTATAAATGATTCCGACTTGAACCCACTGCATTTGTACTCATATTAATACCGTTAACGTGTTTGTCACACGCCTGTAAATATTCTTCCCGTATTGTAACGGTATTAGCCGCTCCCGCTAAGCCTGCGACACCAGAGAATGACGCACTGTAATGATTTGAGATTTGTGACAAAGCAAATCTTGCTCAATTGCAGGTGATTGCCGACAATGAAATAGACGAGCAACAGCTTTACTACTCGCTGATACAACGATGCAATTCAAAAGTTGTCTAAGTCTTAGGCCATCAATAATAAAACGATTCGGAGCCACTAATGAGTTTAAGCCCTTGCCCAACGCTGGTTTTATCTGGCACCGGCAACACCACATTTGATACTGCTGCACTGGCGGGCTCAATGTTTGTTCTGTATTTCTACCCCAAAGACAGCACACCAGGCTGCACCACTGAATCAGGTGATTTTCGCGATTTGCACACGCAGTTTATCGCAGCTAATTGCCAAGTCTTTGGAATGAGTCGTGACTCATTAAAAAGCCATGAAAATTTCAAAGCAAAACTACAGCTGCCATTTGAATTAATCTCAGACCCTGAAGAAATCGCTTGTGAAGCATTTGGCGTCATGAAGCTCAAAAACATGTACGGCAAGCAAGTAAGGGGTATTGAACGTAGTACATTTATTATCAATGCCTCTGGCGAAATACTGAAAGAATGGCGCGGTGTTAAAGTACCAAACCATGCAGCAGAAGTACTAAGTTTCGTGCAATCCCAGCAGTAAACACCGAGCGGCCATTGAGCCGCTTTTTTATTGAATCCAAGTACAAGCACAAACGTTGCATGACAAGCAGGACGGTAGAGCAAGTACTCAAGGTACGGTAATACTCAACCAGCGAGTCATTCTTCTTTTGTATTAAAACTAAGAACAAGGAGTGCATCATGGCCGCCCGTAAACGTAAAGCCCCCAGTGACAGCAAACTTTTTGTGCTGGATACCAATGTGTTGATGCATGACCCCACCTCGATCTTTCGCTTTCAAGAGCACGATGTCTTTGTGCCGATGATGACGCTCGAAGAGTTGGATTCGAATAAAAAAGGTATGACCGAAGTCGCCCGTAATGCACGACAAGCCAGCCGCTTTATGGAAGAACTCGTCGCCGGCATGGAGCACAATCTGCACGACGGCGTATCACTGAGCAAAGGCAGTAAAGATCAGGCCACCGGCCATCTATTTTTGCAAACCGAGGCCATCACGAGCGTATTACCCGCGCAGCTCCCTATGGGCAAAGCGGATAACCAAATTTTGGGTGTCGTGCATCATCTGCAACAGATGTTTCCGAAACGAGAGGTTATTCTCGTTTCTAAAGACATCAATATGCGAATTAAAGCCCGTACATTGGGTTTGGCGGCGGAAGATTACTTTAATGACAAAGTACTCGAAGATACCGACCTGCTTTACACCGGTATGCGCGAAATTGACCAAGCTTTTTGGGAGCGTAACGGCAAAGATTTACAAAGCTGGCAAGAAGGTGGCCGCAGCTATTGGAAAATCAAAGGGCCAGACGTACCTGAGCTTTACGTCAACCAACTGCTTTACCAAGCAGGTGACACCCCATTGCAAGCACGTGTCGTCAATATCGATGGTAAAACAGCTGTGTTTGAGAGCCTCAAAGATTATAGCCACACCAAAAATGCGATCTGGGGCATTACCGCCCGCAATCGTGAGCAAAACTTCGCACTCAATTTACTGATGAATCCTGATGTTGATTTTGTTTCACTCCTCGGCCAAGCTGGTACTGGTAAAACACTGCTCACCCTTGCTGCCTGCTTGGTGCAAACGCTAGAAAGTAAAATTTACACCGAAATCATCATGACCCGCGTCACAGTCCCTGTTGGTGAAGACATCGGCTTCTTACCAGGCACTGAAGAAGAAAAAATGATGCCTTGGATGGGCGCGCTGGAAGACAACCTCGATGTACTCAACCAAACCGATGCCGAAGCGGGCGACTGGGGCCGCGCCGCAACGCGCGATTTGATTCGCTCGCGAATTAAAGTCAAATCACTCAACTTTATGCGCGGCCGAACCTTCTTGAAGAAGTTTTTAATTATCGATGAAGCACAAAATTTGACCTCCAAACAAATGAAAACGCTCATTACCCGCGCAGGCCCCGGCACCAAGGTCGTCTGCTTAGGCAATATCAGTCAGATTGATACGCCCTATTTGACGGAAGGCTCATCTGGGTTGACGTATGTGGTAGATCGCTTTAAAGGCTGGGAACACTCAGGCCATATTACGCTGACACGCGGTGAACGCTCGCGCTTGGCGGATTACGCAGCCGAAGTGCTCTAAACGAAAAAAGGCCGAAACAGATGTTTCGGCTTTTTTTAAATCACACTAACAAAGAATTAAATCGCAGCTACAGCACTCGCGACAGAGGCTTTGTTACTGATTTTCACTGCAACGGTTTTTTCCACGCAAGACTTTCGCTCGCCATTGGCCGTATCAACAATCACGCCACATCCTCGAGCAATCACAAACCCTTGCCCTAAAGCATTACCAGCAAAAAAAGATTTAATCGGTAAAGGCACACCCGAAACCGACAGCACGGCCAATTGCTCATCCCACTTCAAGCTAGCTTTCTTATTCGATTGGGGATTGAGCGTCACAAAAAATTCAATATCAGAATCAGACTTCACCGCATCTTGACTGAGAAACAAATTAAAGCTCGAAGCGTCAACTGCAGTAGCATCCCAATCAATTGAAAAGTCACCTGAATTAATCAGCACGACACCATTTGCATCCACGCCAGAAGCGTTGACACGAACAGCCTGCAGTTTAGGAACAGTATTAACCGTTTCAACATTGACCTTGCCACCATCAACCGAAACACCACTGCCACCGCACGCGACCAAGGCACTGCATATCATAGCCAAACCAATATATTTCATAAATTAGCCTTAAATCAAAGCGAGCAGCAACACTGCAGCACGAGCAGGTAGGCGCGCATTATCAGCGACCAACCATAAGTTCACAGAGCGACCATCGGCGGACAATGTCAGTTGATTTAGCCAAACTTTATCACCACCAATCGCATCTTGCGGAGTGGCAATGCCTGAGCTACCTTCCGCTTTCAAATGATACAAAGTCGGTGCATCAGCGATTGCAGCTTCTAGTTGTTCCATCGTCACGGCTTGATTTAACTGCACACTCAAACTCACTGCGTGACCAAAAAAAACAGGAACACGGCTCACCGTCAAACAATTAACTGGCGTACCAATTGTGGTTAATTCTGCGGAAACTCGGGCTTCTTCACCACGTATCGCAGTGGGTAAAATATTAAAAGCCAAGCGTTTTGGATAGCCTGCTAATTCAACTTCTTGCTGCGCGAATAACTGACGTGTTTGCATAGCCAAAGCATCAATCGCTGATTTGCCATCTTCAGATACCGATACCATCGCGGTTGCCGCTGCAAAATCAATTTTAGCGATGCTTTGCAAGGCCGCTAATGGCGCAGAAATCATCGACGTCAGTACATGCGGCAAACCGATAATCTGACCGCGCTGCGGCTTGCCAGTTTTACTGTCTGTTTCGCCGGTTAAATCGATCACTGCAGCGCCAGCTTCTGCTGCGATTTTCGCGTATTGTGTTGCCAAATCTGGTACACCAACAAACAATACCGCATCGGCTTTGGACCAATCGAATGTCGCGACATCAATCATCGGTAAAGTTTGATTACGCAGATCTACTGAACTAGCATCTTCATCATCAGACAAGGGATAAAGTGCAGTTACGGCCAAAGGCATTTCGCCCAATACATCCAATACCGCTTGAGATGCAGGGGTATCAGCCCCAACGAGAGCAACTGAAATTGCTTTAGACATAAACCCACTCCAAGTATAAAAAAACCAGCACCTGATACTTTCATGCATCAAGGCGAATCGGGCATTTTACTCGGTATAGACAGATAAAACGAGTACGGCAGTTAAAGCCTTACTCGTTTGGTCGAGGCGCTTATGGTTTTTGCGCCGTTTGATAGAGCTCTTCTCGGGTCAGTGCAAACAATTGCTGAAGTTGGCCTGATTTTTCCAATTTGGCCAATCCTGCATTAAATGCTGCGATCCAGCGCTCCGCATTTGGATTTCTCTTATTGATTACCACGTGCAATGGTGCTTCCCAATAGGCTTTTTTCTGACAACTCAGTTGCGCTCGTTCTGCTTTGGTGAGATGCATCGCCATTAAATATGGTGCAACTTCGGCATCAATGGGGAACAAATCAATATGCCCTGCCAGCAGCTTTTTAAAGTTTGCCGCATCACTTGCGGCTGCATCTACCTTTAAAACGCCACTTGTTTGCAACTTCGAAAAATCATCGGAATAATAATTCCCAGTCGTGATGCCAATAGAATACGGCGCTAAGTCGGCCATTTTTTTCCACGGATAGTCTTGATTACTTCGATGACAAAAAACCATTTGCAAAGCAATCACGGGATTGGTGTACAGCAAGTCTTTTTCGCGATCTGGATTTCTTGCCCAGCCGAAACTGCCATCGTACGCTCCGCGCCGAGCACCTTCAATGGCGCGATTATTCGGTACCGACTTCAAAACCACCTCAATCCCTTGCGAATCAAATGCCGCCAATACCGCACGGGTTAATAAGCCTTGATAAGGAATTTTCTCCCCCATATACGGCGGGTATTCTTGCAAAGTGAGAGTAATAGTATCCGCTTTTGCTAAGCCAGCAATCATAGACAAGCCAATCAATAAAGACAGATTTCGTAGCACGATAAACTCCCTTATTCGAATCGATCAAACTGATAAAGCCATACTAGTTGCCCCAAATAGAAAAAGGCCGACATCTTTAGATGCCAGCCTCTTTAAGATGATAAACGGTATTTAATCCGATTACATCGCCGCGACCACGGCAGCGCCCATTGCTGAACAAGAAACCTTAGTCGTGCCTTCTTCAAAAATATCCGCCGTACGCAAGCCATCGGCCAATACTTTTTTCACTGCATTTTCAACACGTTGCGCTGCAGCTTCATTATTAAATGTGTAACGAAGCATCATCGCCACCGACAAAATAGTTGCCAATGGATTGGCAATATCTTTGCCCGCGATATCCGGCGCAGAACCGTGACTTGGCTCGTACAAGCCTTTGTTGTTCACATCAAGCGAAGCCGAAGGCAACATACCGATTGAGCCCGTCAACATCGATGCTTCATCCGACAAAATATCGCCGAAGATATTACCCGTCACGACCACGTCGAACTGCTTTGGCGCTTTCACCAATTGCATCGCAGCGTTATCGACCAGCATATGGCTCAACTCCACGTCTGGATATTCTTTGGCCATATCGGTCATGATTTCTTTCCAGAATTCAGTCGTTTCGAGCACATTGGCTTTGTCAACTGAACACAGTTTCTTGCCACGCTTTTGCGCCGCTTGGAAAGCCACATGGCCAATTCGACGAATTTCCGATTCGGCGTACAGCATCGTATTAAAGCCTTCGCGCTCGCCCGCGTCATTTACGCGAATGCCCCGTGGCTGACCGAAATAAATATCACCCGTCAATTCGCGCACAATCAAAATATCCAAACCAGAAACCACTTCAGGCTTGAGCGTTGATGCGTTAGCGAGTTCTGGATACAAAATGGCAGGGCGAAGATTGGCGAACAGATTCAAATCTTTGCGAATGGCCAACAGGCCGCGCTCTGGACGCAATGGGCGATCGAGTTTGTCATATTGCGGGCCACCAACAGCACCGAGCAAAATCGCATCAGCTTCACGCGCTAAGTTTTGCGTGAACTCTGGATACGGCGATCCGTACTGATCATAAGCTGCGCCGCCTAGAGGCGCTTCTTGCATTTCTAAATCTAAACCGTCATTTTTTAATACTTCGAGCACTTTTTTAGCTTGTGCAACGATTTCAGGGCCAATGCCATCGCCGGGCAGAATCAATACTTTCATGTTTATCTCGTGGTAGGTTTTATAAATAAATCTTTGGTATAGCCAGCCAAGCCATATTTTTAAAAGCTCAGAAACAAATACGCAATAATAAAAATTGCTAACATTCAGATTAATTAGATTATTGATGCTGTGCCGCGCTCGTCGGGCTGAATATTTTAAATCCCTCAATATCAAACCGACGAAGTCGGTGCAGATATAGGGTCGCCTTCTCTTGCTTACTTCTCTTGGCGAAGCAAGAGAAGTAAGTCCCCGTCGCGGACTGCGACTCTAAAACTAGTGCCGCAGGCACTAAAACCTATCAACACGAAATCTGAACATTACCGAAAACAAGCTATATGAAACGATTACAACACTTAAACGTAGAAAAAGAGGGGCAAGCCCCTCTTTTTACCCACTCCAAGCTCGCTTAGAACGATACTTTATAATCTACATCGCAATCAGTCATCACAATCACGCGTGGGTGCGTTTGTAGCAATGAAGCAGGTACCAGCGTTGTGATTGGGCCATTCAATGTTGCATCCAAGATCGCAGCTTTTTCAGCACCTTTCACAACAAGCAAAATCGCTTTGGCTTGCATAATTGTACCCATACCCATCGTTACCGCGTGCGTTGGCACTTCGTCGATGTGGTTAAAGAAACGCTTGTTCGCTTCGCGAGTTTCTTGCTTCAATGTAACTTTATAAGTACCACGTGACAATTGTGTATCTGGCTCATTGAAACCAATGTGACCGTTGCCGCCAATACCGAGCAATTGCAGATCCACCGGACCTTGCTCAAACATCATTTTATCGTAGTTGCGGCACTCTGCATCCACGTCAGCCGCGTTGCCATCTGGCACATTGGTGTTTTCACGCTTGATATCGATGTGGTCGAACAAATTGCTTTGCATGAAATTGCGGTAACTTTCTTTATGCGTCACTGGCAAACCAACATACTCATCCAAATTGAATGTTTTTGCACTCGCAAAACTCACCAAGCCTGCTTTATATGTCTTTACGATTTCTTGGTACAAACCAACTGGCGTACCGCCTGTGGCCATACCCAAAACTGCGTTTGGTTTTGCACGAACCATAGAAATGATGAGGTCCGCCGCTGCGCGGTCTAAATCAGCTGAATTTTTAAATTTATGCAGGATCATTCTAATAGTTTCCAATAGTGAATTCGACCGTAGTAGGATACGACAGAATTCAATTAATAATATTGATACAGCCTAAAAAAACGGCCCAAAGGAATGGGCCGTTTCATTTATTTCACAAACAGCCAAGGCTGCGCCGCTTGATGCTTTGTTTCAAATGCTTTAATTTTATCGGCGTGCGCTAAAGTCAAACCAATTTCATCCAAACCATTGAGCAAACAATGTTTGCGATGCTCTGTCACCTCAAACGGGAAAACTTGTCCGCTTGGTGTGGTAATAGTTTGCGCTTGCAAATTAATATTTAAACGATAACCTTCGGTTTTTGCTTCTTCAAACAACTGGTCAATCACGGCTGCTGGTTGCACAATCGGCAACAAGCCATTTTTAAAACAATTATTAAAGAAAATATCCGCAAAACTCGGTGCAATTAGCGCGCAAAAACCGAAATCTTCGATCGCCCATGGCGCATGTTCACGCGATGAACCACAGCCAAAATTATCGCGTGCCAACAACACTTGCGCGCCTTGATTGCGCGGCAAATTCAATTCAAACTCAAGATTCAATTTGCGTTGACTGTTATCCATACCGGGCTCGCCGTGATCAAGATAGCGCCATTCATCAAACAAATTCGGACCAAAGCCTGAACGTTTAATTGACTTCAAAAACTGCTTTGGGATGATTGCGTCGGTATCCACATTCGCGCGATCCATCGCACAGACCAAACCGTCCAACTCAATAAACGCCTTCATTTCGCCGCCTTTTCGATGGCTTCGCCACCTTTTTTAATATCTTGACCGATGCCCGAAACGGTATTGCAAGCTGTCAAGACCAAAACCAGTCCACACATTAATAATGAACGCAACATGGTGACTCCTTAGACAAAGCTACGAATATCAACAAAATGCCCAGCAATTGCAGCCGCAGCAGCCATCTCAGGACTCACCAGATGGGTACGACCACCTTGACCCTGACGACCTTCGAAGTTGCGATTCGACGTTGAAGCACAACGTTCGCCCGGCTCTAAGCGATCCGCATTCATCGCCAAGCACATCGAACAGCCAGGCTCACGCCATTCAAAACCGGCTTCGGTAAAGATTTTATCCAAACCTTCTTCTTCTGCCTGCGCTTTAACCAAACCAGAACCTGGAACGATCAGCACTAATTTCACGCTATCGGCTTTCTTCTTGCCTTTTACTACACCAGCAGCTGCGCGCAAGTCTTCTATACGGCTATTGGTACAGGAGCCGATAAATACTTTATCAACTTTAATATCGACCAATGGGGTATTGGCTTCCAAACCCATATATTGCAAGGCACGCGTATAGCTACCCTGCTTCGTTGGATCAGACTCTTTCGTAGGATCAGGAACTGAACCACTGACACCGAGTACTTGCTCAGGTGAAGTGCCCCAAGTAATTTGCGGCTCAATCTCCGCAGCATTCAGTACCACCACAGAATCAAACACAGCGCCTTCGTCAGACACCAGATTTTTCCAGTTTTCTACTGCAGCATCCCACTGCGCATCAGTTGGCGCAAATGGACGACCTTTAAGGTAATCAAAAGTTTTTTGATCAGCAGCAACCATACCTGCACGAGCACCAGCTTCAATCGCCATATTGCACAGCGTCATGCGACCTTCAATCGACAAGGCACGAATCGCTTCACCACCAAACTCAATCGCAAAACCCGTACCACCGGCCGTACCAATCTTGCCGATAATCGCCAAGGCGATGTCTTTAGCAGTGACGCCGCGACCAACTTGACCATCGACACGCACCAGCATCGCTTTAGATTTCTTAGCAACCAGCGTTTGCGTCGCCAATACATGCTCAACTTCAGACGTACCAATACCGTGCGCCAGCGCCGCAAATGCACCATGCGTCGAAGTATGGCTGTCGCCACACACAACCGTCATGCCCGGCAGTGTTGCGCCATTTTCTGGGCCAACCACGTGCACGATACCTTGACGCAAATCTTTAAATGGGAAATACGCTAAAGCGCCAAATTCTTTGATGTTGGCGTCGAGCGTTTCAACCTGTAGGCGAGAAATTGGATCTTGAATCCCTTTTTCCCATTCATTGGTTGGGGTATTGTGATCCGCAGTCGCAACCACGGATGAATTGCGCCATGGCAAGCGATTAGCCAGCTTCAAGCCTTCAAAAGCTTGTGGGCTCGTCACTTCATGCACCAAGTGGCGGTCAATATAGATCAAGCAAGTGCCGTCGGCTTCTTCATGCACAACGTGAGACTGCCAAAGTTTGTCGTAAAGCGTTTGAGCCATAATATCGTCGCAAATAAGGCTATCAGGGAACTGGCAAAGTTAGCACAGATGCACTTTTGCGACAACCCGCAATACCCGATTTACCCAACAACCGCGATAGTTTTTGACCTATTTGTCATTCGACAATGATAATTGCACTCGTCAAACGGAGAGCATTATGAAAGCCTGCATTTTCGCACTGAGCTTGCTATGGGGCAGCAGTAGCCTGGCAGCAACTTGCCAGCAAGTCGCGCACACGATTTCACAACAAAAACCCATACCACCCCAGGAACTGGCAACAATCCTTGACTCACTCAATCAAAACCAGCGCCTACCCGATTATTTCGTCACTAAAAAACAAGCCAAGAATGCAGGTTGGCAACCCGGCGACAGCCTTTGGACTGCCCTGCCAGGAAAATCAATGGGCGGTGATCGCTTTGGTAATCGTGAAGAACGCTTACCTGAAGGGCGATATTTTGAGGCTGACCTTGGTTACCAAGGCAAAAAACGCAACGCCAAACGATTCGTATACCAAATCAGCGGCACTCGCTATATCACCACCGATCATTACGCGACTTTCCTCGAGGTGCCACCATGCCAGTAATTACCATTCAATTGAAGAATATTCAAAGCCTGCAAGACATTTACCAGCAGCTTGGCGAGCAAGTGCAACTGCCCGCCGATTTTGGCAGCAACTTAGATGCGCTATACGATTTTTTTACTGTGAGCCTTGCGGGCCCAGTTGTGATCCACTGGCCAGATCAATTGCAAAATTGTCAGCGATTGAACCCAAAAGAGCGCAAAGGCATTTTGAATGTATTAGAAGATGTCGTGAGAGAGCGGGACGATTTTGAAGTTAGGCTAAATAAAAAATAAGTACGTATACGGTTAAAGCCTAACAGCATTAACATCTTCTATTACATACCCTGCCCAGCCACGTCAAAACCACGCTCATAAGCTCAAGAAAACAGTCTCCATAACAAAATAGTCTAGATGATGAAAGGTAATAAAGCACAAATAAGCACATGGAATAGTGCCGTGCCTCAATCAGCGTGGGCTTATATGATGAATGCAATTGAACTCATCACGCCCTTTGACAGGAGCATCTACATGACCAAAAAATTAAGTCCTCGCGATATTCGTAAACAACTCGGTATGAACCAGCATGATTTCTGGAGCCAAATTGGCGTAACGCAAAGTGGCGGCTCACGCTACGAAAGCGGCCGCAATATGCCTAAGCCCGTTGCTGAGCTTTTACGCGTGGTTCATATTGAAGGGATTGATTTATCCAGCTTACGCAAGCAAGAAATCAAGGCGCTCGAACTATTGCGCACTGAGAGCCCGGAATTACTCACCGAACTGATCAAGAAAGTCGAACAAGCTGAAGCCATCAGCGCCTAAACATTTCAGGCCTAAACGCTGAGTTTAACCGTCAAGCCCAAGGCCTCAATTTGCATTTGCAGCTGCTGCATCCACGCTAGTGGTGCAGCAGTTAGCCTTGGTGCCTCCGCCTGCAAGGAAGGTCGCGCCAAGCCATACAGCAAGACCCCCTCTAAGCGCACACCTTGTGCCAATTGCTCAGCAAGAAAATCGACATACGCAGCCAATTCCCCCGAACTCGGTAACACCCCATCGAGCGCAAACATGCAGGTCTGTATCCACGTTGGACACAATGCCGCTGCGCTCGCTAAGCGCCGCGCCACCTGCTGGCGAGTTAGCTTAATCTGATTGACAAATTCAAAACCATCTTGCGGCGCGCGATCAATCTTAAACCACACCTCGCCGTTGATTGCCGCCATCTTTTGCAAGCCAGCCTGAACATGCGCCTTATCCATTTGGCTGCCGTTGGTAATCAACACTGTTTTGATTTGCCCTCGCAAAGCAAAGCGATCAACAGCACGCTCAACCACTTCAATGCAATCCAAAAACTGAGCCGAGGTCGTAGGCTCGCCGTTACCAGAAAAAGCAATATCATTCAGACGACGCGCGCCTTCCGGCACGGCACGTAGCATAAAATCACCCTGCACAATATCGCTTAACATTAAATCAAGCTCGGCTTCAAGCTGATTAATGAGGGTATCTGGCGCAGGGCCTCGCTGCAACTCAGGCACTTGGCAATACACACAACGCCAATTACAGGCGTTATTTGGATTTAAATTAATACCGACCGACACCCCACCCGCGCGGCGCGACACCACCGGATAGACATAAGTTAGACCTACGACATCTCTGGAATGATCATCAATACGTAAAGGAGTTATAACTTCTTTCTCAAGCGCCATGTTCTGGAGTCCGCACCAATAAAACAGGCGTCTTCGCAATACGCAACACACCTTCAGCCACACTACCCAGCAATAGATGCGTCAAGCCGCCATAACCATGCGTTCCCATCACCAGCAACTCGGCCTGCCACTTTTCAGCCTCATCAACCAATGAACGCGCAATTTGTCCGCCCCAAATCTCTAGCAGATCGACCTCAACAGTTAAACCAAGCGCTCGCAACTCTTCAGCACGAGAATCAAGCAACGTTTGCCCGCCTTGTCGTAACGACGCCTGCAACTGAGGTACATCCAAAAACTCATTCGCACTCCACGCAAACTGGGCCAAATCAATCACATGCACTAGACGGACCACCGCGTGCTGCTCATTCGCGAGTCGCTTGGCTTCTTGCAAGGCAGCGGAACTGGTATCACTATGGTCAACAGGAACAAGAATTCGGTGATACATGATGAAACTCCTTCGAGGATTGATTATTCAGTCTAGCAGCCCAAAACTATTGCAGCTTGAGAGTGTCGAGCATAAACTCGAATCAGATACTCCTAATAAACACGACTATGCCACGAATTAAACTTGATTTACCAGCGTCGACGCTGTTTGAGTGCGATATTTCGGTCAGAATTACCGATATCAACTACGGCAATCATTTAGCCAATAATGCACTTCTGGGCTTGATGCATGAAGCAAGGCTGCTCTGGTTGCGTAGTCTAGGTTTTCAGAATGAAATGGATATTGGTGGCGCTGGATTGATCCTGTGCGATGCTGCAGTGGTATTTTTACACGAAGCATTTTACGGCGATCTGTTGCATATTCGTCTAGCGGTTGACGAAATCAGCAAGACTCGGTTTGAACTTTATTATGATGTCACCAACCAAGATCAACGCATAGCTAAAGCAAAGACATCTATGGCGAGCTTTAGTTACAACGAACGAAAAATAATCAGTTTGCCGGACTCTTTTCGGCAAACCTTAGCATGCTCAGGAGCATTAGTGTCATGAAGAAATACCCTACAAACAGTCCAGAAGCCATGGCGCGCATTTTAGTGATGCAAATGATGTGTGACGGTAGTTTTGATCCAGAAGAAATTGATGAACTCGAACACCTACATGCTTATGAAATCATTGGCATTACGCGCAAGGGTTTCATTCAAGTATTGCAAGCCTACTGCAACGACATCACCGACGAAGCCGATGAAAATGGCCAAATCCGTTTAATCGACAAACAACGGATTGATGATCTACTTGAAACCATTGACGAACCGCAAAAGCGCTTGCAACTTGCTGCTTTAGCACTCGACATCGCAAAATCAGACCAAGAGATTTGCGATGCAGAACTCGCCGTATTTAGCCGCATGCTAAAAAAATGGCACCTCACGCTAGATGATCTCGCCGTGGCTTTTGGTGACTAAGTAGAACTGGCACTTGCTCATTCGCCGCCAATCGAGCTAAAAACAATAACAAGAATTACTAACACTCGGGTGCTTCATGAGCTTGATAGCAGATTTTCACAAATCCTTTGAACGCAATTTTATTCCAACTTTAGGGCGTAAATTTGCTTTCATTGGATTGTTTTCCATTTTCCCGCTGGGCATGCTCATCGCACTATCTGCGGCTGAATCAACACTACACAGCGTGCTGAGTAAAATAGACGCTGCCAGCGCTCAGTTTATTTTAAGTGAGTTAGCACAACTTAAAACCTATGCATGGATCGCACTTATTTTCACGTCTGTGTTGTGCATAGTACAAATTACCTACCTACACTTTTGGATCACCAAACCCATCCGGCTGATCGATCAAGTTTTTGATGATGCTGCTAGCCACGAAGGTGATTTATCTAAAAACATCCCGGCCCCCTACTCCGACGAAATTAGCCAACTTGCGCTCACCTGTAATCGATTTTTAGGCAAACAACGCGATATTGTTTCTAATGTGCAAACGATGACCGTCGGCATGGCACTGGAAGCGGCTAAATCACAAAAAAATATTAAAGACTCAGCATCTGCCACCACTCAACAAGATCAATTAGCAAAAAAAGTTGTCGAAGCCAGCAATAGCACGACCGAGGGGATCAACCAAGTTTCGAGCCGAACCGGTGAAATCTCACAAACTACAGCGCAAAACCTAGTCATGGCTAGGCAGTCCTACGCCGAATTGCAAGATGTAACCAATCGAATCAATGCCATTACGCACAAAATTGGTAATTTTAACCAAACTGTAGATGGCCTCAATAAGCGCTCGGCCAGCATTAAAACTATTGTCGACTTAATCAAAGAAATTGCAGGGCAAACCAATCTATTGGCGCTGAATGCCGCCATCGAGGCCGCCCGCGCTGGTGAGCAAGGAAGAGGCTTTGCTGTGGTTGCCGATGAGGTACGAAAACTAGCAGAAAAAGTCGGCGTTGCGACCGACGAAATTTCGGGTGATATTGACAATATGCTGAGTCAAGTAGCCGAAACACTATCAGAAACGGTGATGATTACTAGCGACGCCAATCGTACCCAAGAGGTCGTCGACAAAGCCTCACAGCAGTTTGCACTACTGATGAGCGACTTTGAGATGACGGCACAAGCGCTCTCGGGCATTGCCGCAACGTTGGAAGAATTTACCGTCGCCAATAATCTGGTGAATTCTAATGTTTCAGAAATCCACCAACTCTCACTTGGTGTAAACGAAAGAATGGGCCGATCAGCCCAATCCTCAAAAGACGTCGCAGAAGCGGCCGAGAAAGTGCAGGCCATGATTGGCCGCTTTACGGTCGGGCAAGGCGCGCTAGATCAAACGATTACTCAAGTTTGCCAATATCGCGACCGCGTTGCAGAAAAAATTGAGGCGCTGGTGAAACGGGGCGTCAATGTATTTGATCAGAACTACCAAGCCATTCCCAATACCGTGCCACAAAAATTCAAAACCACGTACAACCAATATTTCGCACAAGAAATTCAACCCCTCTACGATGAGCTTGCCAAACTCGCCTTGGGCGGGCGTTTCTCTTTGGCCGTTGACACCAACGGTTACGGCCCAACGCATAATAGCTGGTACTCCAAACCATTAACTGGCGAAAAGTCCGTCGACTTAGTGAATAGCCGTGACCAGCGTATTTTCAACGACCCCGCAGGACTACGTGCGGCAAGAAACACCGAACGATTCTTGTTGCAAACTTATCTGCGTGATACTGGTGAAATTATGACTGAAATCGACGTACCCATCATGGTGAACGGCCGCCATTGGGGGGCGTTACGGCTTGGATTTGATGGTACAGCTATTTTGGACAAAACTTAACCGCGCATGTGCAAAAGTAGCTTTGATGCAATTATTCAGGCCGATTGCAGGATGTTAATTTTGGGTAGCCTGCCTGGTGATGTCTCGCTCCATGCGGGGCATTATTACGCCCACCCCCGCAATGCATTCTGGCCCATCATGAGCAAATTACTCCAACTTGATCTCTGCGCTATGCCTTTTGAGCTACGCTATAGCGCACTACAAGCCAACGGGATTGGTTTATGGGACGTTGTAGCCCAAGCACAGCGCAAGGGCAGCCTAGATACTGCAATCAGCCAAGCAACGATCAATCCCTTAGCGCAGCGGTGTGCGGCACTCACCCAACTTAAACTAATCGCTTTTAACGGAAAAACTGCGGCTAAGCTAGGTAGCAAGCAAATACCTAAGTATATCAACCAAGTCGTTCTTCCCTCTAGCAGCCCAGCACATACCCTAAAGATTGAACAGAAATTTTCAGATTGGCAGAGCGCGTTAAGCCCCCACCTTGCTACTTAGCGCTCATCCTTGCTAGAAATCCAAATCGCAAACATCAACCAAATTGCATTCACCAGCGCCAGTACAAAACCGATAAAGCCAAGTAATGGCATACCAAACAGCGTTGGTCCCGTTTTAATCGTCATCGCGATTGATGAGCCAATAATGAGTGCGCCGGTAACGATACCCATCGTTAAGCGATTGGCACTTTTCGCAATTAAGTTCCCAAAACGATCCAACCGTTTCAGGTCTAAATCGACTTTTAAATTACCACGGCGTGCCTGCTTAATCAGTTTACCAATGTCACGCGGCAAGCCAGACAAGACGCCAAAAGCCTCAAATAAATTATCTTTGCCGTTTTTAAGCCAAGTTTTAGGGCTCAGTCGCTCCAAAATCACTTCTTTCACAAATGGCGTTAGATGGGGCACCATTTTAAATTCTGGATCGAGTTGACGCCCTAATCCCTCTAAGGTGATCAAAGCCTTGAATAGCAGCGTTAGATCTGACGGCAAAGTGATCTCATGATCACGCATCATGACCGCCACATCATTGAGCATATGGCCAAAAGGCACGTCTTTGAGGGGCAAGTTTTCATAATTAAACATAAAATCGGCAATATCGCTGGCGAGCTTTTCCTCATCAACCACCGTTTCCCCCGTCCATTCCAACAGCACATTCAAAATACCGTGTTCATCGCGCTGCGACAATGCGGCGAGCAAATCAACAATTTGGTCGCGGCGCGGATGCGGCAATCGCCCCACCATGCCAAAATCGAGAAAGGCAATCCGATTGCCAGTCAGATATTTAACATTCCCAGGATGAGGGTCGGCGTGAAAATAACCATCAATCAACACCATTTTCAGCACCGCATCCGCGCCGCGTGCCGCTAATACTTTTCTATCCATCCCTGCTGCATCGGCGGCCTGTAAGTCATTCCCTGCAATACCCCCAATATAACTTTGAACGTTGAGGCTTTCGCCCGTCCACTCCCACCAAATTTGCGGAATCACGATTTCATCGTGCCCCGTAAAATTTTGGACAAACCGCTCTAAATTACGCGCTTCAGTCGATAGATTCAGTTCACGACGTAAAGACTTAGCAAACTCATCCACAATTCGCACCGGTTGATAACGGCGCAAATCCGGAAACTCAAATTCAGCCAATGATGCGATGTGTCGCAAAATACGCAAATCGGCTTCAATCTTCGGAATAATCCCTGGCCGACGAATTTTTAAAACCACTTCCGTATCGTCTTGCAGTTTCGCACGATGCACTTGCGCAATCGATGCAGAACCAATCGGTTGTGGGTCAAGCTCTTTAAAGATAGCGTGAGGATCATCCCCTAAGACCTGCTGTAGCTCAGGCAAAATCAATGCGAAATCAAGTGGCGGTACTTCATTTTGTAATTTCTCAAATTCAGCAATCCATTCTGGCGTAAACATATCAACGCGGGTTGCCAGTACTTGGCCAAGTTTAATAAATGTAGGCCCTAATTCTTCCAACGCTTTTCGAACGCGAACGGCAGGATCCATTAGCTGGATTTCATGGTCACCCGGCAAATGCAAGGCATCGCTAGCGCGTTCAATCCCTTTATTCAAGCCCAACTTTTGCACCAAATTACCAAGGCCATAGCGAATCAAAATCGCTACAATCTCACGCACCCGCGGTAAATCTCGCATCACAGTGAACGTTTCTTTTAGCATCGGGTCTTAATTTCCTTAAGTCGATCAATTAAATTTAGTTTTTCTTGATTTTATGCTTTACAGCCCTATTCCACATACGTACAGTTCCTGCCCATGAAATGGATTGTCATAATCACCACACTTTTCGCTCTCACCGCAGCCAATAGCTTTGCGGATGAAGACATGCCGGTTGGCGACACCTCACCTAGTGCGTGGCTAGGTAGTGGCGATACACCTGCACCCAGCCCAGCAAAAGCACGCCCTAAAAAGCCAGCTACACGCACAACTGAAAAACCAACCGACTATACACCAGCTCAAGACTTGCTCTTATCTGCAATGAGCTTAATTGGTGTTAAATACACGTGGGGTGGCAATACGCCGGAGTCTGGGCTCGATTGCAGCGGTTTTATTCGCTATGTTTTTCAAAACTCAATGAATATGACACTGCCAAGAACTGCGGTTGAGATGGCACAAGCAGGTAAAACCATCGACAAAACCGAATTAAAGCCGGGCGATTTGGTGTTCTTTAATACCTTGGGCCGAACCTTTTCTCACGTTGGCATTTACTTAGGTGACAACCGATTCATCCATTCACCACGCGCAGGTCGCAGCGTAGAAGTTGCCAATATGGGGCAAAACTACTGGACTTCTCGCTTTACCGGCGCTCGCAGGATTGCAGATGGTGGCTCAGACGGCCTCAACATTAACGCAATGCTTGCCAACTCCAGCAACGAAGCAAAACGGGTTTCAAGCTCATCGCGTGTCGTCAATACGGCCGCAGCGAGCACGCGGACTGAGTGCAAAAAGGTGACTACTGGCAAAGGTAAAAACAAAAAGACCGTCACCAAATGCACTAGAGTCAGCGTTAGCAACAAACCCGCAATCGCTGCTAAACCTGGCAAAACAACGCGTACTGCCAAGGCAAAAACCAGTAGCACACGCAAATCAGCCGTAAAGTCCCCAGCCAAGAAAAATACGAGCCAGGCAAAGAAAGCATCAGTAAAGCCCAAGAGCAAAACGCCAGTAAAAACGAGCACCAAGAAATAAAAAATAAGCCATTCAAAAACTGAATGGCTTATTTTTTACGTTGGTAAATGATGAGCAGGAACAATAATCAAACCCGCTCGCTGCCCTGGTGGCACATCGGGGTTGGGAAAAATAATCCGAGCATCTGACTCTGTCACGACAAATGACTCCCCCTGATCGACGGCCAAGACCATCCCCACCGGCAGCGGGGTAAAGTTATCGGTTTTGCCATCAATAGCAAATTTAAAATCCGTGCTTTTTTTCGGGATTTCACGAGAGACTCGAAATATCTGCACATGAGCAGGCACTAACTCAGGCTCTGGCAAAACACCTTGGATCAAGCCTTGCAGATAGGCTGCCATTTTAGAGAGATCAATCCCTTTGTTTTGCCCAAAAGGACGCGCACTCCCCAATTCAATCGTAAATGACGCGGCATCGCACTGCCGACTAGTAAAGAAAGAAAACGTACTCGATGTCGTCGATTGTAATAACACTGTATCAACACCCGCTAAAGACAAGCGCGCAATTTCCATCGCAGAAAAGGATTTATTCGGTTTAGGTAAGGGATAAATGGCAAACTTTTCAATCAAAGAGCCATGGATTGCGGTGTGCAAATCATAATGCAATCGTGATCGGCCCTCACCGCCAGCTTGAAAAAATCGCATCACATGCATCTCTAGCATGGCGGCACGGCGTTTTTCTACGCCGTCTTCAACATCAGGAGTTCGGCTAAACAAGCGATTCATATCTTCTTCGACAAAGCGCTGCCCTAGACGCAAAGCTGCGACATTACCAAAGATAAACAAAACCCGTGCCCGTACCTTAATTGCACCAGCACAAACTTGCTCAATTAACTGCTCGACCAATTCGACAGGCGCGGTTTCATTACCATGGACACCACAAGAGATCACCACATCGCAGGTATGCTTTACTCCCTCTTGTGGCTCGAAGCGAATCACGCCTTCATCCATTACTTGAACACCAGCACCGCTGGGCAAGCAATACGGCAGTGCAATTGCAGTATTGCCCGCCAAGGTTTCGTGTAAAAAACTAGTCATTCGCAACCATCCTCAACATGCATCTCAGTCGTAAGGCTCAATTTTAGCAGGCAATTTCTGATACTGAAGCATTTCTTACTCATCACGCCCATGTAATTGGAAGGGATAAATCGAGCCTAAACGCATAATTTGCGTCAATTCATCCAAAGCGGTACGCACTTCGACCAAGAGATTTGGATCAAACAGATCACTTTCGAGCAAACGATCACGGTAATGTCGCTCAACCCAGCTACACAACTGCGGATACAAGCGATCATTCATCCACACGCCTGAATTAACTTCCTTAGCCTCTGCTGCTGTTAACGCCACCCGCAAACGCAAACACGCCGGACCACCGCCATTTTGCATACTTTGCTTTAAGTCATAGACCAATAATTCATCAATCGGCCCACCACTGTCTCTCAACCTCTGCAAATAAGCCCACACAGCAGGCGTATTTTTGCACTCTTCAGGCACCAATAAACGCTGCCTACCACTGGCCTTCGCCAACAACTGACTATTAAACAGATAAGACTTCACCGCATCGGCAACTGAAACCTCGTTGCTCGACACTTCAATCACCTGCAAACGCCCGCCCATTTTGTCAGTCAGTTCAGCATAAACTTGGGCCGAATTCAAAAATGCCGCTTGATGACAGAACAACACGTCTTGATTACCGACGGCAATCACATCGTTATGAAACACACCCGCATCAATCACGGCAGGATTTTGCTGCGCCAGCACCGTATGGCTTGCTACTAAACCGTGACGACGAATAATCGCCTCACACGCTTCCCGAGTTTGCCTAGCAGGAAATTGCGTGGGTTCAACTTGTCCGCCCCAATGTTGCCGACCGTAGACAAAAAACTCAACACCAGCCTGACCATAATCATGGCAAAACCGCGTGTGATTGGCCGCGCCCTCATCACCGAAGGCAGCGTACATGGGCAGCGCTTCATGTACCGCAAAGTGTGCTGGATTGGAAAAAACAGCATTTAAACTACGAAAAGTCTGCCGATGCTCAATCGCACGATGAAATTTATTCTGCAAATTGGCGACGGTAAAATGCACCCGACCATCTTGCGTATCAGCTGATGGGCTGACCGTTGCGGCATTTGCTGTCCACATTGATGAAGCTGAACTCATCGCCGACAAATACCCTTGTGGCGTATCTCTCAACGAAGCAATTATTTCTTGGTCTGTACCCGTATACCCAAGGTCACGTAATAGCCATAATGCAGGACGTTCCTGTGGAGGCAATACGCCCTGATGATAACCAAGATCAGCAAGCGCCTTCATTTTGGCCAAGCCTTGCAAAGCCGCTTGCCGCGGATTTGCGGCCTGTTTGGCATTTCCTGTAGAGGCGATATTGCCAAACGAATGGCCGCCATAATGATGCGTCGGCCCAACAAGCCCATCAAAATTGGCTTCAAATGCCGCTACGTTCATCATCACGTCTGCACTCATAAAATCATCCCCGCAGGCAATTGTGTCGGCAAGACGAGCTGCTCTGCCTCAAGCGAGGCCACTGGATAGGCGCAATAATCGGCGGCGTAATACGCACTAGCACGATGATTGCCCGAAGCCCCAATACCACCAAAAGGTGCTGCGCTCGATGCACCGGTCAAAGGCTTATTCCAATTGACGATACCGGCGCGCGCCTCGCGCCAAAATAGCTCGTATCGCTCACGTGAGTCGGACAGTAAACCAGCTGCCAATCCAAACTGGGTGCGATTGGCCAGCACCAGCGCTTCATTAAAACTCTCGTAGCGCAGCACTTGCAACAGCGGGCCAAAATACTCTTCATCCGGCAGGTCACTCATCGCCGTCACATCTAAAATCCCCGGAGACAATAAGGCCGTCCCAGACTGAATGCGCGTCATCGCCAATAATGAAACCGCGCCTTGCTCTATTAAATTCGCTTGCGCCGCAAGCAGTGCATCCGCTGCCGCCAGCGAAATCACTCCCCCCATAAATGGCTGCGGCTCTGCATCCCACGCACCCACTTTTAAAGCAGCAGAGACACTGATTAAGCGCGCCAAAAAGGCATCACCCCATGCACCACTCGGAACAAGCAAGCGTCGTGCGCACGTGCAGCGCTGACCTGCAGAAATAAACGCCGACTGAATCACGTGATGCAGTGCGGCATCGACCTCGGTGACTTCTTCAACAATCAGCGGATTATTGCCCCCCATTTCCAGCGCCAGAATTTTTTGTGGCGCACCAGAAAATTGTCGATGCAGGGCATAGCCCGTATTGGCGCTACCAGTAAAATAAATGCCATCCAAATCAGCTTGCGCCGCCAAAGCAATCCCCGTATCACGTCCGCCTTGCACAACATTTAAAACGCCCGCAGGTAGACCTGCGGCCATCCACAATTCGGCCGTTTTTTGCGCCGTCATTGGCGCGAGCTCAGAGGGCTTAAACACCACGCAATTGCCCGCAATCAAAGCGGGAACTATGTGCCCATTAGGCAAGTGTCCAGGGAAATTATACGGACCAAATACGGCCACAACCCCGTGCGGGCGATGACGCAACACCGCTTGTGCATCGCCAAGCGGAGATTCTTTGCTCCCAGTTCGCTCATCGTAGCTTTTAAGCGAAATTTCAATTTTATTGACCATCGTTGTCACTTCGGTCAACGCTTCCCAGCGCGGTTTCCCCGTTTCTAGGCCAATCGTATCAGCCAAACTCGCCTGATTGGCTTTTAATAAATCGGCAAAATTGCACACCAAGGCGATTCGCTCTGACAACTCAAGATCGCGCCACGCAGCAAATGCAGCACGTGCAGCATTGACCGCAGCCGCCACCTCCGCTGAAGTTGCCGCCGCCCCCTGCCAAACGGTAGCCTGAGTGACTGGATTTACAGAAGAAAATGTCTCGCCAAGGCCCAAGTGCCATTGACCATTAATCAGTTGCATAGGTATAACCCTCTAAGCTTTAGCAGACAATGGCACAGCACGAATACTGTCACCATTCTCTAAATTAAGACGTTTTAACACTTCACTTGTTAATGGCAAAGAATCTTCTAGCGGCCGGGTGACTGCCAAGGTCACGCGAAAATCATTCAAACTGCGATTACTCACCAACCATGGAATGCCATTCTTAGGCTCGGCCGCCACAGCCAGCGACTGGTACACCGTACTTTGCCGCACAGCGCGAATGTCAGCCAGACTGCATTCCAAACTAGGGCCCGCATCGAAAATATCGACATAACCTTGGTAACGAAACCCTTCCGACTCCAACATCGCGCGCGCGGGCTCAGTCGCAGGATGTACATTGCCCAAGGCAGCTCGTGCCGCTTCAGACAAAAAGCAGGTGTAAATGGGATGCTTTGGCATTAACTCTGCGATAAAAGATTTACTACCGACGTAGGACAAAAAATCCGCTTTCGCAAAATCCATCGTAAAAAAATGACGGCCTAAACTTTCCCAAAATGGTGATTGGCCTGCCTCATCCGAAACGCCGCGCATTTCGGCGATAACGCGCTCGGCAAACCGCTCCGGAAATTCAGCCATAAACAAAAAGCGACTTTTGGAGAGCAAGGCACCATTGCCGTCTTTACGATGTGAGGCGGCTAAAAATAAAGAACAGAGCTCACTCGAACCCGTCAGGTCCGACGTCAGAAAAAGCGTGGGAAGCTGTTTGTAAATGTCGAGCTCACGGGAAGCGTGCACCGACAGGCCAACACGGTAGTTGTACCAAGTGTCGTGCATTCCAAGGGCCGCCTCGACCCCACAGATACCGACTATCTGCTGTGCCGCATCGTCTTCCAATACAAATAGATAACTCGCATCCGCTAACTCAGGATTGCTATTGAGGCTTTTAATACTGGTTTGAATTCGCTCATTTAAGCGCGCGGGATTGGGCTGCAAGGTGGTGACACCGACACCTGTTGTTTTTGCCAGCGCCAACAATGCATCCATATCATCAAGGCCAATCGGGCGTATCAACATGGTTTCCAACTTAATAAATAGTTAAACCAATGTAGCAAAGTGTGGAAAAAACGCGTATCGGGAGTTTCCCATGCACAAGCCGAGGCGCAGAAACGCCTCGCTCAGCACTGAATCAGTACAGGTAGATTCACAGAAGAATTAATTGATGCTCATTAAGGTTCGGCCACCTTCAAAGCGCGGTGCGAAGTAACTATTGGCTAAAGACTCAATTCTGACTTTGCCATTCGTGGAGGGAGCATGAATGAATTTATCATCGCCCAGATAAATACCAACATGAGAAAAAGACCGGCTCGTGGTTTTAAAAAAAACCAGATCGCCCGCTTGCAGTTGCTCTTTAGATACTGGTCTTGCTACAGATGCCATCTCTGCCGCTGAACGCGGCAAGCTCACACCGAGTGCATTTTTATAGACCAGCAACACCAATCCACTGCAATCGAGCCCCGCCTCCGGATTGGTGCCACCAAACTGATAATTGGTTTCTAATAAACCCAATGCATACATCACGACTTCACGACCGGCGCCATCGGCCTTGATATTAGCTAGGGAGAGTATTGGCTTGGCGGGCTTAGTGCCTGTTGTTTTGGTAGAAGTACACCCCACCATCACTAAAGCCAGTAGCAACACCGTTAATACAGTTTTAAGCATCCGACAACACCTTGATGTGTTCGGTAACGCTACGAGCCAAGGCTGATAAATCATAGCCACCTTCCAACATCGACACGATACGACGCTCGCTGTATTGGTCGGCAATTTTCATGATTTGCTTGGTGACCCACGCATAATCAGCCTCAACCAAACCCATTGAGCCCATATCGTCCTCCAGATGCGCATCAAAACCAGCCGAGATCAAAATCAATTGCGGCTTAAATTCATGTAAAGCAGGCAACCACTGTTGCGTAACTACATCACGAAACTCTGCACCTTTACTCGCTCGTGGCATCGAAACGTTGAGCATATTCGGGCCTTTTGGCACATCGCCTGAATACGGGAAAAACGGATGTTGAAAAATACTGACCATCAAAGCACGTGGCTCATCAAACAAACAATCCTCCGTGCCATTGCCGTGATGAACATCAAAATCAATAATGGCGACGCGTTCCAAGCCATAAACGGCCATCGCATGTTTGGCGGCGATTGCAACATTACTTAAAAAACAGAACCCAAGCGCACTCTCGCGCTCGGCATGATGCCCTGGTGGCCGCATTGAGCAAAACACATTTTGTGCCTTACCTTGCATGACCAAATCCACACCTTGAATCCCTGCGCCTGCAGCATGATAGGCAGCATTCAAGGTATAAGGATTCATAGCCGTATCGGGCTCCATATGCACATGACCTTGGGCAGGGCTTGCTACAGCCAAACGATCCAAATATTGCTCAGTATGTACCCGCAATAATTGTTCTCGAGTTGCAGGCTGCGCGGTAAGATGCAGTAAATAATCCCAAACTCCTGCGGCAATCAATCTATCCTGAATGGCGGCCAAACGCTCTGGACACTCAGGATGCCCCTTGCCCATTTCATGCATGACACACGACGGATGACTAATAAATGCTGTTGCACCACAGGAACCTGACACAGACTTGCCCCTTACTGTTTGTTCATATTTATTGTTAAGAGTGAGCTTTAAATGTAGCGAGCGCTGGTCAGAACGGAGAGGCCGGAGCACAGAAACCGGAATGTACGCCTTGTACATGAGGATTTGGGGCTTTCGCTTCCACCATCCGAACTGATTATTACAGGACGCGCAGCACTTTTTAAAACACGCTCTATAAGTTTACGCCGTGCGGCAAAAGAGGGAAAGAATGAATCATCTAGGCCAGCCAACCCTGTTGCAACAGGTGCACGAAGCCGAGCAACAACTCAATACAATTATTCTGGGAAAAACCGAGACTTTACGCTTGGCCTTGTGCTGTGTTCTGGCGCGCGGTCACTTACTCATTGAAGATGTACCTGGTGTTGGTAAAACCACGTTGGCCCACGCCCTAGCCAATGTTTTAGGTCTGAAATTTGCTCGTATTCAATTTACCAGTGATTTACTACCTGCCGATTTATTGGGGGTTTCTGTTTACGAGCGCTCAGAAGAGCGTTTTCGCTTTCACCCCGGCCCCATCTTCACACAAGTTTTGCTAGCAGATGAAATCAACCGCGCCACTGCCAAAACACAGTCTGCGCTACTTGAAGCCATGGCAGAGCAACAAGTGACAATTGATGGGCAAACCAGTTCTTTGCCACATCCGTTCTTTGTCATCGCAACCCAAAACCCGCAACAACAAATTGGCACTTTCCCACTCCCCGAATCGCAGCTAGACCGTTTTTTGCTGCGTATCCAATTGGGCTACCCCGATGCAAAGGCAGAGCGTGATTTATTGCAAGGTATTGATCGCCGAGATTTATTGGCGCAAATTAAACCCGTACTCAATGCTGAGCAACTGATTGCGGCGCAACTGGAGATTCAATCGATTCAAGTCGCGCCCGCTTTACTTGATTACATTCAAGCACTCCTAGCGGAAACTCGTGAGAACCAACGTTACACCTGCGGACTGTCTCCACGCGCAGCCCTTGGTTTAGTGCAAGCCTGTAAAGCCTTTGCTTGGCTAGACCAACGCAAAATGGTCATCCCAGACGATGTACAACAGATTTTCCCCGCCTTAGCAGGACACCGACTGATCTTACGCCTCAGTGGCCGCAGCGATCCTGACTCAGCTAAACAAATCCTCAAGCAAGTTGCCATTCCATAATGAAAGTCAGACTGTCCTTCATCGGCAAATACCTTTATCCGCTTTGGCTCAGATTTATCGACAATCGCCACCCTGCGAGCGAAGGACGCCAACGCATTCGCCATCAGCGGCTATACATTCTGCCTACTTGGTATGGTTTGGCTTATATCATCACCATCCTCACGCTATTGATCGGTTCGCTCAATTACCAGCTTAGCCTTGGTTTCTTTTTCGCCTTCTTACTCATCGGTGTCGCACATGCGGTGATGCTGCGTAGCTATGCCAATTTATTGGGCTTGGAGATAAGCACCAACTCGACCCACGCTGTTTTTGCCGGTGAAGATGCCCACTTTCCAATCAACCTACACAACCTTAAGCCACAATTACGGGCTGGAATTGAAATCAATACTGGCAATGGCGAAGACGCCTTTGTCGCCCAAGTGCAAGGCTTAGATCATCAAATCGTCTCACTGGCGATACCGAGCTTCCGACGAGGGCGACTAAAACTGCCACGATTACGCGTCGATTCCACCCAGCCACTAGGGCTTTTCCGCTGTTGGACCTACCTCAATCTACAACAAGAAACACTGATCTATCCCGCACCCGAAAAAGAAGCGCCGCCATTGCCCGAACATTTACATGGACAAGACGGCAAAGAATTTAGCCCGATAGGCAACGATGATTTTTATGGCTTACGACTTTTTCAGCGCGGCGATGCACGGCACGATATTGCTTGGAAGCACAGCGCACATGGTGAAAATCTGCTGATACGCCAATATCAGTCACCACTAGGCAAATCGCTCTGGCTGAACTGGGACGAAATGACCGAACTGCAAGCCGAGCAACGTTTATGCCGATTAGCTGCTTGGATTATCACTGCGCAAGATCAACAGCGCCCGTACGGACTCAAACTGGGCAATAAAGAATTTCCGCCCGCGCTGGGTACAGAACACCAGACTCAATGCCTGCAAGCGCTCGCTCTCTTTGGCGAGGGAGAGCCCCAATGAAAATCAAAAAGACGGGCCGCCCACTTCATCCTCGTGAATTGCAGCACATGGGCTTATTGATGGGCTTGGTTTGCTTCCCGCACTTGCTGATGCAACCGGGCTGGCTTGCCGCCGCGCTGTCTTTATGCGTGATTATTTTTTGCAGTTTAACGCCACTGATGCGCAGCAAAATCCCGCACTGGTCTAGTATTGTTTTGGCGGTCATCAGCTTAGGCGTGGTATTTCAAGCCCACGAAACGCTAATTGGTCGTGACGGCGGCGTCGCCGTATTGGTGGCGCTGAGTATTATCAAACTCTATGAAACACGAACTTTACGCGATGCGCACTCGATGTTTCTACTGACCCTATTCACCACCGGCGTCGGCTTCCTGCAAGGGCAAGCACCGTGGCAAGCAGCAATTGCCTTATTCACGATATTTACGATATTTGCAATGGCACTCAAACTGGAAAATCCACAGTTATCAATGGGTATATCCAGCAAGAAATCACTTAGATTGCTCGCCGAGGCAATACCTGTTGCACTCATTTTATTTGTCTTATTCCCACGACTACCCGCCCCCCTTTGGGCCACACCCAGCGAGAAAGTGGGTTTAAGCGGGCTTTCTGGAGAACAAATGAGTCCTGGCAGCCTAAGCCAACTGATTCAAGATGATAGCATTGCATTTCGCGCAGAATTCAAAAGCAGCGCGCCTAGCCAAGATCAGCTGTACTGGCGCGGCCCAGTATTCGATCAATTTGATGGTGCTCGCTGGCTTCCCGCCAAAAATACATTTGGTACGCCCCCTACTATCGTTCCGCTAAGTGCCATCGTCGATTATCAAATCACCCTTGAGCCTCACCAGCAAAACTGGCTGCTTGCGCTTGATTTACCCATAAATGCACCAAGCGATTCAGTGCTAAGCCGCCAACTGCAATTATTGCGAGCAACCCCCATCACGCAACGACTTCGTTACCAAGCCAGCTCAACACTCAACTGGCAAACACTAGGCGAAGACGGCGTAGCGCAAGCCTTGCAATTACCAGAAGACATCAACCCCAAATCTCGTGCTTTAGCCGCGAGCTGGCAAAACTTAGCCCCCGCAGAACGCGTTCAAGCCGGTTTAACTTGGCTCAAATCCAATGGCTTTAGCTATACATTGAACCCGCAACTGCTGCGACAACGCAATCGGGTTGATGAATTTTTATTTGAGAGCAAGCAAGGCTATTGCGAACATTTCTCTAGTTCTTTCGCCTTTCTCATGCGCGCCGCTAACGTGCCTGCGCGGGTCGTGACGGGGTATCAGGGCGGATTACTCAACCCCAGCAGTAATTACTACATTGTGCGGCAAGCCGACGCCCACGCTTGGATTGAAGTCTGGCTCGCCGGCCAAGGCTGGCAACGGGTGGATCCGACTTTTGTCATCTCGCCATCACGGATTGAAAACGGCATAGGAACGAGTTTTCAAGGCGCGGGTTTGCCCATGATGCTACGTAGCGATAATTTTTGGCTTAAATCAGTACGTTTAAAACTCGATGTCTTCGTCAACACCTGGAACCAATGGGTCATTGGCTATGACGATAAGCGCCAACTCGATTTACTCAAACGTCTGGGCATTGACGATTTTTTATCGCTCAGCTTTTTACTTTGGCTAGCGGGCGGCATTTTAATCAGCCTAGGCGGCTTTGCCTTGTGGCTCTTACTCAGCAATCGCCCCCCAGCACTAGACATGGCCAGCCGACTCTATCTGCGTTTTTGTAAGAAAATGGCCAAACATCAGCTACTAAAAGCGCCACACGAAACCGTTTTGCAATTTGCGCAGCGCTGCCAATCGCAACGCCCAGCACAATCAGCAGCCATTACCGAGATTACTCAGCTCTATATCCAAGCGCGTTACGCACAAGACCCACAAGCATTACAGCAATTAAAGCAAGCCATTGCTCGCTTTACCTAATCATCGCTCGTTTTCTTACTCAATCGCGCGCAATTTAATTTATGATTGAGCTCTACACAGCTCAAACAATGAAAACCATGGCACGCTTTTTTACTGAACCCGCTTTCGCGCATCAAAATCCGGCCAAAATTGGCGTTTTATTGGTCAATCTTGGCACACCAGAAGCCCCTACCGCCGCCGCAGTGCGCCCTTATTTACGCCAGTTTTTATCTGACCCACGGGTTGTGGAAATTCCAAAACCAATCTGGTGGTTAATCCTGAATGGGATTATTTTGACGGTTCGCCCCAAAAAAAGCGCTGAAAAGTACGCTAGCATTTGGACGAAAGAAGGTTCTCCGCTCAAAGTATGGACAGAAAAACAAGCCAAATTGGTCAAAGGACTGCTTGGCGAATCGCTACCAGGCCAGCTCGTTGTCGATTACGCCATGCGCTATGGTAATCCGTCCATTGAATCGCAAATTGCCAAACTAAAAGCAGCCAATTGCCAAAAAATCATCATCGTGCCGCTCTACCCACAATATGCTGCCAGCACCACCGCCAGCGTGAACGATGAAGTCTATCGCGTACTACAAAAAACTCGTTTTCAACCCGCTATTCGCACTGTTGCACCGTACTTTGATCATCCTGCATATATTGCTGCGCTCGCACAGCAAGTCCGTAGTCATTGGCAAGTCAATGGCCGTGGTGATCATTTACTGATGAGCTTTCACGGCGTACCACGCTACACCCTGAGCAAAGGCGACCCCTACCATTGCCACGCATTGAAAACAGGCCGCCTATTAGCAGAAGCACTAGAGTTAACTCCAGAACAATACACAGTGGCGTTTCAGTCTCGTTTCGGCAAAGCAGAATGGCTCAAACCCTACACCAGCAAAGTCATTGACGATTTAGGCAAGAAACACATCGGCCAACTAGATGTATTCTGCCCTGGGTTTGTAGCTGACTGCCTTGAAACCTTGGAAGAAATCGCTATCGAAGGGAAGCATGATTTTGTCAGCGCTGGCGGAAAAAAATACAATTTCATCCCTTGCCTCAATGATCAGCCACTCTGGATTTCGACGCTAGAAACATTAATAAAAACCGAGCTGACAGGCTGGCTGACAAACGGCAAAGCTGACAGCAGAAATGAAAATCAATTAAATCAAACACTTAGCCTAGCAAAGACTTTAAACACCCCAAATTAGGCTTGGGAAATTACAAAATTAACGCTACACTCTGCGGTAAGCTTAATCTTACAAAAGAGGAACTCCCCAATGACCACTAAACTGTTCTTAGCTGAAGATGATCTGATTCTAGCCGACGCACTTAAAACCAGTCTTTCACAAGCTGACTTCCAGTGCGACTGCGTGAACGACGGCGCATTGGCTTTGCAAATTTTGCTACACAACGACTACGATGCAGTCGTGCTTGATATCGGCCTACCTAACATGGACGGCCTGACGGTACTGCGTAATGTGCGTCAACACAAACCATCATTGCCAATTTTGATTCTAACCGCCTTGGATGGCTTAGAAGAACGCGTTGCGGGTTTAGATGCAGGTGCCGATGATTACTTGGCCAAACCATTTGAGTTTTCAGAACTCGAAGCACGTTTGCGCGCATTGCTACGCCGCAGCCAAATTTTGCCGCAATCTGTGCAGCAACTAGGCAACTTGCGCTTAGACCGCGCCGGTCAACGTGCTTGGTGTAACGACACGCCACTCGATTTGTCAGCGCGTGAACTCACGGTGCTAGAAATCTTGATGTCCAATATCGATCGCGTCGTAACTAAAGAGCAAATCGTCAGCGAATTGGGTAACGAAAATGCAGAAGTGGGCCTCAATGCCATCGAGGTTTACGTACACCGCCTACGCAAAAAACTAGACCCTGCTGGTGTTGTGATTCGCACCATCCGTGGCCTTGGCTATTTACTTGAAAAGCAACAAATTATTCCTGCTGATGCTAACAACTAAAACTTCGCTCCGGCAGCAATTGCTGCTGTGGCTACTCCTGCCCCAACTGGTCTACTGTCTAGCTGGGGCAGTACTTTTTTTCTCGGTTACTTTGTTCTACGCCAATCGCGTGATCGATTCGCGCCTAGCCGAAACTGCTGAGGCCTTATCAGAACTCAGTCAAACCCAAGGCACTGACCTTGATGCTTTGGCACCCATTGTTGTGCAAGAGACCGCGTTTCGTTTTTACTCAATTAGTAATAAAAATGGCGACGTATTACACGGCAATCTATCATTAAAAGCACCTACAGACGAATACGTACAAGAAATCTACTCAAGCAGTGCACCCTCGTTCTTTGACACAACCATCAACAACGAAGCATTCCGTGTTGCAGCAATCAACACGCAATTTGCAAACAAAGAACCGGTTCTAATTCAAGTTGCATTTAATTTAAACCTGCGCAACCTCTATGCTAGACAGATTTTAATCTCGACTGCATTACCACTCGCCCTATTAATCATCGTGACGTGCTTTCTCGTTTGGTGGGGAATCGGCCGTGGTTTGCGTCCACTGGCGCAATTGCAATCCTTGATGGAGCACCGCAAAGCACAAGACCTTTCACCGCTTTCATTACAAGATGCACCGCAAGAGCTGCAAGGTCTTTCATCGGCACTCAATCACCTACTCTCCGGCACAGAAGAAAGCATCAATCGCCAACGTCGCTTTATCGCCGACGCAGCGCACCAATTACGCACTCCGTTGGCTGGCCTAAAATCACAAACCGAACTGGCCATGCGGGAAAGTTCGCCCGAAGGACTGCGTGAACGACTCAATATGGTTCACACCAGCGCGACCCGCAGCATTCATTTAGTAAACCAGCTATTAACACTGGCTCGCTCTGAGCCGGGCAGCCAAACTGGCATCCCCAAAGTACAGATGGATTTGGCAAAAATCATTCGTGATTTAACAGCAGAGCTCGTTCCGCGCGCACTGGCAGCACGCATCGATTTAGGTTGCGACTGCTTTGTACCGACTGCAAATATGCACGGCAATTCGGCCTTACTGCGAGAAATGTTCATCAACTTGGTCGAAAATGCGATTAAATACATCCCGCGCGACGGCAGCATTACGGTGCGCCTCACTGAAGACGCCCACAATTACATCGTTGATGTTGAAGATAACGGACTTGGCATTCCCGATGCAGACAAAGCTCGCGTCTTTGAGCGCTTTTATCGCAGAGAACAAACGGGCAACGGCTGTGGGCTTGGCATGTCAATCGTCAAAGAAATCGTTGAGCGGCATGCTGGCACGGTTGAACTTCTCGACGCTCAGCCACACGGCCTGATTGTGCATGTCGTACTACCAAAAACTGATTTACCTGCTTAATAATAGCTACTGCTAGAGCCTCTACCATGAGCTAAATTACAAAGGGCAGGCAGTCCCCCTGACCCTGATTACAGCCAACACAGGCACTCGCAAACGATTTATACCGTTATAGCCCGTACTGAACGGCGGCATATCATTTTGTTGATGTTGGCTGGGCAGTAAAATAAGTAATCAAAGGTATATAAGTACAGCCATTATTTAACAATGGCTTGAATTAAATACCCATCACTTCGCTCGCGTATCTAAAGCCGCGCGTAATCCTTCGCCAATCATAACCAGCATCAGCATCAATCCAAGCAAAACCGCAAAGGTCGATAGCGAAATCCACCACGCATCCAAATTGGCTTTACCTTGCGCCAGCAATTCACCGAGCGACGCGGTTTGCTGTCCCACGCCCAGCCCCAGAAAATCCAAACTCGTCAGCGCCAAAATCGCCGCGCCCATACGGAACGGCAAAAACGCCAATACCGGCGTCAGACTATTGGGGAGCACATGACGGCGAATGATTTGCCAATCACTCAGTCCCATACTGCGCGCCGCCAACACGTATTCTTGATTGCGATTGCGCAAAAACTCAGCGCGCGTGTAATCGGCCAAACCCATCCACCCGAACAGCGTCATCAAAATCAACAGCAATGCCAAACTTGGCTCAAAAATCGCGGTAAAAATAATCAGTAAGTACAACTCTGGCAACGACGCCCAAATCTCTGAAATCCGCTGACCAAACAAATCCACCCGCCCGCCAAAATAGCCCTGCACACCACCAATCAATACGCCAAGTAGCGAGCCCGTCAGCGTGAGCGCCAATGCAAACAGCGCCGAAGTACGAAAACCATAAATTAGCCGTGCCAATAAATCACGACCTTTATCATCGGTACCAAGCCAATTAGCGCGTGACGGCGGAGCTGGATTGGGTTCTGTGGCAAAGTAATTGAGTGTTTTGGCACCATAACGATTCAGCGGAAAAATCGCCCAATTGCCGTCTTTCCCCAGTTGTTGCTCGATAAACGGGTCGAGATAATCCGTTGGCGTTGGGAAATCCCCGCCAAACGTCGTTTCTGGGTAATCCTTGAGCAGCGGAAAATACAGCGCGCCGTGGTAGCTCACCACATAGGGCTTATCGTTGGAAATCAGCTCCGCGCCCAAGCTCAGCACAAAGCAAAACAAAAATAGATACAAGCTAATCAATGCGCGGCGCTGCGCTTTAAAGCGCGCCCAAGCACGCGGCCAATAGCCTTGCGCTTGTTTTATTCCTTGTCCTGCCGCTTGTCCTGCCGAACTCATTGTGCGCCCTCCCCAACCGCGCCAAACTGCACGCGCGGATCCAGTAGCACATAGCCAATATCCGACAACAAGCGCCCAATCAAACCCAGCAGCGTAAAGAAATACAGCGTGCCGAGCACCACCGGATAATCACGCCGCATCACCGACTCAAATGACAACAAGCCCAGCCCATCCAGCGAAAACAGCGTTTCAATCAACAAACTACCAGTAAAAAAAGCCGCAATAATGGCCTCGGGCAGCCCCACCACCAATGGCAGCGCCGCATTGCGAAAGATATGCTTCCAAAAAATCCGCCGCTCGCTCAACCCCTTTGCCCTTGCGGTGGTCACATACTGCTTATTGATTTCTTCCAGAAAACTATTTTTGGTCAGCATCGTCAACGCCGCAAAGCCACCGGCCACCATCGCCGTCACCGGCAGCACCAAATGCCACAGATAATCCATCACCTTGCCCATCATGGAGAGCGACTCCCAATCATCCGAAGTCAATCCACGCAACGGAAATAGCTGCCAAAACGAGCCGCCACCAAACAACACCAACAGCACCACACCGAGCACAAACGACGGAATCGCATAGCCAATCATTAAAATCAGCGTCGTCACCGCATCAAAGCGCGTTCCCTGCCGCACCGCCTTCGCCACACCCAGTGGCACCGCGATCAAATACGTGAGCAACAAACTCGAAATCCCCAAGCTCATCGACACCGGCAGCTTTTCCCAAATCAAGTCTGTCACGCTAGCATGGCGAAACCAACTATCGCCTAGATTAAACGTCGCGTAGTTTTTCAGCATCTGCCAGAAACGTTCATGCGCCGGTTTGTCAAAACCATATTGCGCCTTGATTTGGCTCAGTTGCTCCTCAGACAAGCCACGCGCCGCCTGATAAGTGCCACCCGATGTATTGCCCGCAGATTCACCAGAACCATGGCTTTTAAGCTGATACACCATCTGCTCCACCGGCCCACCGGGAACAAATTGAATGACGACGAAACTCACCAACAGAACACCGAGCAGAGTTGGTATCATTAGCAGTAAACGTTTCAGGATGTATTGCAGCATGGAAAAAGCCTTAAATTTAGAAGTAGGATGGATGGAGCGAAGCGATACCCATCAAAGAGAGCAACGATGGGTATCGCCAAAAACACGGCTCCACCAATCCTACAAACTGCCATAAGGCTCTGTTTAAAATATTTTTTTCCATCGTTTAAAAGCCCTTACATCATCTACAGACAAATCAAACCATTCACCATTTTTTCTCTTACTTGCAAATCTATTGTGCCAATATTTCTCAATACCAGATGGATCATCTGTTTCAATCCAATGCAATGGCTCAACTTTTTCTGGCAATTCAATAGACAACTCACCTTCTCTACGAATAGGATTATTAGTTCGTCCTATTTTGTACTCCTTTCTATTTCCATGTTGAATAAGGTACACGTAACCCTTTTTTACTTCCACAGCAGACTCTATGGCGACTGTAATATCTCTAACATTTGGCATAAAATTTAAAACATCAGAGTACTCACTATTTCCAGAACAAAAATTACGAACACCATTAATCAAGAAATCTTTATTTCCTACACGATTAAAAACAGAATGACTTGGAAAGTCTTTATCTTTCGCAGCCTTAATTCTTATATCGCCGGAGACAGGGAAATGCCCAAGCTCTCTGGTTAGCTTAGCTAAGGATTCAAAAATAAATTCATTAGTATATGCTTCATTATAAGAATTAGCGCTAAACCCGGCTTCTAATAAAGCATCACTCCATCGCACCCAGTACTTCCCAAACCAATCACTCTTTCTGATCTCAGTAACCTTAGAAAACTTTTCTTGCCCAAGTGGGGCACCACTATTATCTAAAGCGGTTCTTTTTATTTCATTAATAATTAATTCTTTATTCATAACACAGAGAAAACCTATTCAACTTTTATAAAAAAATAATAACAAATAATTTAATCACTTAACCCACCACGTCGCCAACATCCAATCCCCCGCCTGATAATACAGCGGCATCGTTTTTGGCATTTCAAATCGGTCGCGCCATGCGACGAGGTGATTGGCGCTATACCAGTGTGGAATGATGTAATGTCCTGCCAGTAAGGCGCGGTCAAGGGCGTGGACTGCGATGATTTGTTGTTGGCGATCTTTGGCTTTCAGTACATGCTCAATCAGCGCGTCAATCGCAGGATCTTTCAAACCAATGACATTGCTACTGCCTTTGACATCCGCAGCCTTACTGCCGTAATAGTCAAGCAGCTCTTGTCCCGGACTTTGCACATCAGGAAAGCGCAGCACAATCACATCAAAGTCGAAGGCTTCCAAGCGCCGTTGATAGAGCGCAAAATCAATATTCCTCACGTTCATCGTGATGCCCAATTTGGCTAAATTGCGCGCCTTGGATGGGAAAATCCGGCCCATAGCGCCGCCATCATCGAGCATTTCAAACTCAAACGGCTCGCCTTTCTGGTTGCGTAGCGCACCATCGCGATATTCCCAACCAGCTTGCTTAAGTAATTCACGCGCTTGCCGCAAATTATCACGCAATGAATGCGGTGGATTGGTATTGGGTTGCGCAGGTAGTTCGCCGAATACACTGGCGGGCAATTGCTTTTTGAGTGGATTGAGTAAGACGAGTTCGGCGTCTGAAGGTTTACCTTGGGCCGCTAATTCACCATTGGCATAAAAACTATTCAAGCGTTGATATTGCCCATAAAACAGCTGCCGATTCATCCATTCAAAATCTAGCGCCAGCCCCAAGGCTTGCCGCACGCGAATGTCAGCAAACAGCGGGCGGCGGAGGTTCATCACAAAGCCTTGCATCCCACTGCTGTTATGGTGCCGCAGTTCGCGTTTGATAATTTCACCACTACGAAACTTCGGCCCTTGGTATTGCCGCGCCCAATTGCGAGCGCTGTACTCAGAAATAAAATCGAAATCACCGGCTTTGAAGGCTTCTAGCTTGGCGGTATCGTCTTGATAATAGCGGTAAGTGATGCGGTCAAAATTATATTGCCCAATTCGGGCTGGATGACTTTTCGCCCAATAATCATCACGACGCTGAAAGCTGATTTGTTTGCCCAGTTTGTAATCGCTAATTTGATACGGGCCAGATGCAATTGGCTTTTGCAGGGCAATTTTATCTAACGCTAAACCTGCGCCCCATTTTTTAGAAAAAATTGGCAATGTTCCTACAATCTGCGGCAATTCTCGATTGGGTGTTTTAAAGCGAAACCGAATCGTTTGCGTATCAATCACATCAACGCCAATAAGATCAATTAACTGCGAAGCATATTGCGGCGAGGCCAATTTGCTATTGAGCGTTGTAAAACTATGCTTCACGTCGGCAGCGGTGACAGGGTCACCATTATTGAACCGTGCTTTCGGATTCAGCTTAAATGTAACGGATAACCCATCTGCAGCCACGGCAATATCTTTGGCCAGCAAGCCATACATCGTCGCCGTTTCGTCTTGGTTCATCGTGCCGAGCGATTCAAACATCAACGAACCCAATCCTGCGGCGGATGTGCCTTTGATAATGAAGGGATTGAATGAATCAAAGCTGGTGCGCCGATCTGGATTGGGCAGCACAATCTCACCGCCTTTTTTAGCCTGTGGATTGACATAGGCAAAGGCCGTAAAATCTGCGGGGTATTTCGGCTCTGCGCCCAAAGCAATCGCATGAGAGGCCAAGGCGGGCGACATGAGCAACCAGCACAAAAAAGAGAGAATAAGTTTCATCTGGCCATGATAAGCCATTCGCAGAAAAACGGCTGCAAACAGCGCCTTGGTGGCGTGTTAGAATCACACTTCATCGTCGTTACAACTTTGTTTTGTCGCGGCGCATACTTCCCACACGGGATTAAAGCCACAAGAGTTCATGATCATGCCTTATTTAGCCATTGAAACATCCAGCGAATACCTCTCTTTTGCTATCGATACGCCTAATGGCATAGTGGCGCGTGAATGGTTGGCGGGGCAAAAACAAAGCGAAATTACGCTGCCGTATTTGCAAGTGTTTCTCGACGAATTAGGTTTAACAATGAGCGACATTTCAGGCATCGCCTACCCGAGTGGCCCTGGTTCGTTCACCGGACTGCGGATTGGTTGCGGCATCGCCCAAGGGTTGGCTTTTGCTCGCAACATTCCAGTGGCAGGTATCTCTACATTGGCAAGCATTGCTGAGGCTTCTGGCGCTATACGTGTAGTTAGTTGTATCGATGCCCGCATGAATCAAGTGTATTACGCGAGTTTCGAAAAAGTAACGGGGGAATGGCAAGAGGTCATTCCTGCACTCGTTTGTAACCCAGAAGATGTGCCACAGCCGGAAGGGAATGACTGGATTGGTGTTGGCAATGGCTTTAGCGCTTATTCCAATGCATTGCAAACACGTATTGGTGCACACGTTTGCGAAATCAATTCAACACTTTATCCGCATGCGGCACAATTATTAAGCTTAGCGCTGCCGCAATTTGCAGCGGGATTAGGTAAACCGGCTCACGAGGCCGAATTGGTTTATTTGCGCGATAAAGTCGCACTCAAAACGCACGAACGGATTCAAAAATAATGTTCAAACTGCTGACCACCCATCATCTTAGTGACGTCATTGAACTCGATGAAGCGACCAATCCACACCCGTGGACGGGGAAGCAATGGGTGGACTCATTAGAAAATCATACTTGCTATGGTTTATGGCAGGATGAGACTTTATTGGGCTTTGCTGTGTGCATGATTACCTTGGATGAGGCTGAGTTATTACTGATTGCGATAGCACCCGATTTTCAGCGACAAAAATTGGGCAGCCAGCTAATGCTGGGTGTTTTACAAGAATTACGCAGCCAAGGCGTACAAAAATTATTTTTAGAAGTACGCGAATCTAATGAAGCTGCCTGCGGCTTTTATATTCGTCATCAGTTTGAGCAAGCAGGTCGTCGCAAGGGGTATTACCCAACAAGCATTGGTAGAGAAGATGCCCTACTCTATACCCATAGCGTATTGGAAACAGCATGAATCGTCGCGCCGTCATTCTGCAAGAACTAGGCTTAAATCCACAATGGATTCGGCATGAAGTACTGGCTGCCATCGAGGCAGAAGAAGCCAACACGGCAGTCGTACCGCATCACATAAAACCAGAAGCGACAACGCCAGTTAACGACCCTCATTTCAGCCCCATCGCCAATGCGGTTCATCACCGAATTGAAGAACAAATCGCTGAATCCGAACAAAAAAACAGTTCAAGCAAAGCCGCTGCTGCCCATTTATTACTACAAAAAAACAAAACCACTTCCGGCAGTGAAAAAAGACTCAGCACAGACGACATCTTCCGTAATGACGCCCGTAGCGAATGTATTTCGCAAATGAGTTGGGAAGAATTACGCGTTGAAATTGCGAGCTGCACAGCCTGCCCACGTCACCAACAACGAGAGCAAGCGGTATTCGGCACAGGACAAAGTGATGCCCAGCTGTTTATCGTCAGCGATGCGCCCAGTAAAGCTGAAGAACAAGCCAATCTGGCCATCGTCGGCCCAGCACAGCGCATGCTCAGCCAAATGTTGATCAGCCTAGGTCAACAGCCAGCAAGCTTTATGAGCAATGCGGTCAAATGTTGCGGCCCCCGCAATCCGACCAGCAAGGAGCTCGCAGCCTGCGCCCCTTTATTGCAACGCCAAATCGCACTCGTCAAACCGAAAGCCATTTTTGCCATCGGTCAATTTGCAGCTGAGGTCACCCTCAACACTCCAGCGCCAATCCGCGAATTACGCGGTAAAGCGCAACAATGCCAAGATATTCCCACGTTCGTTAGCTACCACCCTAGCTACCTGCAACGCAATCTGCACGATAAAGCCAAAGCGTGGCAGGATTTGCTGCAACTTAAAACTGAACTGAATCGTTAATCATTACTATGGGTATTCCTTTTTAGCCATTTATTAGTATGACCTTAAAGAAAATACCCTTCCCTTAATAAATTTCAATCCATATCCAGCGGACAGCAAAAAGCCCGACTCTTTCGAATCGGGCTCTTCTTTAGGGAAGTCTGGCAATGACCTACTTTCACACGGGCAATCCGCACTATCATCGGCGCTGAGGTGTTTCACTGTCCTGTTCGGGATGGGAAGGAGTGGGACCACCTCGCTATGGTCGCCAGACATTAAACTGTCTGGTGCGGTGAGTTTTCTCACCACACTTTGAATTATCGCATTCAGCTGCACTATTTCTAGTAACACGCCTACAGCGCTAACTCACAAATCAATAGAAGAAGTAATTATACTACACTTTCCAACCACACTGTCTCAGTATTTATCTTTCGTATCATGCACTTACGTACACTCTACTTTCTTTGGGTTGACTATATCTTCGTCGCATTACGCGTCTCAGGTTATAGGATCAAGCCTCACGAGCAATTAGTATTGGTTAGCTTAACGCATTACTGCGCTTCCACACCCAACCTATCAACGTCCTGGTCTCGAACGACTCTTTAGAGGATTTAAAACCCTAGGGAAATCTCATCTTGAGGCAAGTTTCGCGCTTAGATGCTTTCAGCGCTTATCTCTTCCCGACTTAGCTACCCGGCAATGCCACTGGCGTGACAACCGGTACACCAGAGGTCAGTCCACTCCGGTCCTCTCGTACTAGGAGCAGCCCCCCTCAAATTTCCAACGCCCACTGCAGATAGGGACCAAACTGTCTCACGACGTTTTGAACCCAGCTCACGTACCACTTTAAATGGCGAACAGCCATACCCTTGGGACCGGCTACAGCCCCAGGATGTGATGAGCCGACATCGAGGTGCCAAACTCCGCCGTCGATGTGAACTCTTGGGCGGAATCAGCCTGTTATCCCCGGAGTACCTTTTATCCGTTGAGCGATGGCCCTTCCATACAGAACCACCGGATCACTATGTCCTGCTTTCGCACCTGCTCGACTTGTCGGTCTCGCAGTTAAGCCGCCTTTTGCCATTACACTATCAGTACGATGTCCGACCGTACCTAGGCGACCTTCGAGCTCCTCCGTTACAATTTGGGAGGAGACCGCCCCAGTCAAACTGCCTACCATGCACGGTCCCCGATCCGGATAACGGACCAAGGTTAGAACCTCAAAGGGGTCAGGGTGGTATTTCAAGGACGGCTCCACTGAAACTAGCGTCTCAGCTTCAAAGCCTCCCACCTATCCTACACAAACCACTTCAAAGTCCAATGCAAAGCTACAGTAAAGGTTCACGGGGTCTTTCCGTCTAGCAGCGGGGAGATTGCATCTTCACAAACACTTCAACTTCGCTGAGTCTCGGGAGGAGACAGTAGGGCCATCGTTACGCCATTCGTGCGGGTCGGAACTTACCCGACAAGGAATTTCGCTACCTTAGGACCGTTATAGTTACGGCCGCCGTTTACTGGGACTTCAATCAAGAGCTTGCACCCCATCATTTAATCTTCCAGCACCGGGCAGGCGTCACACCCTATACATCCACTTTCGTGTTGGCAGAGTGCTGTGTTTTTGATAAACAGTCGCAGCCCCCATTTCTCTGCGGCCTTATATAGCTCCAAACGCAAGGTTCTTCACCTATAAGGCACACCTTCTCCCGAAGTTACGGTGTTAATTTGCCGAGTTCCTTCTCCCGAGTTCTCTCAAGCACCTTAGAATACTCTTCCTACCCACCTGTGTCGGTTTGCGGTACGGTTCAATATAAGCTGAAGCTTAGTGGCTTTTCTTGGAAGCAGGGTATCAGTTACTTCATCACCTAAGTGAATCGTCATCATGCCTCAGCGTTAAGACCCCCCGGATTTGCCTAAGGGATCCGCCTACACACTTAAACCAACTATTCCAACAGTTGGCTAACCTAACCTTCTCCGTCCCCACATCGCACTTATATCAAGTACAGGAATATTAACCTGTTTCCCATCGACTACGCATTTCTGCCTCGCCTTAGGGGCCGACTCACCCTGCGCCGATGAACGTTGCGCAGGAAACCTTGGGTTTTCGGTGAGGGAGCTTTTCACTCCCTTTATCGCTACTCATGTCAGCATTCGCACTTCTGATACCTCCAGCATCCTTCTCAAGACACCTTCACAGGCTTACAGAACGCTCCTCTACCATATGCCATAAATGGTCATATCCGCGTCTTCGGTTATCAATTTGAGCCCCGTTACATCTTCCGCGCAGGACGACTCGACCAGTGAGCTATTACGCTTTCTTTAAATGATGGCTGCTTCTAAGCCAACATCCTGGCTGTCTGTGCCTTCCCACCTCGTTTTCCACTTAATTGATCATTTGGGACCTTAGACGGCGGTCTGGGTTGTTTCCCTCTTGACCCAGGACGTTAGCACCCCAGGTCTGTCTCCCATGCTCGCACTTGACGGTATTCAGAGTTTGCCATGGTTTGGTAAGTCGCGATGACCCCCTAGCCATAACAGTGCTTTACCCCCGTCAGTGATACATGAGGCACTACCTAAATAGTTTTCGAGGAGAACCAGCTATTTCCAAGTTTGTTTAGCCTTTCACCCCTATCCACAGCTCATCCCCTAACTTTGCAACGTTAGTGGGTTCGGACCTCCAGTGCGTGTTACCGCACCTTCATCCTGGCCATGGATAGATCACTTGGTTTCGGGTCTACGCCCAGCAACTATGCGCCCTATTCGGACTCGGTTTCCCTACGCCTCCCCTATTCGGTTAAGCTTGCTACTGAACGTAAGTCGCTGACCCATTATACAAAAGGTACGCAGTCACCCCATTTTTCAAGGGCTCCCACTGTTTGTATGCATCCGGTTTCAGGTTCTATTTCACTCCCCTCCCGGGGTTCTTTTCGCCTTTCCCTCACGGTACTGGTTCACTATCGGTCGATGATGAGTATTTAGCCTTGGAGGATGGTCCCCCCATCTTCAAACAGGATTTCTCGTGTCCCGCCCTACTTCTCGTACGCTTAGTACCACAATTGACTTTTCATATACGGGACTATCACCCACTATGGTTGGACTTTCCATTCCATTCTATTAAGTCTACTGCTATCACGTACAGGCTCTTCCCATTTCGCTCGCCACTACTTTGGGAATCTCGGTTGATTTCTTTTCCTCCGGTTACTTAGATGTTTCAGTTCACCGGGTTCGCTCTACTAGACCTATGTATTCAGTCTAGAGTGACCCAAAAGGGCCGGGTTTCCCCATTCGGAAATCGTGGGATCAAAGCACTTTGCCAGCTCCCCCACGCTTATCGCAGGCTATCACGTCCTTCGTCGCCTATCATCGCCAAGGCATCCACCAGATGCACTTATTCGCTTGATCCTATAACCTCAAACACGTAAACGTATTTCAAGTTACTGAAATCGTATTTGCGACTTGCAAGTGAGTTCTCATTTCACTTGCGGTTCAATCAAACTGGCATGAGACCAATTCAACTGAACAGATACAATCAACCCAATATATTTACTTTGAAATCAAATTTATCCATCACTGCAAGCAGTAATCTCTAAATCTAATTCCACAACAATGTTTATTGGAATTAATTACTTCTTCTATTTTGTTAAAGATCGATATTTCAATTCACTTTCGTGAATCATTCTAATTTTAGAAACCAGAATAAAATACACTGCACAATACATCGTGCAATCCATAGAATTCTATTTTCTACTAGGTAGTTCCAGACCAAACTAATGGTGGAGGCTAACGGACTCGAACCGTTCACCCCCTGCTTGCAAAGCAGGTGCTCTACCAGATGAGCTAAGCCCCCAACTAAGGTGGTGGGTCAGATAGGAATCGAACCTATGACCCCCGCGTTATCAACACGGTGCTCTAACCAACTGAGCTACTGACCCATATCGTTGTCATCTCAATTCAGATTATTCATCTCAATCAATCCGACATTCTTCAAATCTACAGCCGATGAGTGTGAGTACTTAATTTGTTCGTCTTTCTCTTGAAAGGAGGTGATCCAGCCGCAGGTTCCCCTACGGCTACCTTGTTACGACTTCACCCCAGTCATGAATCCCACCGTGGTAAGCGGCCTCCTTGCGGTTAGCCTACCTACTTCTGGTGAAACCCACTCCCATGGTGTGACGGGCGGTGTGTACAAGGCCCGGGAACGTATTCACCGCGACATGCTGATCCGCGATTACTAGCGATTCCGACTTCATGCACTCGAGTTGCAGAGTGCAATCCGGACTACGATCGGTTTTGTGAGATTGGCACCCCCTCGCGGGTTAGCGACCCTCTGTACCGACCATTGTATGACGTGTGAAGCCCTGGTCATAAGGGCCATGAGGACTTGACGTCATCCCCACCTTCCTCCGGTTTGTCACCGGCAGTCCCATTAAAGTGCTCAACTAAATGTTAGCAACTAATGGCAAGGGTTGCGCTCGTTGCGGGACTTAACCCAACATCTCACGACACGAGCTGACGACAGCCATGCAGCACCTGTGTTACGGTTCCCGAAGGCACTCCTCTATCTCTAAAGGATTCCGTACATGTCAAGACCAGGTAAGGTTTTTCGCGTTGCATCGAATTAATCCACATCATCCACCGCTTGTGCGGGCCCCCGTCAATTCCTTTGAGTTTTAGTCTTGCGACCGTACTCCCCAGGCGGTCTACTTCACGCGTTAGCTGCGTTACTAAGCTCCGAAAAGCCCAACAACTAGTAGACATCGTTTAGGGCGTGGACTACCAGGGTATCTAATCCTGTTTGCTCCCCACGCTTTCGTCCATGAGTGTCAGTATTAGGCCAGGGGGTTGCCTTCGCCATCGGTGTTCCTCCACATCTCTACGCATTTCACTGCTACACGTGGAATTCCACCCCCCTCTCCCATACTCTAGCGAGACAGTCATAAACGCAATTCCTAGGTTGAGCCCAGGGATTTCACGTCTATCTTATCAAGCCACCTGCGGACGCTTTACGCCCAGTAATTCCGATTAACGCTTGGACCCTACGTATTACCGCGGCTGCTGGCACGTAGTTAGCCGGTCCTTATTCTTCGGGTACTGTCATCCCCAGTAGTTATTAGCCACTAGGATTTCCTCCCCGACAAAAGCGCTTTACAACCCGAAGGCCTTCTTCACGCACGCGGCATTGCTGGATCAGGCTTTCGCCCATTGTCCAAGATTCCCCACTGCTGCCTCCCGTAGGAGTCTGGACCGTGTCTCAGTTCCAGTGTGGCGGATCGTCCTCTAAGACCCGCTACTGATCGTTGCCTTGGTAGGCCTTTACCCTACCAACTAGCTAATCAGCCATCGGCTGCTCCAATAACGTGAGGCCTTGCGGTCCCCCACTTTCCCCCTCAGGGCGTATGCGGTATTAGCACTCCTTTCGAAGCGTTATCCCCCATTACTGGGTACATTCCGATGTATTACTCACCCGTTCGCCACTCGTCAGCGGTGCAAGCACCCTGTTACCGTTCGACTTGCATGTGTAAAGCATGCCGCCAGCGTTCAATCTGAGCCAGGATCAAACTCTTTCGTTTAATCTCTGTGCTAATTTTGTACTACTTGGCTTGCGCTCAAAACTTAAAGCGCCTCGATGTAAACATCGAGTTATTTCTCATTTGTGAATGCAAGCACTTGTTTGACTTGCAAATCAAGCACTCACACTCATCGGCTGTATTTTGTTAAAGATCAGTGGCTTAGACACCGAAACTTGCTTTAGAACCGCTTGTTTCGTTTGCTGTGTCAGCAGCAGAGAGGCCGAACTATACCCACCCCATCCAAACACGTCAACACCTATCGGCAAAGAAAATCCAAGCAAGGCGATAAGTCGTTGATTTACATAGAAACCAATTTGAAACAAAAATGCAGCACTCGCTAGAAACAAACAAGGGCGCTAACGCGCCCTTGGATCAAAACAATACAAACCACTCCAATATTTGCTCTTTATGGCTGAAAATCGGGTAGTTGGCGTTGCAAATGTTCTTCTTTCACATGTTCAACTTCACGCAATACGCCACGCACATCTACTTTTCGATGATCTTGCTTCACTTTACCCGTCAGTGGAGCATCAGGAGATAAGAGACCGCCTTCGTACAATTTCCAAATCTCTTTGCCATATTGCGAGCCATTCAGCTCTGGCGCGAATTGACCAAAATACTCAGCTAAATTATCAACGTCGCGCTCTAACATTGCAGCAGCTTGATTATTGCCTGCCGCATCAACGGCCTGTGGCAAATCGATAATCACCGGACCATGCTCATCGACCAGAATATTGTATTCAGACAAATCACCATGAATCACACCAGCACAAAGCATTAAAACCACTTGCTTGAGTAATGCAGCATGATATTCAAGCGCCAACTCGGCGCTCATTTCAACGTCGTTCAAACGAGGGGCTGCGTTACCATTGGCATCCGTCACCAACTCCATCAACAACACGCCTTCGAAGCAAATGTATGGTGTTGGCACACGCACACCTGCAGCAGCAAGGCGATAGAGATTATCTACCTCAGCGTTTTGCCATTCTTCCTCTTGCATCTGCTTGCCGTAGCGCGAGCCTTTTTCCATTGCGCGCGCTTGGCGGCTATTTTTTACTTTACGCCCCTCTTGGTAAGCGGCGTTTTTCTTAAAGCTACGATGGTTTGCATCTTTATAGACTTTGGCACAGCGAACTTCATCACCACAGCGAACAACATAAACCGTCGCCTCTTTACCACTCATTAATTGACGCAACACTTCGTCAACTAATCCATCCACCACCAATGGCTCTAATCTTTTTGGCGTTTTCATTACGGGTTTATCAGTCCTTTTTTATGCAGTGCCGTGCGGCTTGCGTTATACATCAATTGTCTAGCACTTTCATTTCTATCGAACGCACTATACGCGGGTCATCGTGATTTAACCAAAACAAGCACATTAGACTTAATCGCAGATGAAACACTCACAACTGCCACTCGGGCCATGAGCAACATCAAATCCCAGTAAAGTGGCGGGTTTTCCCGCATGGACAAAGGTTCTACTAAATATGAATAGTATGACAATATAAAGAACATAATATTTAAGGGACTAGTATGAGCAGCAATCGTGACGGATTCACTTCAACCTTTGGCGTTTTAGTCGCCACCCTCGGCTCAGCCGTGGGCCTGGGCAATATCTGGAAATTTCCCTACATGACTGGCACCAATGGCGGCGCTAGTTTCTTGATTGTATATATACTGGCCACCCTGCTAGTTGCTTTGCCAGTCATGATCACCGAAATCATGCTGGGCCGTGCCTCACGCGCCAATGCGGTGACCGCTTTTGAAAAGCTCGCCCCAAAATCACAAAAATTTTGGCCTGTGATTGGCTACATGGGGCTGATTTCAGCAGTCCTTATCCTCGCGTTTTATACCGGAGTAGCAGGCTGGATTTTTGCTTATATCTTTAAATCCATCAGCGGCAGCATCAATAACACCGACCCTGCCAGCGCCAACGCCGCCTTTGGTGCCCTAGTCTCCAACCCGCTGCAAGCATTATTCTGGCAGTGGCTGGTCTTAGCCTGGGCAGGTGCAATCATTATGCTCGGCGTTGCCAAAGGAATTGAAGCGGCCACTAAAAAATTGATGCCGATTTTATTCTTGCTGCTCATTTTGCTTTGCATTCGTAGCCTAACGCTCCCAGGCGCAATGGAGGGCGTGAAGTTTTTATTCTCACCAGACTTTAGCAAAATCAGCGCCACGGTCATCTTGACCGCAGTGGGACTGGCCTTCTTTAAACTCTCAGTCGGCATGGGAACCATGTTGACCTACGGTAGCTACTTCCGGAATGAACAAAATATTCCGCTCACCGCAACACGAGTGATGCTAGCGGACTTATCTGTTTCGCTATTGGCAGGTCTTGCGATTTTCCCTGCCGTATTTTCATTCGGATTTGAGCCTGCAGCTGGCCCATCACTGGTCTTTATGACGATTCCGGCGGTATTTGCCAGCATGCCATTCGGTCAATTCTTTATGGCGTTATTTTTTGTTTTGGCTGCGATTGCTGCGACCGGCGCCATTTTGTCAATCCTTGAAGTGCCAGTCGCCATGTTGTCGGAACGTTTTAGCTTTAGCCGCAAACAAGCCACCGTTATTAGCATTGGCGTGATTGGCTTGTGCGGCATTCCTGCCACGCTATCGATGTCGGTCACTGCGGATTGGAAATTATTTGGTCTAAATCCGTTTGATTTGTTTGATTACATCAGCTCAAACATCTTATTGCCACTGGGCGGGATATTAATTTGTCTATTTGTGGGTTGGGTTTATGGCTTGCCACAACTACAAAAACAACTCAGCAATGACGGGACACTCAATAACGGCTGGGTTATTAAAGCAGTGTTTATGCTCGTACGTTATATCACGCCGGCTTTGATCTTGGTGATTATGCTGAAAGGATTAGGGCTGTTTTAAAAATTTAGGGATGTATTGCCTGCTTGTCATTATCAATCAATACCTAGCAGGCAATACACCCGTTAACTAACAGTAATGATTCAGCGCTCATTGACACCCATGCGCTGAATCAACATCAAATCACCAAATACACCCCATTAAGCAGGCTTACGAAGACCGTTTAACGCCACTTGCAGCATATGCGTGATGATCGACTCGTTATCCATCTTGCTAAACTTCTGCAAATACTCGACCGCAGGGTCGCACGTACGCGAATAGTAGCTAAACAAAACCACATCACTCGGCAATTCAGGATTGAGATCGCCACTTTTTTGAGCAGCCAGCACCAGCTTTTCGATTTGACCGTTTAACTTCAACACACGTGTGATGTATTTCAAGTTACGCATCAACATTTCACGCACATGGGTGCTAGTTGAAGGTAGAAACGGCATCCCGCCTTCTAAGCGCACTCGCAGCGCCCACTCCAGCAAGGCGATGAGCTTTTCAATCGGCTTCAAGTCATTATCCAACTGCGCCAGAAAATCAATCGCACCATCAATCAAACGAATCAAGGCCTCGCCGACTAAATCTTCTTTCGATTTGAAATGCTTATATAGACTAGGCTTAGAGATGCCAACCGCATTGGCGACATCATCCATCGTCATCAGGTCATAGCCTTTTGAGCCCAAAATACTGGTCGTCGCATCCAAAATCGCATTTTCACGCAAGCGAAAGGCCTGATCTTTGAAGCTTAATTTGCTAAAAATACTCATCGGTAAATTTCCGCTACTAATTAGTAGATATTATTTTGAATTGGTAGTAATCTTAGCACTGAAGTAGAAAAACATAAACATCCCTTTATGATGAACGGCAGGAAAAATGATGAATTCAGCTCGACAACGTATCGCAGTGATTGGCTCTGGCATCTCTGGCTTGGCCAGCGCGTATTTTTTGAGTCGCAGTCACGACGTCGTGCTGTTTGAAGCGGGGCGATACTTGGGCGGTCACACCAATACGGTCGACATCAGCATTGAAGGCAAAACGCATCCGGTCGACACGGGTTTCTTAGTATTTAACGAAGCGACCTACCCTAATCTGATCGCGCTTTTTTCCGAGTTGGGCGTGAATACGTATGGCACGGATATGTCGTTTGGCGTGTCGCTTGATGACGGCGACCTTGAATGGGCCGGCACTAACCTGAACACCGTTTTTGCCCAACGTTGCCGCTTGCTGTCACCTTCATTTATCGGCATGTTGCGCGACATCATGCGCTTTAATGCCGCCGCCAATGAAAACCTTGATGAGTGCTTAAAAAACAAAGCGACCTTGGGCCAACTGCTGGTGAGTGGCAATTATGGCGACACCTTCCGCGATGCTTATTTATTACCGATGGCCGCAGCGATTTGGTCTAGCTCACCGAACGACATCTTGGATTTTCCAGCTTCAACCTTTTTGCGCTTTTGCCTGAATCACGCTTTATTACAAGTGAATGACCGCCCGCAATGGCAAACGGTCCAAGGTGGCGCACGTGAATACGTGAAGAAAATAGCGGCGACACTTAACGATGTACGTTTGCAATCGCCGGTATTCCGCGTTGAGCGCATTTCAACAGGTGTCATTGTGACAACTGAAATTGGCGCCGAGCAGTTCGACGCGGTCGTTTTTGCCACGCATGCACCCGACACGCTCGCTATGCTCAGCGACGCGAGCGAAGCTGAAACCGCCCTACTCTCTGCTGTACGCTATCAAGCCAATACGGCAATACTGCATACCGATCAAGCCCAACTACCCAAACTAAAAAAAGTCTGGTCCGCGTGGAATTATCTAGGCGGGGCAAATGTGGATGGACAACGCCCCGTTTGCGTGAGTTATTTACTCAATCAATTGCAAAACCTGCCGTTTCAAACGCCCGTGGTCGTCACACTCAATCCATTTACACCGCCAGCCGCAGATAAAGTATTGGCGCAATTTGAATATCAACATCCGGTATTTGATCACGCTGCCATCGCGGCTCAAGCGCAATTGCCTACCATTCAAGGGAAAAATCGTACTTGGTTTGCAGGCGCTTGGACAGGTTACGGTTTTCATGAAGATGGTTTGAAATCGGCACTGCGCATCGTGTCGGATTTTGGCCTCGCGCCGACATGGACGCGCTTGTTATGAACGAGTCAGCCATGAAACAGTCCACCATGAACGCCGCCGCGCAAATTATTCGTGGGCAAGTGATGCACGAGCGTTTGCGACCAGCCAACAACCGCTTTGTGTATCCGGTTTTTTGCTTGCGACTCAATTTAGCTCGACTTGCTGATATTAAAGTAATAGGCTTTGGCATCAATTGTTTACGGCCAGTCTCAATTTATACCGCCGATTACGGCCCCAAAGACGGCAGCAATCTTGAGCAATGGATGCGCGATTTGCTGGTGCAATACGACATCGATGCCGACGGCGAAATCTGGCTGCATACCTTCCCACGCGTTTTGGGCTTTGTGTTTAATCCAGTGAGTTTTTGGTATTGCTACGATCGCCAAGGCGGGCTGCGTGCGGTACTGGCTGAAGTCAACAACACCTTTGGCGAAACTCACCAGTATTTAATCTCAAGTCATGACCAGCAATGTATAGACAGCAATACCCGAATTGAATGCATCAAGATGATGCATGTATCCCCTTTCTGTGAAGTGCAAGGCCATTATGAATTTGGCTTTCGCGATACCGCGCAAACGGCGTGGGTTGGCATTGATTATTTTGATAATGACGGTTTACTCATCAAAACCTCAGTGGGCGGCAAACGACTTCCACTCAATCAATCCAATTTATGGAGTGCCCTACTCGCGCAACCACTACTGACCATTGGCGTTTTTGCTCGAATTCACTGGCAAGCCTTTCATTTGTGGCGCAAAAAAGTACCCTTTTTTAGTAAGCCTCAGCCTCCCGCAACCATGCTGAGCACATCAAGTACACCTACTACCATCCAATCTATTGCGCAAAAACAGGAGCTGGCATCATGAACCAAACTCAAGTTATTCAAAGCCTTTCGCGCAGCGCCCCCACTGCGGCCAAACTCTTTTTGAATCTACTCGGTCGTTTGCAACATGGGCATTTGCAGTTGATTACGCCAGAAGGCACGCATTTAATGTTCGGCAACTTGCACCAACCACCATCGGCAACTTTGCAAGTGCACGATTGGCGCGCTTGCGGCCGCATTTTACGTGCGGGCGATATTGGCTTTGCCGAAAGCTATGAAGCCGGTTGGATTGATAGCCCCGACCTCACGGCCGTTTTGGCGCTTGCGCTGCGCAACGAAGCCGTACTCGACAAGATGGTGTTTGGCGGCAAGCTGGCCACATTGTGGTATCGGATTAAACACTGGTTGCGCCCAAACACACGCGAAGGCAGCCGCCGCAATATTCATGCGCATTACGATATTGGCAATGACTTTTATCAGCGCTGGCTCGACCCAAGCTGGACATATTCGAGTGCGATTTTCCACGGCGACTACGCGCAATCACTGCAAAGCGCACAAATTGCCAAATACCAACGCATTATCGACGTGCTTGGCCTGCGCGCTGGCAGCCGCGTACTTGAAATCGGTTGCGGCTGGGGCGGCTTTGCCGAACATGCGGCGCGACTCGGTATTCATGTGCACGGCGTAACGATTTCTCCGGCGCAATTGGCCATTGCCCAAGAACGCATCGCCCAACAAGACTTGGGCGAACTCGCGAAACTCGAAATCTGTGATTACCGCGACTTGCAAGGCGAGTACGACGCGATTGTGTCGATTGAAATGTTCGAAGCGGTGGGCGAGCGATTCTGGCCAGAATATTTCAAAACGGTCGCTGCACGCCTCAAATCAGGCGGCAAAGCTTTAATCCAAACCATCACCATTGCCGAATCAGCGTTTGAACGCTATCGCAGCAGTACCGACTTTATTCAGCAATATATTTTTCCCGGCGGCATGTTGCCTAGTCCTGAACGGTTTAATGAAAAGGCCAGTCAAGCGGGTTTACGCACCACTGATCAATATCATTTCGGTGGCGACTACGCTGAAACGCTAAGACGCTGGCGCGCCGATTGGGAAAGTGAAAAAGCCGCGATTAGTGCGCAAGGCTTTGATGAAAAATTCATGCGCATTTGGCGACTGTATTTTGTCTACTGCGAAGCGGGATTTGATGGAGGGAAAACCGATGTCGTGCAATTCTTGCTCCACAAAGACTAAAACCATGCTTAGCGCATGTATTGCTCTATTGACATTATTAGCTTTAGCCTGCATCGCTATACCTGCACAGGCCGCGATCTGGCGTGAACATATTCCACAAGCGCAAGCGATAGGAAGCGGCGATTTGCGCTGGTTTGGTCTGCGGATTTATACCGCGAAATTGTGGAGCGAAACAAAGCCATTTGATATGAATGCCCCATTTGCTTTGGAGCTAACTTATCACCGCAATATCAGCCGCGAGCAATTTGTTGAAACCAGTTTGGACGAAATTACGCGGCTCTTTGGCACGCGATACAGCGCAGAAACCCTCAAGCGTTGGGAAGCCGAAATGCAGCGCGCTTTTACCGATGTAAAGTCTGGCGATCAGCTCATCGGCGTGTTTATCCCAAACCAAGGCAGCCGCTTTTATAGCCGGAATAAATTACTGGCCGATATCCGCGACCCCGAGTTTGCCAAAGCTTTTTTTGCCATTTGGTTTGATGCGCGCAGTAAAGATACCGATTTGCGTGCGCAATTATTAGGCAACAAGCCATGAAAACCACCAGCCCTCTTGCCTACGCTAGCTACGGCCTACTCGGCCTGCCACTGGCAATGGCGGCGCTGCCCGTCTATGTGCAAATCCCCGCTTATTACAGTGGGCAACTGGGTTTAGCGCTGGGGCTGACGGGCTGGGTGTTATTTTTGGCGCGCATGGTTGATACCTTTCAAGATCCACTGCTGGGTCGCTGGATTGATCGAATCAATGGCAATATCACGGCGTGGTTTTGGAGTGGCGCAGCGATTTTAGCCTTGGCGTTTTTCGGCTTGTGGTTACCGCCGGTATCGAGTGGCGATACGATGTATCTTGCGCTATGGCTTGCTGCCATGTTAATTGCAGCTTATACCGCACACAGCATGCTTAATATTGCCTATTTAACTTGGGGAGCACGGATTGATGCCGGTTCTGGAAGTCATGATCAAGGATTGCTGGGCGCGGCCGCGTGGCGCGAAGGCGCGGGGCTATTCGGCGTCATTTTAGCCAGCGTCATCCCAAGCTGGATCATGAGCCGCCCAGCCGCAACACTAAGTGGCGACTTAGCCAGCTACAGCATCGGCTTTGCACTCATTTTAGTGTTGGCTGTGTTTGTATTGCTCAAATTTGCCCCTGCTTGGCAGCGCAACAAGAACACCGAAACAACGCCTAGTTGGCAAGCCACTTGGACTTTGATGAAAGCCCATCAAGGCTTTCGCCAGCTATTACCACCCTACTTCTTAAATGCGATTTCAGTCGCAATTCCATCGACCTTGGCGCTGTTTTTCATCAACGATAGGTTGCAAGCACCGAGCTACGCGGGCGCATTTTTGGCCAGCTATTTTATCGCCGCCGCAATCGGCTTGCCGCTGTGGGTGATGGCGGCAAAAAAAATCGGCGTTTTGTGTGCATGGCGCTGGGGAATGGTGCTGGCGATTATCGCTTTTTGCAGCGCGGCAACCTTGGGCGCGGGTGACATCATTGCTTATTTGATCGTGTGCATAGCGGCAGGACTCGCGCTGGGCGCAGACTTGGCTTTGCCCCCCGTGCTATTAGCGCAACTCATCCGCAAGGACAGTTCACCCGCCAGTTATTTTGGCGTTTGGACGCTACTGGGCAAATTAGCACTGGCGCTGTCTGGCTTGGCACTGCCCGCCTTAGCAGCGCTCGATTATCAACCGGGAACTCCAGCAGGACCGGCGCTGGCGTGGGTTTACGCTGGCGTACCTTGCGCCTTTAAATTAGTGGCCTTTTTGCTGCTCACACGTATCAAAACCACCCAAGCAGGAGTTTCATCATGAAAAAATCAATCATCGCCGCCTTGTGTGGCCTGCTGACTGCCTGCGCGTCGCCCGATGTGGCGCAATATCAAAAAGCCGAGCCCAAGCTGGATTTAGTGCATTATTTTGTCGGCAAAACCGATGCATGGGGCATGTTTCAAAAACGCAGCGGCGAAGTCGTCAAGCGATTCCATGTCGAAATCACTGGCACACACAACAACGGCAAACTCGTGCTCGACGAACAATTTAAGTACGACGATGGTACTACCCAGCAACGAATCTGGACGCTAACGCAAGCCGCAGATGGTAGTTGGCGCGGCACGGCCGATGATGTTAAAGGCGAAGCCATTGGAAAAGTGGCGGGCAATGCACTGAACTGGCGCTACACAATGTTTTTGCCCGTAGATGGAAAAACTTATGAAGTGCAGTTTGACGATTGGATGTTCCTGATTGACGATAAATCCATGCTTAATCGCGCTAGCATGCAGAAGTTTGGCTTTGAGCTTGGTCAAGTCACCTTATTCTTTAAGAAGAGAGACTAGCCATGTTTGCCCCACTGAATCGCCCTATTGAACACTGGGCTGGGCAACGCGTCTGGCTCATTGGCGCGTCCAGCGGCATCGGTGCAGCGCTCGCGAAACATGCTTTGGCTGCGGGAGCCAGTGTGATTTTGTCAGCGCGTCGCCAACCCCAATTAGCGCTTGTTGCGCAGCAACACCCCAAAGCGATGGTGCTGCCATTTGATGTACTCGATACTGCCGCTTGGCAAAGTAGTTATACCGAAATCGTTTCGCGGATGGGTGGGATTGATTTAGTCGTGTTTTGCGCTGCCGATTACCGCCCCGAACGCACTTGGGAAGTCAACCCAAGCACCGCAGCACAAACCCTGCAAATCAATTTGGGCAGTGTTTACACTGGGCTTGCTACCATTTTGCCCGACCTGATTGCACGCGGGAGTGGCGGAATTGGCCTGATTGCGAGTGTAGCGGGCTATATGGGCTTGCCCAACGCCAGCGTGTATGGCCCCAGCAAGGCCGCGATGATCAATTTGGCGGAGATTTTGTATGGTGACTTGCACCCCAAAGGATTGAATGTGTATTTAATCAATCCTGGCTTTGTGAAAACACATCTAACAGCTAAAAATGAATTCACCATGCCCGCGTTGCAAACACCAGAGCAGGCAGCTAGTGCGATTTGGCAGGGCATTAGCGCTGGTAAATTTGAAATTCATTTCCCGCGCCGATTTACGCAAATGCTAAAATTTTTACAACTTTTACCTTACCGCTGCCGCTTTGCGCTGCTGTCCAAATTTGTGAAAACACCATGACCACACTACTACCTCTGCTGAACTGGTACAGCACACTCACACCGCATACGATTCAATATGCCAAGCAGTTTTATACACCCACGGCGCGCTTTAAAGATCCATTTAATGATGTGACGGGCATCCCCGCTATTGAAAGCATTTTTAAACATATGTTCGCCACCACCGAAAACCCGCGCTTTGTGATTGGTGAGCAAATCGTGCAGCATCAGCAAGCGTTTGTGACTTGGACTTTTGAATTTAGCCTGAATGGCAAGCCATACCAAATCGTTGGGGGCTCGCACTTGGTGTTTAATGAGGCAGGCTTGGTCACGCTGCACCGTGATTATTGGGATGCCGCCGAAGAATTACTGCAAAAACTACCTATCGTTGGTGCGCCAATCCGCTGGTTACGTGGCAAATTTGCAGTCAAGCATGACTCTTGACCTTTAAATAAGTGTATATCCACACAAGCATTGACAAACAATAGCTTCAAATTAATACCCATAAAAAAGCACGAACATCGTTCGTGCTTTTTTACATCAAATAATGAAATTATTGACGTGGTGCAATGCGCGCGTTATTGCCTTTACCTTCGATAAAGACTTGTTGACCAACGCGCAAGCTACGATCAGCTGGCTGTTGATTCACTACCACCAAGACGCCACTTTCAACGCGAACCACAACTTGTTGCGTTGGCTCTTTGTCGTTGTAATTGCGTTCAATCGTGCTGCCAGCAACTGCGCCACCCACTGCCCCCGCCACAATCGCGAGATCACGGCCTGTACCGCCACCGACCAATGAACCCAACAAGCCACCAGCACCCGCGCCCAATACCGCACCGACGCCCAATTGGCGACCACTGCTGATTTGAACATCAGAAATCTGTTCAATCTTACCCACCTGAATTTGCAATGGCTCGTTCGTTGTCGCGCAACCAGCAAACAAAATTAAAGAAGCCATAGCCAAACCGGCTTTCATGCGGCCAGAAATAGTCATTTGAGTTTTCATTTCGTGATCACCTTTCAATTGTTGAGAAATTTAAAGTATTTCTTGAGGCGTAAAATGCTAATTAATTATAACGCAAGAATATCATTTGGCTTGCTGAATTTAGCTTTCAAGCAACAAGCACACTCATTTCTTGATTATCAGAAAACCAATGCTAAAGCCTCAATTGGCATTGCTTTCCACCAAAAGGCAAAGAAATGACAGCACATGCTGACATGACTACCGAGTGCGTCACTTTTCCCGTAAAATCGATGTTTTGCTTCTAACTCTCAGGCAACCATGACATCAGCACAGATTCGCCAAAAGTTCTTGGACTTTTTCGCCAGCAAAGGCCACCAAATTGTGGCGTCTTCCAGCTTGATTCCTTTGAATGACCCGACCATTTTGTTCACCAATGCCGGGATGAACCAATTTAAAGACGTATTTTTAGGTTTTGATAAACGCTCGTACACACGCGCAACGTCTAGCCAAAAATGCGTACGCGCTGGTGGTAAACACAACGACCTCGAAAACGTCGGCTATACCGCCCGCCACCATACCTTTTTTGAAATGCTCGGCAACTTCTCGTTTGGCGATTATTTCAAACGCGATGCGATTTTCTACGCATGGGAATTTCTGACTGGCCCAGAATGGCTCGCCATTCCAAAAGAAAAACTGATGGTCACCGTGTACGCCACGGATGACGAAGCTTACGATATCTGGAACAAAGAAATCGGCGTACCCGCCGACAAAATCGTTCGCATTGGCGACAACAAAGGCCCGGGAGCATCAGACAATTTCTGGCAAATGGGCGACACTGGCCCGTGTGGTCCATGTAGCGAAATTTTCTACGACCACGGCGCACACCACTGGGGTGGCCCTCCAGGATCGCCTGAAGAAGACGGCGACCGTTTCATCGAAATCTGGAACAACGTGTTTATGCAATTCAACCGTGACGAAGCCGGTGTATTGCATCCACTGCCAAAACCATCGGTGGATACCGGCATGGGCTTGGAGCGGATTTCTGCCGTCATGCAAGGCGTACACGCCAATTACGAAATCGATTTGTTTCGACATCTGCTTGCCGCAGCGAAACGCGAAACCGGCGCTGCGGATGCTGATTCGCCATCGCTACGTGTGATTGCCGACCATATTCGCTCTTGTGCGTTCTTGGTCGCCGATGGCGCATTGCCAGCCAACGATGGCCGTGGGTATGTATTGCGCCGGATTATCCGCCGCGCGGTACGTCATGGTTACAAGCTCGGTCAAAAAGGTTATTTCTTCCACAAACTGGTTGCGCCATTGGCTGAAGTGATGGGTGATGCCTATCCAGAATTGCGTCAGCGCCAAGCGCATATTGTTGAAGCACTCAAAAACGAAGAAGAAATCTTCGGCCGCACGCTTGACAACGGCATGGCCTTGCTCGACACCGTGTTGGCTGGTGGCAAGCAAGTGCTCGATGGCGATGTCGCGTTCAAATTGTCTGACACTTACGGCTTCCCAATCGATTTGACTGCTGACGTATGCCGCGAGCGCAATGTCACTGTCGATATCGCCGGCTTTGAAGCCGCACTCGAAGTACAACGCAAGCAATCGAAAGCGGCTGGCTCATTCAAAATGACGGCAGGCTTGGCCTACGAAGGCGAGGCTTCTTGCTTCCACGGCTATCTTGAGAGCAGCCGCTCAGCCAAAGTATTGGCGCTGTATAAAGGCAGCGAACAAGTACAAACGCTTGAAAATGGCGACGAAGGCGTAGTTGTTCTCGATCACACGCCGTTTTATGCTGAATCAGGCGGCCAAGCTGGCGATGTCGGCGTGATTGCTGGCCCTGGCGTATTTAATGTCACCGACACACAAAAAGTGAAAGCTGATGTATTTGGTCACCAAGGCCAAATCATCAGCGGCACACTGAAAGTGGGCGATGAAGTTACCGCCAGCATCGATATTGCCAAGCGCCAAGCCAGCCAACGAAATCACTCAGCAACGCATTTATTGCACGCTGCGCTGCGCGAAGTGCTCGGCACGCACGTTGAGCAAAAAGGCTCTTTGGTGAATGCAGAGCGCACACGCTTTGACTTCTCGCACCCGAAAGCGGTCACTGCGGAAGAAATCGCCAAGATCGAAAGCTTGGTCAACCACGTCATCATGGCCAACGAAGAAGCCCAAGTTCGCTTAATGAGCTACGACGACGCGATTAAATTCGGCGCAATGGCTTTGTTCGGCGAGAAATACGGCGACGAAGTTCGCGTATTGAAAATGGGCGAGTTCTCAACCGAACTGTGTGGCGGTACGCACGTTACACGCACAGGCGATATTGGCTTATTCAAGATCGTTGCTGAAGGTGGTATTGCTGCAGGCGTTCGCCGGATTGAAGCGATTACCGGAACTGCTGCACTCGTAGCTGTGCAAGCACAAGATGCTGAACTCAAAACAGCAACGACTATCGTTGGCGCACACGCTGGTGAATTGCTCGGTAAGCTGGAAAAAATACAAGCTGACCTGAAAGCGGCGCAAAAAGAAATTACCGCACTCAAAGGCCAAATGGCATTCGGTCAACTCGACCAACTGCTTGCGGTTGGCATGCGAACTATCAACGGCGTACGTTGCATTGGCAGCGTAGTCGAAGACGTTGACGCTGCGACCTTGCGCGAGATGAGCAATAAGCTGATGGATCGCTTAGAAAGCGGCATCGCCCTACTCGCTTGTGTAGCCGATGGTAAAGTCAGCCTCATCGCCCGCGTGTCGTCTGATTTGACTAGCAAAGTGAAAGCAGGTGAACTCGTTAATGTTGCTGCGCAACTCGTCGGCGGTAAAGGCGGCGGCCGCCCTGATCTTGCCCAAGCGGGTGGTACTGAACCCGCCAAATTGCAAGAAGCTATGCAGGCTGCGGCGAGTTGGTTGGAGAGTAAACTGTAATCGCAGTAAATTAAAGCAAACAGCCACCCCTTGTTATATGGTGTAGGTTAATGCTACTAATGCACCAATACTAACCAACTAAAATGCCATTCTTAACCTTAAGAATGGCATTTTTTATGTGCGCAATATTGAAATGTGGTGTTAAAACTGCACTAATAGGGGTTGAGTTACTATTGTAGTTAGGGTGTTCCTAAAACTTAGATCAGTCTGGATGAACTATGGTTTGCATAAGGTTTGATTCTAAGATTTATTAAGCATGAGCAGACACCAACTCAAACCCTCCAAACCTGCACCCATCAGCGTCAACCATTCCTTGCATGCCAATAATCTGGAATCACGGCTTCAACTGATTTCCAGAGTGCGGGTGGTGGTCGTGGTGTTTGAGGTGGCATAGAGACGCAATTGGTCGATACCGCTTTCCATCGGATTGGCGATATACGGCGATTTTGCCTCAATCACCGCCAGCGGCAAGCCATTCACAAAAAGCACAATATCGGGAATCACATTCTGATTAATGCCCTCGATTTTGAACTGATTAACGCACAAAAATTCATTATTGCTGATGTCGTCAAAGTCGATGATCTTTACCGTCTACCCACGACGGCCATACCCCAAATCCTGTTCGACCGACTGGTAATGCACCAAGGTTTGCCACAGTTTTTGGTTAGCCTCCATCAAGGTCACCGTCACCGGATGCGTAATCTCGCGCATCACCTTGCGCAGATTTTCATCGCTAATCCACGGATTAATCCGCAAAATCGCCGCCCGCAAGCGCTTCTCTAGCACCACCTCACGCCAATATTCACGTTCGCCGTTGGGCGTAGGAGCAAAATCATTGCCATTCAAATAAATCCAGCCCAAGGCTTGTAATTGCTCAAGTGCGGGCAGTTCTACTTTGTCGAATTCGTCGTTGGTCATGCGCAGAGTCTATGTGAGTGTTGAAGTTGCAGCTTAATATTTAAAGAAAAATTCAATAAGTTCGCATGAATTTAAAACTCCTTAATTGAGTCAATTGCAAAACGAACTTCTGGAAGAGCATCAACTGAGGCCTCTGCAAGTAACGCCTGTAGTGCAGGGTTTTCCGGTAGTTGGCCGACAAGTATTTTAGCCAATTTCACGCATGCTTCCCGAATACTGGATGAATTAACAGCCTCCCTACTTTTTGGATCAATATTGGCGTAGGTTGCTGCATTAAAGACATCAGGAATGGCCTCTGTCAGCGTTGCAACTTGCTCAGCAGATAAAAATTGTTCTTTGTACAGCTCACCTGAAATCCAAAGTAATTGTTGCAACCCCACCATGCGACCTGATTCGATAATAACGATTAATCTTGAAATCAAGCTTTTAAGCTGCAACGAGGTTGCCGCTCCTGATTGCCCCATCCATTTTTGCAGAGCAAAGGCCGCGTAAATCACGGCAACGGCATCTGAACTCTGCAAAGCCTTTTTAATATTCTTTTCAACGGAATAGGCTATCTGCTCATCAATTTCTGTAAAGTAAATTAACGCAGGGAGAGCGGTAATGGCCTCATCAATTTGAGAGTAAAAAGCCTGTAATTGCTCAAATCGCTGATTAGTTTTCGCTTCGCTGGAGAGTGCCGGTGCAATTGCGGAGGAAAGTGCATTACCAATACTTTCAGCTAACTGCTTTTGATTGTTGCGAGCAGCTCCTAAATAATCCGTATCGACTTTGAATGGTCGCCATTGCACCAGGCGATCAAACAAGATTAATGCCTGTTCTGGTGTAGGAAACAGATGTGTTTTCACATTCACAGCGGCATTTACCATTCCTGATAAAATCAAGACCGCTCGCTGAATTTCTGGGGATGGGTAGCTACGCAGTTCTTTCTGAGTATCAGTTAAAATATCCTCGTTATGTTCATACAAATAACGATAAATCAATGATCTGACTTGTGCATTGTCCTCTGAAGGTAGGAGTAGATAGGCATGAGGATATAAGTTTGCTACGTTTGGCAATAATTGGTATTCCGGCTTGCTTCCCCAAATTGCATCTGCTAATTTTGTTTGCTCTAATTGCGTCAGAAAACCTTCTTTTTCAACTAAGGGTAAAAGCCTCAATATGGCAGCGGAGCTCGATGTAGACTCGTCCGTTGCTACAGCATTGATTAGTTCGCCGATACGTTTTTCTAATCCGGGGCAATCATTACGCTCGTTGATGTGATGAATCACGGGATTTGGCCAGCGATCTCCATCGCTGGTTGGCACTTCAAGGGCCAAGGGAAACACTAACGTATTTGCCAATAACCCCCCCTGATCTATCGCTGGAATGCTTATTAGCGAATGAGTTAGTAGAGAGCCGATGACTTCAAACAACCAGAAATGTTGCAAGTTCGACTGTTGCCCGAGTGAGAGAGCCAACCTAAAAATTTCTTTGGCCTTTTCTGTAGGTACTCGAATAGCTAGACGTGCTAATACCTCAATTAGAACCAGTAAAACAGAAAGTGCATGGTCTTGCTGCTCATCGGTGCCATTGCCCCGCAGTTTTCGCCAGTAATCAATCGCGATCAAAATACGATCAATCAAAATATCCACAACATCTTTTGATGCTCTAGCAACACCGATCCGAGTAAAAAAATCTTTGATTGTTGGCGAAGTTTCACTGTTAGCAGCGCGAATTGCTAAGGTATAGTTCCATAGCTCTATTCCGACACCGCCAGATAACATCAATTTTTCAACAGCCCAAGCGAGTAGATCTACGTTTATTAACGCTCGGCCAGAACGCAAAGGAATACCAACGCTTCTGGTCAATCCTTCCATCAGGAAAAACTCGGCTGTTTCATTACTGATTGAATACTGGTTTGAGTTGTCCCGATAGTGGCCTTGTGTAAATGAAGGTTCAATTGGGTTTTGTTTTTTAATGAATTCTTCTTGCCGCTTTCGAAGTTTTTCTTGAATCTCTTCGATCCAGCGCCATGGATCGCATCTCCATTTTCGATACACACTTTCAGCAAATGCAGGAAGCTTTTCAGTCCCTTCTTGATCAAATCTAGCACTTCGAGCTGATTTTAGTAACCAATGAACCCAGGTTAGGCGCGATAAGGTAGAGATAGAGTTACGATCACGGCGGTAGCTTTCACGTAATTCGCCATAAGCCTTGCTGATTAATTGAGTTCCTTCATCAAACCTCCCCAAAGCCATTAGCAATGCCGCTTGGCGTACTTTCCAAATGGGATCTTCGCCAATGATTTTTCCAAGCTCGACTTCCATGCCTGCATAATTCAACGCATCCCTAGCAACAAGGGCTCGATGGTAGGCTAATTCGGCTCCGGCATCTGGCAGATACTGCGCATGTTTTTCTAATACGCTGATCAGTGCGTGTATACGTTCTTGAACTACTGCCTTGCCCGCATCGTCATCAGCATTTAGCCATCGACTGTTTTTAAGCAGTAATAAGGCAATTTCCAATTGTTGTCGTTTACTGATCGCGCATGGCTGATCAGGGTTGGCAAATTGGAAAAGGGTTTCCATAAGCCAAGGCGCAATGTACTCAAAAGTAATGTTATATCGCCATGCTATTTCGTAAACCAACTTGGCTCGATCTGCCTCGTCAAGCGCTGCAATGTTATTTGCACTGGGATATGGATCACATAGTTGAGAACGTATCTGCCACTGCAGTGCTGGAGGGCATACCAACCATCCAGGATAGGACTCTCGATCACTTTTTAATGCATCTAGCTGCCCTTTTAACAGCGTGGCTGCGTATTCATGTTCTTTGTATGTGCGAGTGTGGTCATCTGAAGTAACTTGCGAACGATGTAAATTACTTGGTGACCACTCATGAGGAGTCGTTTTGGAGCAGCCTTCGTCTTTCATTGCCAGCAGAAACGATTCAGTCGCATTTTGATGCCTGAGATCACGATCATCAATATGTTTCACTAAATCCCACAAATCTATCGGGGCGACGTTGATCGACTCCAGATACTTGCGCTGCGCTGCTGTTAGATTTAAAGCGCCAACCAGATAAATTTTCCGCGCATGATCGGCTAATTGATCGCGCACCCAACCAGCCCATTGCAAGAAATTGGGGTCGTCGCCAGAAAAACCCAGTAAACAAAGCTCATTTTCGATAAATACTTGCCGTGCAAAATTAATGAATGGCGCAAATTTTGCTGGATACGTTCGGTAATCTTCTTGTGCAGCAATAAAAGTGTCGGTGATTCCGATGGTACCGTGAAGCTTAACAATGCGCGGAGATGGTGCCCATGACAGATCTGCTGGCTTGGTGACTGGGGTGTAATAAGGACCGTGAACATCTTTGCACGCGCGTTCCAATAGTGTATCCCAATTGGTAGTCATGATTTCTGACCATGGCAACTCCAACAGTGACTGGTAAAGCGCTCCGGTTCTCCACGCCTCGTCGTCGATTTCGGAGCGAACTCGGTCGTTCAATGCTGCTTGCCCAAAGTAAGCTCGATATTCCTCCGCTACGCGTAAGGGATCAGAAAAACTGTGATTCTTATCATTGGGGCTGAGTTCTGCAACAAGCTTTTTGCTGAAATCATTCCACAGTGACATTTTCTTTTCGCCGCCGACGTGACATGCAGCGCTACGACTAAAGCCTGCGCCAATCATGATGGCTGCACCATGTTGGCTAGCATCAAATTTATGAAGGGCAGACGCTAATTTTTTAATTGCAGGGTAGTCGGAAAGGTCGCTTATTTTAGTCATAGTTTATTCACAAGATGAACCACAAAAACACCCGCAATACGGGACGTATATACGCATAACTATTTTTAAAATAGGCGTATAGCAGAATACCCTTACTGGTATATCTTTTACTATAACGTAGGGTAGTTACTCCACTCCTCAATCACAATGGATTCCAACGGAACACTATTATCGCTAAGCAAAACAATATTAAAACTGCTATTTGATCGCGTTGAATGGTATTTGATTGCATCAAAACCCGCTTGCAGTGCGCAATCTCGTACAAATCGGGTAAACACGTACATTGGCTTGTGCCAACCGGTTTCATCTTGCCGAGCACTCATAAACGCTGAATATGCCAAAGTGCTAAATAGCGACTCATGCTCTTCTTCGTCTCGGCCATACTCACGGGTGAGATCCAAAATTTTCAACGGCTGCGTAATGGTCAATTTTGCAATCATGCAATCTACGTTTCTTAACTCATAAAAGCATGTTTGCGCATCACTGGCCAAATACAACGCAGGTAATCCTGCGTGGTTATAGCGGCCTTCACCCACATATTCTTTTGGCGGGTAGCTAAATTCAGTTGCTAACCACTCTGTCTTTACCTTGGGGTCAATTGCTCTCGCACGAAACAACGGGGCCAATACTATTTCAGGTGTGTACGTTGAACCGAGTTCACAGATTGCTGTATGCACTTTTTGTGCAAATGGATTGGTTAGTAGCAAAAAAGGCGTTTCTTTTCTGACTCGATCCAGCTCGACAGCATGCTGCTCAAACTCGGGGTCAACCATGAATGGCAATTCATAACACCAGATGTTGTATTTCAATGGACTGCCACACCTTGGGCATTCTATCTTTTTGATGAAATAATCAAATTCATCTTTGGTGTAGCAGTCTTGAAGTCGTGAGCCGCTGTAAAACGAATCCATGTCAATGCTATTGCATTGGAATTTTGCATCCTCTGCTCCGTAAGCCAACGGCCACGAAGCTAAAAAATCATCGTAGCAATGATCGCAGCATGCAATGTCGGCACTCATCCATGACTCAACATCCCGATAAAAAAGCTCTTCAAACCAATATTTATCTTCATATTCAACTTCTGGCATTAACTTTCAACGTCCAATAAATAAGATTCGAGCAAAGTGAATGGTATATTCACATAAGCTGAAATCAGGTGATATGACTTTCAGCCATTTTAGCGAGTAATCTTACTCTATAACAGTAGGCTTACACAGGGGAAAGCAACGGGAATGTCATTTAAGAGTACTGGATCATCGTGCAATCGATGACTAAAATGCATATTGAAGTTGAATGAATGGATTAGGACGGATTACAAAGCAGAACGCCACATCTCAACCCATTTGGATTAAAGAAAATGGCGTGATTTGGGGAGGGCGAAACCGAGATGATTAGCTGTACATAAAATACAATTTTGCGGCTTGCCGCAGTACGGCGTTTTCTTGTTCAAGCTGCTGCATCCTTCGCGCCAAAGCGGTAGATGCAGTTGGCTCCGGTACTGGGCTTGTCCGCACCGAACCACGAGAAAGGAAGCCCTCAATACCGATTTGAGTCCACGCATAAATGGTGGATGGATGAACATTGAACTTACGTGATGCTTTGGCAATTTTGTTGCCTTTACCAAGGTACTGCAACACCTCAATCTTGAAGTGATTTTCATATATATTCTTCATGATCGCTTGATTACTAAGAAATCCTTAGTATACCTTATGGGGCGATACTAAGAAAATCTTAGGCATGATTCTCTCGCCAACGGCAATTGCATGCCTTCGATTTGTCCCATCCCCCAACGCCTCAAAGAAGCCCGCACCAACAATAATCTGAGCCAACAAAAGCTTGGTGAATTACTCGGGCTAGAGGCAGGCAATGCGAGCGCACGGATGAATCAATACGAACGAGGAAAGCACACGCCAGACTTTGATACCCTTAAGCGGATTGCTGAGGTATTGGATGTGCCCGTGGCGTATTTTTACTGCGAAGATGAGCTGGAAGCGAAGATTGTTGAGGCGATGCACAAGCTTGACTCGACGAAGAAGATTGCTGTGCTGGAGTTTTTGGGGCGGCTCACTAATGGTTAATTTTATGGCTTCTGCAGGTTTGGCTTTTAATAAGGTATCACTTCATATTGTCGTTAAACTAATATTCATGGAATTAGAATAAGAATTCTAAAATACATCTTTATCTGACTTCAGATCGCTATTTCGCCCCGAATCAACAAAATAAGCACCAACAATCAGAGATATTAAACCAGCAGATAAGAATAAAGCATATCCCCAGGGCGCAGAGGTTTGAGATGCAACAATCGCGCAAAAAATACCGCACATCATCATGCCGAAACCAAAGTGGACTTTCGATTTTTTGCGAGTACTGGCTTGCGAACGATGAGGAAGTGTTTTTCCAAGTTCATCAAGTTGAGCTTCCATGGATTTGCGGAAATTCTCGCGATCTTTGATCATTTGCATGCCCCTTAAGGTGATTTTTTATAATATATTTTTTGTTTTGGTGCTTCAAGAATCACTTAACAAGACGCAGTACCTGTGCCATTCCTTTGGGTTCCAGTCCGCCAAAATTCAACGCTTGATTGATAAATAAAGACAAAAATTGCGACAAGTTTACCCTTGGTATCTCACGATTTTCTTGTTGAGCCCAATCGTCAATGGTCTCTAAGATCATCTCAATTAGTTTTTCATCAACTTCGCATTTCTGCTTTGAGGCACGTTGACCATTTATGACATATAAGACATCTACTCTTTGAGAAATTGCAGATAAGTAGCTAAGGGATGGCTCTCGTTTTTCAGCTTCGTAATTGGCTTGAGCTGGTCGGGAAACCCCACCAAGATCTGCAAATTCTTGCTGGCTTAGTCGAATACCCAAGCGCTCCGCTCGTAGACGTTCTCCAAACCCATCGCCATGCGGCAAAAACATGCCGTCCGTCGCTCCGTCTTGTTTCATTTGTTTTCATTTCCGTCTTTTTTGAATCAAAATGCAATCAATTGAGATAAAGGTTTCTAGGCCTCTATTTTTGCAAAACAAAGCCAATTTGCAAAGAGTTGATTAGCGCAGCACCAATTCAGCAACGACTTCTAGACTAGGAGGCGAACATGGAGCACGTCACTGTAAATGCCAAGGTCTTTCGTGATAACACAGGCATAGAAATCAACATACCAGTAATTTTAACTGAGCATGGTCCTGTGCTACTTTTGATTGATTACTTTCTAGAGCGCGCCCAAGATCGTAGCCAGATTTGGATGGTGAAACTAACACAGGCAGTTGGTCTTTTGCTTGATTACACAGTGGCAAACCGAGACTGTTATGACAATCCCAAAGATCTATTTGCAGGCTTTGCTCAGAGGCTTAGTTCTGGAACTGTGAATACAGATGGACTCGATTCCAGTGGGCTGTATTGGCTAGGTAAAAATCCTCCTCTTGTAAGGCAGCTTATTGGTCAACTTTCTGAGTTTTCAGATTGGCTATCGGATCGTCAAGGCACGCAGCCACTAAACCCATGGCGCAAGGCCACTCGATGGGAAGAAATATTAGCTTGGGCTGCGTGGCATCAGAAAAAAGATCGGGCATTTATGTCCCACACCTGGAGCTATGAAAAAGCATCACTCGACATGTCTCGCGCCCGTAACGTCATCCTAAAAAGAACGCCGATTATCGATAGAGATCCAGTCAAGTTTTTCCCAGAAGAGCATATTCATTCATTGCTATTTAAAGGCTTTATCGTCCCAAGAAGGCAGAAGAGCCCTCGTCTAGAGGAGCGGCTAAATCTACGCGACATATTGATTACGTTGCTGATGCACTATGGCGGATTGCGCATGTCTGAACCGTTCCATCTTTTTGTGCAAGATGTGGTACCTGACCCCTTGAATCCGGCTCGGGCAAGAGTTCGTATTTACCATCCAAATTTTGGTGCCGCGCCACCTGACTGGCTTGATGCAAAAGGTCAACCAAAACGATGCAATCGTGACAGTTACTTGCGGGGGAAATATGGAATATTGCCCCGTAATGAATACTCGGCGACTGACCAACTCCATGCAGGATGGAAAAATAATACCTTAGATAGTACCGCATATTGCATGGAGGTCAACTGGTTCCCTGCTTGGTCGGGTGAGCTTTTTATGAAGCTCTGGATGCTGTACATGGCGCAGCGCGCCCATTTGGGAAGCCAACACCCATTTGCATTCGTGACACTTGAAGGACTGCCTTATGCCATTGAATCGCACCGAGTTTCGCGGAGGCTGTTTGGTTTGAGTCAGACCAACACGGCCTGCTCGCTTTGATTACGATAATAGTTTGCCTCTGCTTCCGCGGGTGGAATGTGGCCAATCGACCCAAGCAAACGATGGTGATTGAACCACGAAACCCATTCCAATGTCGCTAGCTCCACAGATTCTAGACTTTTCCAAGGTCCCAAACGGTGAATCACTTCTGTTTTGTAGAGTCCGTTAATCGTCTCCGCTAATGCATTGTCGTAACTATCGCCAGTTGTACCCACTGATGGCTCGATGCCAGCTTCAGTCAATCGTTCGGTGTAGCGAATCGAAACATATTGCGAACCACGGTCGCTGTGATGAATCAACGCCTCACGCTCTGGCTGTCGCGCCCAAAGGGCTTGCTCCAACGCATCCAGCACAAACTCGGTTTGCATGTTGCGGCTCACTCGCCAGCCCACGATATAACGAGCAAAAACATCGATCACAAAAGCTACATAGACAAAGCCTTGCCAAGTCGACACGTAGGTAAAATCCGACACCCAGAGTTGATTCGGTCGTTCGGCTACGAATTGACGATTTACATGATCGCGGGGGCAAGCAACGGCAGGATCGGGACGTGTCGTTCGCACCGCTTTGCCACGCGATACGCCGCGTAAACCGAGGCTTCGCATCAAGCGTTCAACGGTACAGCGCGCCACAGTATGTCCATCTCGCTTGAGCTGCCGCCATACTTTTACCGCACCGTACACCTGATGATTCAATTGCCAGACACGCTCAATTTCACCGCTCAGTTGCTCATCACGAATGGTACGCTGACAACGCAAAGCTGGATTGCGCAGCCGAGCGGCGTAACGTCGATAGGCTGACGGGGCGACCTGTAATAGCTTGCAGATCGGCTCGACCCCGTGCTGCTCACGGTGGGTATCGATGAATCCTCTTACGATTTCAAGCGGCGGTCGAGCTCCGCCTGTGCGAAATACGCGCTGGCCAGTCGCAGAATTTCGTTGGCTTTTTTAAGTTCGCGCACTTCGCGTTCTAGCGCTTTAATGCGTTCGTTCTCTGCTGAATTTTTGTTGGCTTGAACGGTATCGCCACCTTGCCGACGGCACCATGTGCGCAGCGTTTCTGGCGTGCAGCCTATTTTGCTGGCAATTGAAACGAGGGTTGCCCATTCAGATGGATATTCGGCAAGGTGCTCAATGACCATGCGAACAGCCCGTTCGCGGACTTCGGGGGAAAAGTGAGTTGATTTCTTCATAGCGCCATTCTCTCAAGAATTGGAGCCGCCGCGAAACCCGGTGCGATTCAAACAGAAAGACTCACAGGGTGTCCAGCTGGTCGCAGTCGGTGAATTGCAAGACCTTGAGTATGCTTTAATCGAGGCTAAATCGGAGCTTTGGCAGTTAGAAGTGCTATGTGAAAATGCGGTCATTTACCCTGAGGTGGACGCAAGGAAACCCGTATTACGCAGGAGCCAATTGCTGGATATTATGTTGGAGTACAACAATATGGCACCAGTTTTTTTTCGGTTAAATGCTAAGCAACAATTAGCTGCAGGGAATGCTGTGATGCAATTATTTCAAGCACGAACAGGCTCACTTCAGGGGGCGCTTGAGTATGCGGAAGGTGATCACCTTTTGCGAGAATTAGGTTTGGTTGATGAAACCTGGGATGCGATAGCTGAAGTAGTCGCAGGTACGTCAACCCAACAAATAATTGATAATGCCCGCAGTCGGAACACGCTTTTAGCAGTATAAGGGCTGACCACTATGCACCCTGATGAGCTTCTAGAAAAACTTAAAGTTTCGGCAACGCCTCGAAAGAAAAAGAATCTTGATATTATCCATACGGTCTGCCGTGAGCAGTATACGCTAGGTAATAAAGATTTTTCGGTTGCGACAATATCACGTCTTGCACAAAAGCAAGGAGGCCCAGTTGCATCGACCATCCACAATAAAACTGGCCTCGATTTCAAGAGTTTAATTAAGGCCTGGGCTGAAAATACTGAGGGCCAAACACGCAAGCCACGCAAGAGTAAGGAACATCCAATCAACACTATTTTGGATAAAATCGATAATCTGCCTGTACGTGCAATAATGGGAGCCGTGCTGGCTGAAAATAGCAAACTTAAGCGTGAAGTTAATTTGCTCAAAGCGAACGCTGGAATAGTTATTGATTTTCGACCTACAGAACCTACTTCAGAAATAAATCAGCCCATTCAGATTTTACCAGCATCAGCTGATCTCTCTGACTCAGAAAAAGAAGCTCTTCGCCACGCCATTAGCAATACGTTATTACAAGATGAAGGCTGGACTCAAGATGAGCATGGTAGAGTTTTAAATAATAAAAGTAGACCAATCTTCAAAGTTGGTTTTGTCTCGGGAATCAAGAAAATCGTTGGATGATCATTATCAGGGAAACACAACAAGTGACTGGGGGTAACCGTTAGAAACGTCGTATCACGCAATGGCCCGATAGCTTAAAATAAATGCCCGTTCTTGGTGGGGAATTTTATGAGACCACGCCATTTTTCAGTGTTTTTACACAGCCAGCCCAGGCCAACAAAGGCCTTTCAGTCTGTACGATTTTGGCGCAACTGAACGGCTGCAGTACCACCGATTGCAGACGCTCAGAGGTTTTACGCAATTTTCAGCTCCTCGGCCAAAGCAGACGAAACAAGTCTGTTTTTATGTCAGCACACAGCATCTTTCTTCATATTCCCATGTAGCATCAGCATCACTAGGTGAATCGCCATGACAGGCTGAGCCCTTAACTCTATATTCCCGTGAGGAATTTATTTTGAATTTATAAGTATTTAAAGGAATATGCAAATCATGTAATCATCGTCGAACTAACTCACAGGAAACGATGAAATGTTACTAAAACCACTCTCCCTCGTACTTGCACTCTCAATCTTCAGTGGTAGCGCTTTTGCTGCTAATGTTGAAATCCTAAATGTTTCTTATGATCCGACACGCGAACTTTATCAGGACTACAACAAGGCCTTTAGTAGTTACTACAAAAAGAAAACTGGCGATGATGTCACCATCAAACAATCCCACGGTGGCTCTGGTAAACAAGCTCGTTCGGTTCTCGATGGCCTTGAAGCTGATGTAGTAACCTTGGCGCTGGCTTATGACATCGATGTACTCGCTACTGAGCAAGCCAAGCAACTGAAACCTGATTGGCAAAAGCAATTCCCTGACAATTCGTCACCCTATACCTCAACGATTTTATTCTTGGTGAAAAAAGGCAATCCAAAAGGCATCAAAGATTGGAATGATCTAATTCGCCCTGATGTGCAAGTCATTACACCAAACCCTAAGACTTCAGGCGGCGCACGCTGGAATTACCTAGCAGCATGGGGTTGGGCGAAGAAAACCTACGGTTCAGATGAAAAAGCACGCGATTTTGTGCAAAAGGTATTTAAAAATGTTCCCGTACTAGATACCGGCGCACGTGGCTCGACTGTTACGTTTACCCAACGTGGGATTGGTGATGTCTTGGTTACATGGGAAAACGAAGCTGAATTGGTATTCCGCGAAGTAGGTCGCGATAAATTCGAAGTGGTTGCACCAGCTTACTCAATTAAAGCCGAGCCACCAGTGGCCGTTGTTGATAAGAATGTTGATAAAAAGGGTACGCGTAAAGTAGCGACTGAATACCTGAATTACTTGTATTCAAAAGAAGGCCAAGAAATCATCGCCCAAAACTACTATCGACCATTCGATAAAGAGATCGCTGCGAAATATGCGAAACAATTCCCAAAAATACAGCTATTTGACATCGATGACGTCTTCGGTGGATGGGCTAAAGCACAAAAAACACACTTCAGTGATGGTGGTGTATTTGATCAGATCATCAATGCAAATTTGAAAAAGTAAACCGACTCAATTTTGCGACTTAACTCCAAAAGGTAGCGCTTTGTTAGCAGGCGCTATTTTTTTACCTGTTGCCTATGTGCTATGGATTTTCTTACTTCGCTTTTAGCTTAGGTATAGCGTAATTAGTTATAAAGAAATCAATATTTAGTCTTTGTTGGCCTATCTGTACATTGTTACACTCGATTCCATTCTCACTAAATTGGAAAAATCACATGTTCTCAATTCGCCAGTTGACACTCGCCCTTACGCTCAGCAGCTTAGCCACTTTGGCTGTAGCCGATACGACCATTTTGAACGTGTCGTATGACGTCATGCGTGATTTTTATAAAGACTACAATCCTGCATTCAAAAAGTATTACGCCAATAAAGATAACATCACGATTCAGCAGTCACACGGCGGATCAAGCAAACAGGCCCGCTCTGTCATTGATGGACTTGAGGCGGATGTGGTGACGATGAATATGTCGACCGACATCGATGCAATTGTCGAAAAAGGCAAACAAATCAATCCAGGCTGGGAAAAGAAGTTCCCGAATGAGGCTGCGCCATTCTCTAGCTTGCAAGTATTGATTGTGCGTAAAGGCAATCCAAAGGGCATCAAAGATTGGAATGATTTGACCAAGCCAGGCGTGGCTGTTGTGGTACCAAACCCAAAAACCAGTGGTAATGGCCGCTACACTTTCCTCGCCGCATGGGGCGCGGCCTTGAAACAAAATGGCGGCAACGAGGCCAAAGCGCGTGAATTGACCAGTGCTATTTTTGCCAATGTACCGGTGCTTGATGCGGGTGGCCGTGCAGCCACTACGACCTTTATGCAGCGTCAAATCGGTGATGTGCTGGTGACGTTCGAGAATGAAGCAGAAATGATTGCGCGCGAGTTTGGCCGTGGCAATTTTGAAGTCGTATACCCATCCATCTCTATCGATGCTGATTTACCAGTCGCAGTCGTGGATAAAGTCGTTGATAAACGTGGCACTCGTGTACCTGCTACTGAATATTTGCGCTACTTGTGGAGCCCAGAAGGTCAAGAAATCGCGGCACAAAATTATCTACGCCCGCGCAATGCCGCAGTTACAGCCAAATATGCCAAACAATTCCCTGCAGTTAAATTGTTCGGGGTTGATCTATTCGGTGGATTGCCCGCTGCACAGAAAAAATTCTTTGATGATGGTGCAATCTACGACCAAATCGCCGCTGAAATTGCCAAGAAAAAGTAACGTTGACGTCATTGAAGTGCCGTCATTAAATAATACGTATATCGCCGTAGTCATTATTTATCAAAGACTACGGCGATATACCATAAAAATAGCTTGCACTGGTTGAGTTTGCTGCAAAAGGAAAGAGCATGAAATTTAAACAAAGCAGTGTGCTACCCGGCTTTAATTTATCGCTCGGTTATAGCGTACTGTACTTATCATTGATTGTACTGCTGCCCTTAACGGCACTGTTTACCAAAACAATGGGGCTGGATTGGGCGACTTTTTGGTCGATTGTGACCGAGCCACGCGTGATGGCTTCCTATCGCGTGACATTTGGTGCTTCATTGATTGCCGCCACCATCAATTTATTTGTGGGGCTGCTCATTGCATGGGTTTTAGTGCGTTATCGTTTTCCAGGTAAACGTTTTATTGATGCCTTAGTAGATCTTCCTTTTGCATTACCCACTGCGGTCGCAGGTATTGCACTCGCCACCTTATATGCACCAAATGGTGTGCTAGGCGAACCACTAGAACGAATTGGTATCAAGGTGGCATTTACTCCATTGGGGATTGTTTTAGCGCTGACTTTTATTACGCTTCCCTTTGTCGTACGTACCGTGCAACCCGTACTCGAAGACTTAGAAAAAGAACTCGAAGAAGCCGCATCGAGTCTGGGTGCAACGCGTTGGCAAGTGTTCACTAAAGTGATCTTCCCAACGATTTTCCCTGCATTACTAACAGGCTTTACCTTGGCGTTTGCACGCGCGATTGGCGAATTTGGCTCGGTGATTTTTATTGCCGGCAATATGCCATTCAAATCTGAAATCACACCGCTGATGATTATTTCTAAGCTCGAACAATACGATTACATGGGCGCAACGGCGATTGCCGTCGTGATGTTGGTCGTGTCATTTGGCTTGTTGCTGTTGATTAATGGTCTGCAATGGTGGATGGCGAAACGCCTAGGGAGAACAAAATAATGGCCACAACAACACAACAGCGCGTCGTCACGACAGAAGCACCATGGATACGCTACAGCTTAATTTCGCTGGCATTGTTGCTGATTACTATTTTACTGATTATCCCCTTGTTCTCAGTATTTTATGAAGCGCTACGCCAAGGTTGGGGCCTCTACCAAGCCGCTTTGACTGAAAGCGATGCGCTATCCGCCATCAAACTCACTTTAATTGTGGCCGCCATTTCTTTGCCACTCAATTTAGTGTTTGGTGTCGCAGCCGCTTGGGCGATTGCTAAGTTTAATTTCCGAGGGAAAAGCATTTTAATCACTTTGATTGATTTGCCCTTTGCCGTTTCACCGGTTGTCGCAGGTCTGGTCTTTGTACTGCTCTTCGGCGCGCACGGTTGGTGGGGTAGCTGGCTGGCTGAGCACGATATCAAAATCATTTTTGCGGTTCCTGGCATTGTATTGGCGACGGTGTTTGTCACGTTCCCCTTTGTAGCGCGTGAACTCATTCCGTTGATGGAAGCGCAAGGCACCGATGAAGAACAAGCCGCATTAGTGCTGGGTGCAACCGGCTGGCAAACCTTTTGGCATGTGACTTTACCCAATATTAAATGGGGTTTGCTCTATGGCGTGATTTTGTCCAATGCGCGCGCGATGGGTGAGTTTGGTGCGGTCTCCGTCGTTTCGGGACACATCCGCGGCATGACCAATACGATTCCGCTGCATGTTGAGATTTTGTACAACGAATACAACTTTGTCGGCGCTTTTGCCGTCGCATCGATTTTGGCCTTGCTGGCGCTACTGACCTTAGCACTGAAGAGCTACATCGAATGGCGTACTGAACAGCAAGCCATTGCAGACAAAAAACAGGCTAATGAGGAATAAACCATGAGTATCGAAATTCGCAATATCGTCAAAACATTTGGCGACTTTAAAGCACTGAATGATTTAAGTTTGAATGTTGAGTCGGGTGAATTAATTGCATTGCTTGGCCCATCGGGTTGCGGAAAAACGTCTTTGCTACGCGTGATTGCCGGCTTGGAAACACCCGATTCAGGGCAAATTTTATTTCACGGCGAAGATACTACCGATACGCATGTGCGTGAACGCCAAGTGGGCTTTGTGTTTCAGCACTATGCCCTTTTTCGCCACATGACGGTATTTGAGAACGTCGCCTTTGGTTTGCGTGTTCGCCCAAAATCAACACGGCCTTCGGATGCTGAAATCAAACGTAAAGTGCATGATTTATTGCAACTGGTGCAACTGGATTGGTTGGCTGATCGCTATCCAGCGCAACTCTCGGGTGGTCAACGCCAACGGATTGCATTAGCCCGTGCGCTTGCAGTTGAACCGAAAGTCTTGCTGCTGGATGAACCATTTGGCGCACTCGATACCAAGGTGCGCAAAGAGTTGCGCCGCTGGTTGCGCCGCTTGCACGATGAGATTCATGTGACCTCCGTTTTTGTAACGCACGATCAAGAAGAAGCACTCGAAGTCGCTGATCGTGTGGTGGTGATGAATCAAGGTCAAATCGAGCAAATCGGTACGCCAACAGAAGTCTACGACACACCTGCAACGCCCTTTGTGTATCAATTTTTAGGCGATGTGAATTTATTCCATTCACGGGTTCACGATAGCTGGGCCAAAGTCGGCAGCGGGAAATTTGCTAGTCCACAAGACGAAGCTGCTGTCGTTTATGTGCGCCCACATGAAATCGACCTCAGTCGTATTGCGGTTGCTGGCGCAGTGAGTGGCACGATCACCCACATTCGACTATTGGGCGCTACAGTTCGATTAGAAGTCGAAGTTGAAACAGGTGCAACGGCGCATGATGTGGTTGAAGTTGAACTAACGCGCGAACGCCAACTGGAAGGCGGCTGGCAAGTCGCCGAAACCGTATATTTAGTACCACGAGAAACTAAGGTATACAGCGCTGACATTTGATGTTTCTGCCGTTTGACTTACTAATTACACTTGGAGCGAGCAATGCATATCGCAACGATTTTAGCCCATGCTGGGCTGCAAACCGACCCGCAAACGGGGGCGATTAGTACGCCAATTTATCAAACAGCGACGTTTGCGCATCCCGCCATTGGCGAAAGTACGGGCTTTGATTACAGCCGCTCCAGTAATCCAACCCGCAAAGCGCTTGAAGACGCGATTGCTCAACTTGAAGGCGCGCACGCAGGGTTTGCTTTTGCCAGCGGCTTGGCCGCGCTCTCGACCGTGCTGAGTTTGTTTAGCAGTGGTGATCATTTGGTTGTCGCTGAAGGCTGTTATGGTGGCACCTATCGATTGCTCGATCAAATCTTTGCTCGCTTTGGCATTACGGTGACGTATGTGCCGGTGCTGGATGTTGCGGCTTACCGTGCGGCAATTACCCCCAAAACGCAGGCCATTCTGATTGAGTCTGTTTCCAATCCATGCCTGTGGGTGCCAGACTACGCTGCGCTGCTGGCACTTAAAATTGAGCACAATTTATTACTATTGGTCGATAACACGTTTCTCACCCCGTATTGGTTTCGGCCACTAGAGCAGGGTGCCGATATTGTCTTGCACTCGGCATCGAAATTTATTGCTGGCCACAATGACACCATTGCAGGTTTGGTCGCGGTCAAAGACGTCGCCTTAGCCGAGCGAGTGGGCTATTTACAAAATGCTATTGGCGCAACGCTGGGTGCACAAGATGCATGGCTCACTATCCGAGGCATGAAAACATTAGCGCTGCGCTTGAATGCGCAGCAGCAAAATTCGCAACGCATTGCTGAATTTCTGCAAACGCGTACGGAAGTTCGGCAAGTATTCTATCCGGGCTTAGCCCATGATGAAAATCATCAACGCATTCAGCAATTTTCATCGGGTTTTGGTGCGATTGTGTCGTTTGAGGTGGACTCTTTAGCAACAGTAAAACGCGTGATTTCACGCTTGAAATTAATCTCTTACGCCGAAAGCTTGGGTGGCGTAGAAAGCCTGATTACGGTGCCTGCGATTCAAACTCACGCCAATTTAAGCGCTGAAGTGCGTGCTCAGTTGGGCGTTAGCGATACGTTATTGCGTCTTGCCGTGGGGATTGAAGACGTTACTGATTTGATTGCAGATTTGGCGCAAGCACTCGAAACAGATGGAGTTGGACAATGAGTTTTACGAAAACAATCGATCGGCGTGCAACCGATAGCATGAAGTGGGATAAATACAAAAATCAAGATATCTTGCCAATGTGGGTGGCTGATATGGATTTCCCCGCACCACCCTCAGTCATCGCAGCGCTACAAGCGCGCATTGCGCATGGTGTATTGGGCTACACCAATCCACCAGCTAGCTTATTTGACGCGGTGCAAAGTTATGCGGAGGCACATTACAATTGGCAGATTGATGCCGATTGGATCGTTTGGCTACCCGGCCTCGTGCAAGGCTTAAATTTGGCCTGCCGCGCAGTCGGTGAATCGGGTGATGCCGTAGTAACGGCGACGCCAATTTATCCGCCATTTTTACGTGCACCGGGATTGTCTGATCGAGAATTGATTGCTGTTCCTTTAATGGAGCGCGAGGATGGGGTGTGGATTTGGGATTTTGCTGCATTAGAAGCCGCCATAACACCACGCACGCGACTGCTATTACTTTGTCATCCGCACAATCCTGTTGGGCGAGTTTGGAATCGAGCTGAATTGGATCAATTGCTGAGTATTGCGCGCCAGCATAATCTAATTGTGTGTTCTGACGAGATACATTGTGATTTATTGCTCGATGAAGGCTTGGTACATACACCATTTGCTACGCTTGATCCGGATTTTTCGGCGCGTACGATTACGTTGCTTGCGCCGTCGAAGACGTGGAATATTCCTGGACTGGGTTGTGCATTTGCCGTGATTCCTGATCCAGCGCTTCGCGCACGATTTCGACGTGAAATGGCTGGTTTGGTGCCTTCTGTTAATGCTTTGGGCTATATCGGCGCGGAAGCCGCTTATCGTGACGATGGCCAGTGGCATCAAAGCTTGATAGAAGTCTTGCGCACGAATCGGCAGCTATTAGCAGATGCTTTTGCGGGGAGTCCATTGCGGATTACTTTTCCGCAGGCAACTTATCTGGCTTGGATCGACGCATGTAGTATCGATCCGGTGAATCCACTCCCCGCGTTTGAGTCGCTCGGGGTGGGCCTGTCAGACGGGCGTGATTTTGGCTTTCCAGGCTGGCTGCGAATTAATTTTGGATGCCCAAGTGATACGGTACGAGAAGCGATTGCACGCCTTTCTTCGCTGTTACAATGCAAATAATTAGTGTGTGCGATGTTTTGACCGGCACAGAATGGAGATTCTGTGAATCAACAAGTATGACTAGGTTTGTTGCAACATTAACTTAAAATTGAAAAATAACGGTACTAAACATCAAGGAGAACATGCAAACCATAGCTTGTTTGAGTGACAGCTTAGCCGAACAGCATGAGATATCATCCCAAATAACTAAGGCCGCTACTTAATGTTTTTCTGCCACTCGGAGCATCTGAGGTTTGTATGGTTTGAATAATTTTTTAGCAAACATTAGGCTTGATTCAATGAGTAGTGTTGTTTGCATCCCGATGCCGAAGTTGAAAGCCACAAGGTGTCTAACTCAAGGATTAACTGCTGGCGATTGCGTTTTAGCTTCTGCAGCTCTTCTTCTCGCTTCTGTACGATCGCTGCAAGAGCAGTTATACGCTGTTCAAGTATAGTGATTTCATCATTATGTGCATCAATATCATGCTGTGAACTGTTGAGGGATGTTTGATGTTGTTCCAGTGATTCATACAAGCTCAGCCATTCGGAAGCAAGGGTACAAGCTTTGTTAACCACTTTGCGAAACTTAGCATTATCTTGATGTTGATGCGCTACCAGTAGCAACTGGTTGGCTCTATGCTGCGTGTGCAGCGATCGTTTAGCTACCCGCTCAAATGATAAATTGGTTGTTTTCCTAGGTGGCATTGGTGTTCCACTTTTTATACAGACACGCAGAGAAGCTTAGATCATCACGCGGGAATTTTCCATTGTATTGCTTTCTTATTGTTGATGCTATCCGTAAGAAATCGCAGTGAGATGCTAGGAAGATTAGTGACCAGTGAAGTGCATTGATGATGGTGTAACAGAGTTTTATCGGGGGTAAACACTGCTGATATAACACATGCAGCTATACAACTCAGGACTTAGTAAATTGCAACAATATCAGCTGATGGGAGTTGAAAATATGAGCTCCAAAGCATGAAAAAATCCGTCTTCACATGCAACAGTAAAGTCCGGTTTAGCAGAACAGTACTGTCGCAAATTCAAAATAATGAAGGCAGCTACCAGATGGATTGCGACCTTTCATTTTCACGGCTTCGGTATCAACACCTCGGCCAATGCGGACATATTTTAAACATTTGCAATGTAGTAGATTTGAAGACCTTTTATTGTCTTGAGACTTCGTTGAAGATCCTATTCAAAATCATTGTTAGTCATATAACTAACCGGTACCCCACTCCTGTTTCTGTAATTAAAAACTTAGGTAGCGCAGGATCTTCTTCTAATTTTTGTCGTAAATGGCCCATATACACGCGCAAATACTGACTTGATTCACTGTGATTAGGGCCCCAGACTTCACGCAGTATTTCGCGCTGCGTCATCACTTTGCCCGAGTGACGAATCAAGGTGGTGAGCAGGCGATATTCTATTGGCGTGAGGTGAATTGCTTGTTCGCCTTTAACAACTTGCCGCTGCACTAAATCTACACGCACATCGCCAAAACTAAACGCTTGCTCATTGCGTGCACTGTTGCCAGCATGGCGGCGCAGCAGGACGCGAATTCGTGCCAAGCATTCGTCAACGCCAAACGGCTTGGTGAGGTAATCATCAGCACCGGCATCGAGTGCAGTGACTTTGATGTCTTCTTGCTCTCTGGCTGACAAGACTAAAATCGGTAAATCGCTCCAGTCGCGTAATTGGCGAATCACTTCAATACCATCGATATCGGGTAAACCTAAATCTAGAATAACTAAATCTGGCTTGCGACTAGCTACCGCCATCAAACCACGCTGGCCGGTTTCCGCTTCAAAAACCAGTATACCGGCGTGCTCCAGCGTGGTTTTCAAAAAACGGCGAATCGGAGCATCATCTTCGATCAGAACCAGTGTTGTAGGGATTTCGTTCATTCGGTCTCTTGTTGCAGAATGGGCGGCGTACCGCGTGGGAGCGTGAAACTAAATTCTGCGCCGTTGGGGCTTAAATTCCTAGCCTGAATTTGTCCACCATGCGCAGTAATAATCGAGCGACAAATAGCCAGACCTAGCCCTACACCTGGCGTTGCTGATTCGTTAACGCCGCGCGTAAATTTTTCAAACAATCGCGCTGCTGCTCCCGCAGGTAAACCAGGGCCATTATCGCTGACCAAGACCGTCACCTGTTGATCATCAATTTGGGCACTAATAATGATTTCACTGCCCGCAGGCGTGTATTTCGCGGCATTCCCGAGTAAATTGACCAACACGCGCTCGATCAACACCGCATCATATTCGAGTAAGGGCAAATTACTAGGCAAATCAACACGCACATGATGCGCGAGCAAGTCGGGTGCACATTCGCGCACGGTACTACCGATAACCTCTTCCAACACCTGCCATTCACGATGCAGCGTCACACCCGATTGCAGCTTGGCCATATCTAGCAAATTAATCACTAGCCGATGCATGCGCTGCGCTTCGTGATTGAGAGTTTGCAGGGCAGACTGCTGATCAGCCTCGATGAGTTTGCCTGAACGCAGTAGGCTAATCATTCCGATTAAACTGGTCAGCGGTGTGCGTAAATCGTGTGAAACAGTGGAGAGCACGCTATTTCTAAGTCGCTCGCTTTCCATCGCCACAATCGCATCTTGCGCCACTTCCACGTAATGCACGCGCTCTAACGAGAGTGCGATTTGGCTAGCGCACGTCTCTAAAAGCCGTTGCTGCTCGGGGCTGGCGATCAATGCATCATCCGCTGGAATCAGCGCCATCACACCGCGCAAACGCATCGGTGCTTTTAAGGGTAAATACAGTGCCTTGGAAGCGGGTAAAGTATGCGTACCACGGCCTGCCATTTCATTTTTATCAAAGACCCATTGCGCCAAACCAATATCAAACTCGGCCATTTCGCCAGCGGGCTGCAATTGATCGTGTGCATCGGGCAATAAAATTAGTAATTGCGCATCAAATAATTCGGCTAAACGAAGTACGCTCATTTCAACGACACTTGCTGCCGTCAACGCGCCAGCTAATTCGCGACCTAATTCGTACAGTGCGCGGGTGCGACGCTCACGATAAGTAGCAACCTGCGCTTCGAATCTCAAACTCGAAGCAAGTTGGCTGATAATCAGCGCCACGCTCAGCATCAGCAGAAACGTAAACAGATACTGCGTGTCTGCGACCGTCAGCGAAAGCTTGGGATGAACGAAAAAGAAGTCAAAGGAAAGCACACTCAGAAAGGACGCCAGCACGCCCGGTCCGCGTCCGTAACGCATCGCGACCAACACGACGGTTAGCAAAAATACGATAACGACATTGGCCAGATCAAACACATTCAGTAATGCAGCAGCTAGTAGCGTCGTCAGCGTACACGCGGCCATTGCAATCCCATAGCCGCGCCATGGAGTGCCTTGATCGGCAGCGTTAAATAGCAAATGAGGGACTTTGGGCTTGGGCGTATCCTCTTGGCTAAATTCATGGGCAACCACATAGACATCGACATCCTGTGCCCGCTGCGCCAATTGCTCGGATAGCGGAATGCGCCATAAGCGCGACACACGCCCACGCTGCGATTTGCCGACGACCAATTTAGAGACATTACGGCTGCGCGCATAAGCCAGCAAAGTCTGTGGTAAATCAGCTCCTGCTAAGACCGATGTCTCCGCGCCCAACTCCTGCGCCAAACGCAAATTGGCCAAAATGCGTTCGCGCTGTAGCTTGCTTTGTCGTTGCAAGGCCGGCGTTTCAACGTATATCGCTAGCCAATCAGCGTGTAAATTCACTGCCAAACGTGAGGCGCTGCGAATCAGTTTTTCGCTATCCGATCCAGGTCCAACGCAAACGAGTAAACGCTCACGCGCTTGCCAAACTGGCTGAATCGATTGGTCTGCGCGGTATTCTCGCATTTGTGCGTCAACACGATCAGCCGTGCGACGTAGTGCCAATTCACGCAAGGCGAGCAAATTACCTTTGCGGAAAAAATGTTGCGCGGCGCGATTGGCCTGCTCGCCTAGATAAACCTTCCCCGCCGCCAAACGGCTGAGTAGCTCCTCGGGCGGCAAATCTACCAGCGTAACTTCATCGGCCAAATCAAACATATGATCAGGCACAGTTTCACGAACGATAATGCCGGTAATTTGACTAACGATATCGTTGAGGCTTTCCAAATGCTGCACGTTGAGCGTCGTATAAACATCAATTCCCGCTGCAAGTAATTCTTCAACGTCTTGCCAGCGCTTGGTGTGGCGGCTGCCTGCCACATTGGAATGCGCGAATTCATCGATCAAAATCAGTGCAGGCTTGCGTAGAAGGGCTTGATCTAAATCGAACTCGCCTAAGTGTCGGCCACGATATTCAATTTGCTTGGCGGGTAATATTTCTAAGCCATTGAGTTGCGCCTGCGTTTCGCTGCGGCCATGCGTTTCGACCACCCCAACCACGACTTCAACGCCTTCACGAATCCGCGCATGCGCCGCCGCCAGCATGGCATAGGTTTTACCTACGCCAGCGCAAGCGCCAAAAAAGACTTTTAGTCTTCCTCTTTGGGATTTTTCTTCCTCGCGCTGCAGCTGCGCAATCAAAGCATCAGGATCAGGTCTTAGCGTTTCGTTCATGGCTGGGTTTTATTCATGGTTAATGTTCATTAAAACTCAAATCATTGATTACTTTGCTGCAGGTAAACGATCTAAGGCTAGATTCAGCTCCAGCACATTGACTACGGGTTCGCCCAAAATACCCCATTGTTTACCAGCGGTATGTTCGCTAACCAATTGCGCAACTTGCGTTGGCGATAGTTTACGCGCATTGGCAACACGTTCCAGCTGATAGCTTGCTGCAGCTGGGCTGATATGTGGATCTAAACCACTCGCTGATGTGGTGACTAAATCGAGTGGTACAGGATTACTCTGCGCTGGATGTGCTGCTTTCATGGCAGCAACTCGATCTGAAACGGCCTTCAACAAGACCGGATTAGTTGGCCCAAGGTTCGATCCTGATGAGGCCGAGCCGTTATATGCCATCGGCCCTGTTGCCGATGGGCGCGACCAGAAATACTTCGTGTCGCTAAACGATTGGCCGATTAAGCTAGAGCCGACTACTTTGCCGTTTTGTTCAATCAAGCTACCTGCCGCTTGCTGCGGGAAAAATACTTTGGCAATGCCTGTTACTGCCAGAGGATAAGCAACGCCCGTGATGAGTGTGAGTGCTGTAAAAATAACGAGAGCGGGACGGAGTTGTTGCAACATGATTTGATCCTTTAATTAAATATCTACTGTATTTAGCTGTGGGCTATACAAGACCGAATACACCGAGCAATACATCAATTAATTTGATCCCAGCAAACGGTACAATTAGCCCGCCTAAGCCATACACCAGCATATTATTTCTCAGCAATTGCGCAGCGCTTTGGGCTTTGTAGCTCACGCCTTTGAGTGCCAACGGAATCAGGAAAACAATGATGATCGCGTTGAAAATTACTGCTGACAAAATCGCTGACGAAGGTGAATTGAGCCCCATCACGTTCAGCGCATTGAGTTGCGGATAGGTCAGAGCAAATGCAGCAGGAATAATCGCGAAGTATTTCGCCACATCATTCGCTACAGAGAATGTCGTTAGCGAGCCGCGCGTCATCAGCATTTGTTTGCCGATCTCGACGATCTCGATCAACTTGGTTGGATTTGAATCCAGATCGACCATATTGCCGGCTTCTTTGGCTGCTTGCGTGCCGCTATTCATCGCGACCGCGACATCGGCTTGTGCCAGTGCTGGCGCGTCGTTGGTACCGTCGCCGGTCATCGCAACCAGCTTGCCTTCGCCTTGATGTTGGCGAATCAGCGCGAGTTTGGCTTCCGGTGTCGCTTCAGCGAGAAAGTCATCGACACCCGCTTCGGCGGCAATCGCGGCGGCGGTTAGTGGATTGTCGCCGGTGATCATAATGGTTTTGATCCCCATCTCGCGCAGCTCGGCAAAGCGCTCTTTGATGCCGCCTTTGACGATGTCTTTCAGTTCAATGACGCCCAGCACTTTATGGTTTTCGCAAACGAGCAGCGGCGTTGCGCCACGGCGAGCGACTTCATCGGCTGCCTTGCCAACCGCTTCTGGGAAGGTTGCGCCTGCTTCATTTACATAACGACGGATTGAATCGACCGCGCCTTTGCGAATCTCGCGTTGATCAAAATTCACGCCGCTCATTCGCGTTTGTGCAGTGAAAGCAATGAACTCAACTTCGTGGCTTTCTAGTGTGCGTTCGCGCAAGTTAAATAATTGCTTGGCAAGCACGACCACGCTGCGGCCTTCGGGCGTTTCATCTGCCAGCGATGCAAACTGCGCCGCATCGGCGAGTTGTTGCTCAGTTACGCCTGGCGCGGGAATGAATTTCACCGCTTGGCGATTGCCCAGCGTAATCGTGCCGGTTTTATCTAGCAGCAACACATCAACGTCACCCGCCGCTTCAACTGCGCGGCCAGAGGTTGCGATGACATTCGCACCCAGCATCCGGCTCATCCCAGCCACGCCAATCGCAGACAATAAGCCACCAATCGTCGTTGGAATCAAGCAGACCAATAGTGCGATCAATACGGTCAAACTCACCGGAGAACCGCTACCGCTCGCTAAAACGCTAAATTGTGAAAACGGCAGCAATGTCACCGTCACAATCAAAAACACGATAGTCAGCGCAACCAATAAAATCGTTAAGGCGATTTCATTCGGCGTTTTTTGGCGTTTTGCACCTTCGACCATCGCAATCATTCGATCTAAAAACGCTTCGCCTGGATTGGCAGTAACACGGGCAACGATCCAATCAGACAGCACGCGAGTTCCGCCAGTCACCGCAGAAAAATCACCACCGCCTTCGCGGATCACTGGTGCAGATTCGCCGGTAATCGCTGACTCATCCACCGATGCGACACCTTCAACGACTTCGCCATCGGCTGGAATCACTTCACCGGCTTTGATCAAAATAAAATCGCCTTTACGCAAACTGGCGCTGTCAGTGATTTCTTTGGGCGCTGTATGCGAGGCGGATTTGAGTTTCCACGCCATGACGTTTTTCTTGGTATTACGTAGGCTGGCTGCTTGCGCTTTGCTGCGGCCTTCGGCCAGCGCTTCGGCAAAATTGGCAAACAGCAAGGTAAACCACAGCCAAATACTAATTGCCGCGATAAACCCAGTCGGGGCTTCGCCTTGGCCAAATAGTGCTTGGCCGAACAATAAAGTGGTCAGAATTGCGCCGATGTAGACGACAAACATCACCGGATTTCGCCATTGCACACGCGGCGATAATTTAGTCACCGCAGCCCAGATCGCTGGCTTCACCAGCGCAGAGTCAAGTAATGAAAGCGTAGTCATATTTCTATCCTTAATCGCAAGTATATTGCAGGTATTTATTTGTAGGCTTTGATTTCAATTTGCTTTGAGCCAATACCCATTGATTTGTAGCAATTATCAGAAAACATCAATGCGGAGCCGCGGATTACGGCTCCAAAACATGCTCACCCTGAGGGTGCGGGCTTTGCTAAGCCACAAGTGGCCAAGCGACGCCTCGCCGTAGGCAGTAAGCCGATTATTTCAAAGTCACCATCTGCAACTGCTCAACAATCGGCCCTAGCGCCAAAGCGGGGATGTAGTTCAACATGCCGACCAGTAACACCGCGCCGACCAAGAGCGTGACGAACAAAGGCCCATGTGTCGGTAAAGTTCCAGCGTTGACAGGTAGGCGTGGTTTGGCGGCGAGCGCGCCAGCCATCGCTAGCACTGGAATGATGATGCCGAAGCGGCCAAACCACATCGCGATACCCAGCAGCGTGTTATAAAACGGCGTGTTGGCTGACAATCCGGCAAATGCAGAGCCGTTGTTGTTCGCGGCGCTGGATAAGGCGTACAAGACTTCACTAAAACCATGCGCGCCCGGATTGAAAATCCCTGCGCGACCTGCTGTGGTGCTGACAGCCAAAGCAGTGCCAAGCAAAACTAATAGCGGCGTAACCAAAATCACCAAAGCGGTCATTTTCATTTCGAACGATTCGATCTTTTTGCCTAGATATTCTGGCGTACGGCCGACCATCAATCCGGCGATAAACACTGCCAAGATGGCAAACACCAACATGCCGTACAGACCTGAACCCACACCGCCGAACACCACTTCACCGAGCTGCATCAACAGCGTTGGTACCATGCCGCCAATCGGTGTAAATGAAGCATGCATCGCGTTAACCGCACCACACGATGCCGCTGTAGTGATCGTTGCAAACAAACTTGAGGCGACGATACCAAAACGCGTTTCTTTACCTTCGAGATTGGCAATCGAATCAACGCCCATTTTGCTAAACGCTGGATTGCCGACCAATTCAGCACTAACCAAGACGCCGTAAGCAATTACAAACAGAATTGTCATTGCAGCCAGAATCGTCCAGCCTTGGCGCTTGTCACCCACCATGCTGCCAAAGGTGAAGCAGAGCGCAGCCGGAATCAAAAAGATCGCCAGCATTTGTAATAAATTGGCCAACGGCGTTGGGTTTTCAAATGGATGTGCTGAGTTGGCGTTAAAGAAGCCACCGCCATTCGTACCGAGCATTTTGATGGCTTCTTGCGACGCCACGGGGCCCATCGCCAGCAATTGACTGTGGTTGGTGACCGTTTCCATCACAGTTTCACCCGCAGCATCTTTCACTGCATTGCCCGCTGAATCGAGTTTGGCTTGTTGATAGCTTACCGCTTCAACCGTTTGAACTTCTTGGTATGGTTTAAAGTTCTGGATCACGCCTTGACCGACTAAAAGCAGTGCAATCACCAGCGCAATCGGCGTGAGGATATATAAAGTAATCCGAGTTAAATCCGCCCAGATATTGCCGATGGTGGATGCGTTTTTGCGAGCGAAGCCGCGAATCAAGGCAATCGCGACCGCGATACCGCTGGCGGCGGACAAGAAGTTTTGTACCGCGAGGCCGAGCATCTGCGTGAGATAGCTCATCGTGGATTCGCCTGCGTAGCCTTGCCAATTGGTATTGGTGACAAAGGAAATCGCTGTATTGAACGCCGAATCGGCCGATACACCCGCCATCGCCTGTGGATTTAGTGGCAAGCCGCCTTGTGTACGCTGCAATAAATATACTGCGAGCACGCCTAGAATATTAAACAGCAGTAGGCCCAGTGCGTAGGACTGCCATTTTTGCTCAGACTCGGGTTTGACCCCAGCAAGGCGATAAAAGCCACGCTCAAGCGGGCGAAGTAATTGCAAACCAATAGGAATATTGCCTGCCATCACGCGAGTGATTAGGTGGCTGAGTGGCCAAGCCAGCGTCAGTAATACCGCCAAATACAGGCCGATTTGTAATACAGCATTTGCGTTCATCATTTAAAAACGCTCCGGTTTAAATAAGGCATAAAACAAGTAGACCAGCAAAGCGACCGCAAAAATTGCCGCCAACCATTCGACTAAATTCATGATTGACCTCCCGTTTTGGCGCAGACTTGCAATAAACCGCGCAAGGCCACGACCAGCAGCAAGACCAAGCCTAAATATCCAGCATCTAACATACGTCCTCCAAAGCGTCTGCACCAATTGGGCAGCCTAGAGCGCTACTGTAAGAATTTCAGTCTAAAGTTACTGTAAAGATTGGCATGACGGGTATAAAGAAAGTATAAAAATGATGCCTAGATGGCGGAAATAATGCTGTGTACTGTCGAACATTAAAGATTGTAGAGCCGGAAATAGTGTGTTTTGATAAAATTGTTATGCTGAAGCACTAACTCTTTACAGTGTTTTTGTATGGATGATTTTAAGCTGAGTAGGTGTTCAACACTTGGAAAGCACCATGCTCACAACCGTCAAACCCATCGCTATTTGTCGCCATGAAGCCACGCAAGGTCCTGCCTATTTACAAACGTTTCTAGATTTGCATGAAATCCCATATCGAATTTTTGCCGTTGATGCTGGCGATACTCCGCCGAGTCGTGCTGCTGAATTTTCTGGTTTAGTGATTTTGGGTTCGAATGCCAGTGCAAATGATGGCTTTAGCTGGATTCGGCGCGAAGATGCTTTGCTGCAAGATGCGCTGCAAAGAAATTGCCCAATTCTAGGGCATTGCTTTGGCGGACAAATGTTGGCGCGAGCGTTGGGTGCGAAAGTGCGGCGTAATAGCGTGCCACAAATTGGTTGGGGGAAAGTGCTGGCGACGACTTTTCCTGAGGCTCAGTATTGGCTAGGCACCAAGCGCGAGCTGAATTTATTTCACTGGCACTTTGATACGTTTGAAATTCCACGTGGCGCGAAACGAATGCTGTTTGGTCATTACTGCATGAATAAAGGCTTTGCGTATGGCCCGCATTTGGCTTTGCAATCGCATTTGGAAGTCACTGCGGCCAGTATTCGGCAATGGTGCGCAGAGGATCAAGCATCATTGCTGAAGTATCAGCACTTATCATCGGTACAAAGCGAGATGGAAATAATGCATAACATCGAGAATAAGGTCACAGCATTACATCAACTCGCCAATCACACATATCGACAATGGCTACGAAATATTCCAAATCTTCAATATTTGGACCTGCCAATGTTTGTAGATGGATTACGCCCTAAAGGTGGGCACAGCTGGGGTCGTACGCTTCTAAGCTATGAGAATGGCTAGCTCACTGAATTTGCTCATTGATAAAGAGGTATTCACTGTCCGCTAAGGCCGAGGTGTTGCCGCTCAGAGTTACGCTCGAAGCGTCAGTTTTACTTTCGTTACCCGCCACCCAATTCCAGTGGATAAATTCGTAAGCGCGTATGGCGGAGGCCGATAAAGAGCAGGAGGATAAATTGATAAGAACCCGCAGTTGGTATCCGAAATAATTGATCCACAATAATGTGAACTTTATATCAACTATTTTTGTGCATAAAAAAGGCCTTGGGGTGATCCAAGGCTTTTTAGTATAGTTACTAATCAAAACTATAGAGTTCAACTGGCTTCCAGATGAATAGTACTGTTTTTACACCATATAGTCAAAGGTGGCTGTTTTTTTGTCTACACGATTAGATACAATTAATAAAGCTAAATCATCACACAGTCAAGAGAGTATATGACTCAACTCATTAACCAATTTAGCCCACATACATATACCCAGACTATATTATCTGCCAACGCGGCGCAGAAAATAGTGACTCGGAATCCGACACGGAGAAATAAGTGAAAAGTGAGAAATTACAGCGTGGTGATAAAGTCTGTGTAATCGCACCATCAAGAAGCCTTAGCATCGTTTCTCAGCAAGTGATCGAGTTAGCTACTGCAAGACTTAATGAAATGGGCTTAGAAGTTTGCTTTTCAAAAAATTGCCGCCAAATTGATGAATTTAACTCGTCTTCGATTGCCGCCAGAATTGAAGATTTGCATGCCGCTTTTTCTGACAAAACTGTGAACGGAATTTTGACTGCGATTGGTGGTCATAACTCAATTCAATTACTTAATAAAATTGACTACAACATCATCAAATCCAATCCGAAAATATTATGTGGCTTTTCTGACATTACAGCTTTAAGCAATACCATATATGCAAAAACACAGCTAATTACGTACAGTGGTCCTCATTTCTCTTCATTCGGAATGACTCAAGGGCTCGATTACACGATCGAATATTTTAAAAAATGTTTGATGAATAATGAGCACTACTCAATAGTGAACTCCAAAAATTGGTCTGATGATGAATGGTATATCGATCAAAATCAGCGTGAATTTTGCCCTAATCCAGGCTATCAGGTTATCAACGCAGGTACAGCATCGGGAACCGTTATTGGTGGTAACTTATGTACCTTCAATTTATTACAAGGCAGTAGCTATTTACCTGAGCCAGAGAATGTCATTTTGTTCCTCGAAGAGGATAATCTGCTTGAACGACTAACCCTCAGTGAATTTGATCGTAATTTACAATCCATTATCCACCTAAAATCTTTTAACTCTGTAAAAGGTATTGTAATTGGTCGGTTTCAAAAAGCTTCACAAATCACACACGAACAGCTTTATAAACTGATTCGTTCAAAACCAGAGTTAAATACAATCCCTGTAATTGCCAATTTGGATTTTGGGCATACAACACCACAAATCACATTCCCAATAGGTGGTGAGATTGAAATTAACGCAACAAGCATCTGTTGTACAATTACAGTCAAGAATCACTAAAGAAAAATCTGTGAGTAACAAGCATTCATATGAGCATCTTGCCATGCATACGCTTGCAGCCATTAATAAATAAATGATAGAGAGCAATACCTATGACACCACGTCCACCACTCGCACTTGGCGAATATCAGCATTACAAAGGCAGTCGTTACCAAGTGATTGACTTAGCACGGCACAGTGAAACGACAGAATGGATGGTCGTGTATCGGCCGCTTTATGGCGAAGGTGATTTGTGGGTCCGGCCGTATGAAATGTTTATAGAAAATGTCGTGATTGATGGCGTTGAGCAAGCGCGATTTAGCAAAGTTCCGGATTAATTCCAGACGTAAAAAAAACCGCTGCAACACAGCGGTTTTTTTCATATACACAGACGATTAGTCTTTGTATGGGTGTTGCAGCACGATGGTTTCATCGCGATCTGGACCAGTCGACACAATCGCAATCGGCGCTTCGCAGATTTCAGCGATGCGTTTCAAGTAATTTTGTGCATTGAGCGGCAATTCGTCGAAGTTTTTCACGCCGAAAGTCGATTCAGACCAACCTGGCATTTCTTCGTAGATTGGCTCGCAGTTAGCGATGTTTTCTGCACCGATTGGCAAAATATCAATCGCTTTGCCATCCAGCATATAGCCAGTGCACAACTTGATCGTTTCGATGCTATCCATTACGTCGAGTTTAGTCACGCATAGACCAGAAACACCGTTGATTTGGATTGAGCGTTTCAATGCTGCCGCATCAAACCAACCGCAACGACGCGCACGACCCGTTACTGAACCAAATTCATGTCCACGTTTTGCTAAACCAGCGCCAACATCACAGAACAATTCAGTTGGGAATGGGCCAGAACCAACACGTGTGGTGTAGGCTTTCACGATACCGAGTACGTATTGCAACATTTGCGGTGCAACGCCTGCGCCCGGTGCTGCTGCACCCGCTACGCAGTTACTTGAAGTGACGAACGGGTAAGTACCGTGGTCAACGTCGAGCAAAGTACCTTGCGCGCCTTCAAACAGCAATGGCTCGCCGGCTTTGTTCATGTCGTACAAGGTGCGCGAAACATCGCCAACCATTGGGCGAATACGCTCAGCGTAAGCCATGGTTTCGTCGTACACGGTTTGGAAATCGAGTGTTGGTGCGTTGAAGTAGTTCTTCAATGCAAAGTTGTACCAGTCGAGGTTTTCCAGCAATTTAGCGGCAAAACGCTCTGGATGGTACAAGTCTTGAATACGGATTGAGCGGCGCGCCACTTTGTCTTCGTAAGCTGGGCCAATACCACGACCAGTTGTACCGATTTTTTTCTCGCCTTTCGCTGCTTCGCGCGCTTGATCAATTGCGATGTGGTACGGCAAGATCAATGGACAAGCTTCAGAAATCGTCAAACGGCTAGCCACATCAATCCCAGCAGCAGTCAATTCATCAATTTCTTGTAGCAAGGCAGTCGGTGAAATCACCACGCCATTGCCGATAAAGCAGGCTTTGCCAGTGTGCAAAATACCCGACGGAATCAGACGTAATACGGTTTTTTTACCGCCAACCCACAAGGTATGACCGGCATTGTGACCGCCTTGAAAACGGACAACGCCTTGGGCGTGATCCGTTAGCCAGTCAACAATCTTACCTTTACCCTCGTCACCCCATTGTGTGCCGATTACGACGACATTTTTGCTCATTTCTAAAACCTCAATGCGATTCAAAACAATGGCCATCGTCGCTACCGCAACGAAATGCGCCCGAACTTTAACTTCAAAATACAAATTCAGCCAGCCCTTTAAGCGGCTAACTGAAAATAAAAATCTCATGCAAAAGTTTTATGCCAAAGCCTTTATGCCGCAGGTAGTGCATTATAAGTACGACAAAGCTAGACAACGCAGCAACAAACTTTTGCTTAAACTTATTGCAATGGTACGACTTGCCACTGCCCACTGATCAATTGCAATGAGCGATTGATATGCACTTCGGTGACGTCAACGCCCAAATCAACGATGACGGTTTCACCATCAGCCCGCAAAGCACGAATAGCACTCAATAAAGCCGCGTCATCGCCTTGCGGCGCTAACACAGCAGCGCGATGCGATGGGAATGGGATGGCCGTAAGTGAGCGCAAATCCAAACTAAAACCAGTCGCAGGGCGTGAGCGGCCGAATTTTTCACCGACGCGATCGTAACGACCACCGCGTGCAACTGCGCTAACAAAACCCGTCGCGTAGGCGTTAAAAACCAAACCAGTATGGTAATAACTACCAGGCAACTCAGCGAGATCAAAACGAACTTCGATGCCACGTGTGATCAATGCAGCTTCTAATTCATTGAGCACATCTAAAGCTTCAGTCACTGCAGGCAACACAGGCAACACAGCACGGGTGCGCTCTAATACTTCGTGACCGCCATAAGCCAGTGGCAAAGCCAATAAACCATCACGCAATGGTGCAGGTAAATCCTGTGATAATTGTTGCAGAGCGGCGATGTCTTTTTGTTGCAGCGCATTAAATGCCAACTGACGAATTTCACCTTGCCAGCCAGCGGCATCGGCCATTGCGTTAAATAAGCCAATATGGCCAATTTCTAATCGAACCTCTTTTACGCCTGCCAGCGTTAAACTCGCTAGCATCAATTCAATCGCTTCAACATCTGCACCAATGGCGGCGCAACCATAAATTTCTGCGCCAATTTGGCGTGGCTGACGATTAGCCAGCAAACCATCAGGACGCGTGGTCACTACTGACCCTGCATAGCTGAGGCGAGTCACACCTTGGCGATTTAAGATGTGCGCATCAATACGAGCAACTTGCGGCGTAATGTCTGCGCGCAAACCCATTTGACGGCCAGTCAATTCATCGACCAATTTAAAAGTTTTTAAGTCCAAAGCACTGTCGTCTTGCGTGAGGAGCGACTCTACGTACTCAACTAGCGGGGGTTCAACTTGCTCGTAGCCATAACGCTCATACAAATCGAGCATAGCGCGACGCATAGTTTCGAGTTGACGCGACTCCATTGGGAGTACATCGGAAATATATTCAGGTAGGATCCAGTTGCGCATAGTCCAGACAAATCAAATGCCCGCCCATGGGTATATCCACAGTGCGGGCGTAAAACAATAGATTGATAGCAATACATATTAAGAACCCAGCGCTTTTCACCAGTAAGCCGCAGCTAATATGCGGGTCTTTGAGATTGCAATTGACAGGTTAATTTTGTACTTACTACACCATCAAACAAATAAACAATCCAGCCATCAGCGAACAAAATCCAAAAATTCGAATTTGACGGTCCGTCATATTCGCAATTTTTAATAAAGTCGCACGCCAAACCGCAGGTAAGGCAAAGGGCATAATACCTTCAAATATCAGCATTAACCCAATGCCCAGCAAAACAACATCGGTCACTACTACGCCTTACTTGCCAGAGCCAGAGCGAGGGTTCTTCATATATTTGAAGAAATCAGCACTTGGATCGACAACCATCAGGTCACTCTTCTTAGCAAAGCTTTGTTTGTAAGCATCAAGGCTCTTATAGAAAGAGTAGAATTCTGGATTTTTACCAAAAGCCTCAGAATAAATAGCAGCGGCTTTTGCGTCTCCCTCACCCTTCAGTTGCTGCGCCTTATTATACGCGTCTGCCATCATAACCACACGCTGTCTATCTGCATCGGCCTTGATTTTTTCGCCTTCTGCACTACCTTCAGCGCGTAATTGATTCGCAACGGCTTTACGCTCTGACTGCATCCGCTCATAAACAGAAACCAAAGTGCTATCTTCCAGCTCAACACGCTTGATTCGAACGTCAATCACGCGAATACCAATCCGAGCAGCATCTTCATCAGCTACTTTGCGAACATGCTCCATGACTTCATTGCGTTTACCATAAATAATGTCTTGCACCGTGCGTTTACCAAACTCATCACGCAGCATATTGTTTACAGTATTACGCAAACGAACAACGGCTTTACCTTGATCAACACCCACTGCTTTGTAGAAGCGCTCTACATCGACAATTTGGTATTTAATAAAACTGCTGGCTTTAACGTTCATTTTCTCGATAGTTTGGATACGCGCAGGCGAATCCTCATCAATCGTCAAAATCCGTTTATCAAAAAAGCGAACGTCTTGCAGCATTGGAATTTTGAAATATAAACCAGGATCTTTGATCACTCGTTTAGCTTCAGAAAATTGAAAGACAACGGCGTATTGGCGTTGGTCAACAGTGAACATTGACATCGACAACACAAACAAAGCCACCAATAAAACAGAAAGTACAGGAAGAATTCGATTCATTTTTTATTCCTCCTTATCGACCGTCACGCTCACCGCGCAATGCGCGATTTACTGGGTTATCGTTGGCCGCAGCAACAGCCGATGCTGCTGAAACAGCAGGTTTTGTTGCGTCGCCTCCGGCAGCAGGTACGGCACCATTCATTTGCATTAATTTATCCAATGGCAGGTAGAGCAAGCTTCCACCTGCTTTTTGATCAACCAAAACTTTAGTCGTATTTTGGAATACCGTTTGCATCGTATCGAGATACATCCGATCACGAGTGACTTGTGGCGCTTTAGCGTACTCAACTGCAATTTGTTTAAAGCGTGATGCGTCACCTTCGGCAGTTGCTACTACTTCTTGACGGTAACCTTGCGCCTCTTCACTCAAGCGAGCGGCCATACCACTAGTCCGAGGAATAATGTCGTTTGCATAGGCGCGGCCTTCATTAATCAAACGGGCTTTGTCTTGTCGAGCTTTTACGGCATCGGAGAACGCAGCTTGAACTTGCTCAGGCGGCTGCATATCGGAAATATTGACCCGCGAAATAACAATCCCTAAACCATAGCGGTTAAGTAGATTTTGCATGATTTCACGACTGTCTTCTGAGATAACACCACGGCCTTCATTCAAAACATAATCAACATTATTCTTACCAACGACTTCACGAATCGCCGTTTCAGCTGCTTGCTGAACAACGTCTTTTGCATCTGCATCAGCAAAGCGATTGTTAAACAAAAAATCTTTAGCAGAATTAAGTGTGTATTGAACTTCAAGCTGAACTTGGATGATATTTTGATCACCCGTGAGCATCAAAGACTCAATATTGGTCGACCCCGCTTCAGCCCTAACACCAACATCAAGACTACGAATTTCAGTCATATTGACAATTTCGCGTGCTTCGATTGGGTACGGCAGATGCCAATGCAAGCCGGAATCTTCTACTGTTTGCATATACCGTCCAAAACGAGTGATTACTGCGTCTTCACGTTCATCAACAATATAGAAACCCGATGCCATCCAAAGCACGGCCAGCGTAGTTAAAACAATCACTATGCCTGTAGTGCCACCAGCAGAATCACCACTTGGCGTATTACTTTGCGGAATTTTGTTACCTAGCAAACCATTGATTTTTTTGATGACATTACGAAAAATCTCATCCAAATTTGGTGGGCCACTGTTTTTATTGCGACCACCACCCCATTGCGGATCATTTTGACTCATTTATCTTCCTTAACGGTTTGATTCATTGCTTCTATTAGGGCATTACGTAGCAAGTTCAAACCTTGCCCACGTAAAGCGCTCAATTTAACGCTAGAAATCTTATCTAATTCGTCACGTTCAATTTCTGCGACGAGATCACGCTGATCAATCTTATTAAAGACCATCAGCTGCGGGATATGTTCCGCACCAATTTCAGTTAATACCTTATTCACTTCAACAATCTGCGAATCGCGCATCGGATGATTAATATCCACGACATGCAACAAGATATCTGCTTCAATTGTTTCTTCCAAAGTGGCTCTAAATGCTGCAACTAAAGAGTGAGGCAAATCGCGAATAAAACCAACCGTATCAGAAATCACCACCGAATGATCAGCATCGATATACAATTTGCGGCTAGTCGTATCCAAAGTAGCAAAGAGCTGATCTGCAACGTACAGCTTCGCCTTGGTCAGCGCATTAAATAGTGTTGATTTACCCGCATTAGTGTAGCCAACGATAGAAACGGTAAACTGCCCTGTTCTTCCACGCTGTTTTCTTTGAGTCGAACGTTGTTTTTGTACCGTAGCCAGCTGATCTTTTAGTCGCTTAACACGAATCCCAATTAATTGTCGGTCGGTTTCAAGCTGAGTTTCACCCGGCCCACGTAAACCCACCCCGCCTTTTTGGCGCTCCAAGTGAGTCCAACCGCGAATTAATCGAGTCTGTAAATGCGCTAATTGCGCCAACTCAACCTGCAACTTACCTTCCGATGTTCGTGCACGTTGCGCAAAAATATCCAAAATCAAAGTTGTTCTATCAATGACGCGGCACTGAACTTTTTTCTCTAAATTTCGCTCTTGGCTTGGCGACAATTGATGATTAAAAATCACAATTGAAGCTTCGTTCGCCAAAACTGCTTCTGCAATTTCATCGGCTTTGCCACTGCCCGAAAAATATGCTGGATCAGGGCGTTGACGTTTACCCTCAATCACCACTAATGGATTTAAACCCGCAGACCTTACCAATTCGACAAATTCTTCACGCGCATCTTGAAAATCGATTTCACCAAAATCAAGACAAACCAGAATTGCGTCATCACCGCCCTGATGGCGTTCAAACATGCAAACCTCTTACTTCCAATAAATTCCATGCAAGAGAAAACCCCGAAAGAACTTGCCTTCGGGGTTGATTAATACTCAATCAGTTAGCCTTCAGTACTTGCTGCTGCAGGATTCTCATGCGGCACATTCACAGCACGTGAAGGTACTACAGTTGAAATCGCGTGTTTATAAACCATTTGCGTCACAGTATTACGCAGCAACACCACATACTGATCGAATGATTCAATTTGGCCCTGCAATTTAATGCCATTCACCAAATAAATAGATACCGGTACGTGTTCTTTTCGCAAGATATTCAAAAATGGGTCTTGCAGCATTTGCCCCTTAGCACTCATTATTATTCTCCGACTTGTTATTAGTTTTCCGTCTTTACGGGTATGGGCTTCTTAAAACATCTTACACAAACGATACCAAACCTGCCAGCTTAGCGTCTTTTCAACGCATTTTTAGCTGCTTGCGGCCCACGACGACCGCGTTGTGGCGCTTCTTTACCCTCAAACGGATTGTCATTCTTTTTAAACTGCACCCGCAACGGCGTACCTTGCAATTTAAACGTTTTGATAAAGAAGTGTTCTAAGTAGCGCCAGTATGAAGCATGTACTGCTTCTAAAGCGTTACCGTGAATAATTACCACAGGGGGATTACTACCACCTTGATGGGCATAACGCATTTTCGGGCGAATTTTGCCAGCCAACGGCGGTTGCTGACGCTCCATGGCCAGCTGCAAAGCGCGTGTTAGTTTTGGCGTTGGAATCTTAATCATCGCCGCATCATAGGCTTGGTTAATTGAGCCAAATAAATCGCCCACACCACTACCTTGCAAGGCAGAAATATTATGGAACTTGGCAAAATCCAAGAAAGCCAATTTGCGTGCAATATCACGTTTAATGGTTTCTCTTTGTTCTAAATCAGCCGCTTCCCACTTGTTAATCGCAACCACCAAAGCGCGACCAGACTCCAATACGAAGCCTGCAATTTTGCCGTCCTGATCCGACACGTCTTGGGTCGCATCCAAAACTAAGATCACAACGTTACAATCTTCAATCGCCTGCATCGTTTTAATGACTGAAAATTTCTCAATCATGTCGGTCACTTTACCGCGGCGACGTACACCCGCAGTATCAATTACTGTGTAGTTGGAGCCGTTTCTTTCAAAATCAATAGCCACTGAGTCGCGAGTAGTACCAGGTTGATCAAACGCAATAACACGATCTTCACCCAAGATTGCATTCACTAGCGTCGATTTACCAACATTAGGGCGGCCAACAATGGCGAATTTAGGATGAGTCGGCTCTTCTTCCGGCTCTTGATCTGGAAAACCTTCTAAAATTTCATTAATCAAATGACGAACACCTTCGCCATGAGATGCAGAAATCGCCACCGGATCACCCAAGCCAAACTCATGGAATTCAGCTGTCATGATGGCACTATTCATACCTTCAATTTTATTTACCGCAACCCACACAGGGCGATCACCTTGACGCAAACGATTGGCAATCATTTTGTCTTGCGGTGTTAAACCATTTCGACCATCAACAATGAAAACAATCGCATCGGCTTCATCAATCGCTTGGAGCGTTTGCTTGGCCATCTCAAACATAATGCCTTCATCGATCACAGGCTCAAAACCACCTGTATCAATGACAAGGTATGGCTTCTCACCGACTTTACCGTGGCCATAATGGCGATCACGCGTTAAGCCCGGCTGATCGGCAACCAAAGCATCGCGTGTTTTGGTTAAACGATTAAACAAAGTTGATTTGCCCACATTCGGGCGGCCCACGAGGGCAATAGTTGGTTTCACTTCAATTCCTTATTCCACTGGCCCGCCTACGCCACACCGTGCAGCGTACAGGCTTAGACCAAATGGGTATTACTTTGCACTTAACAGCAAAATACTACCTTTTGCTGTCTGAACAATCGCCTGCGCGCCATCAGACTGAGGCGCTAAATAAATACGTCCGCCATCGGTAGCCATTTGACCAACAAATTGACCATCCTCAGGACTTAATACATGCAAATAACCAGCAAAATCGCCAACAACCACATTGCTACCCAATATAGCAGGTGCCGTCACTAGACGATTAGCCAACGCTTCTTGCCGCCAAACACTACGCCCTGTTGATTTCTCAAAGGCGTTCACTTGACCCTTACTGTCTGTTACATAAACTTGCTGGGCATCCATAGCTAAGCCAGACCAGCTTGATACTTCACGGGTCCATAACAAATTACCTTGCTTGGCACCAAGGCAAGCCACACGCCCCTGAAAAGCAACGGCACACACCACGTCACCCTGTGCAACAGGAGGCGAGACTATGTCGGTAACACGCTCCAGCTCACTCGCACCACGTGGCAATGAAACAGGCGCCTCCCAGAGTACGCGACCATCTGCAATTGAAATTGCCGTTAAGCGACCAGCTGCTTGACCTAGGTAGACGACACCATCAGCAACTACGGGGGGAGCATAATTTCGCAATAAGAGCGCAGGTTGTGGCCGTTGGTAAATCCACTTTAATTCACCCGTTGCCGCAGAAAAAGTCGATATCTTGCCATCGCCAGAACGAACAACGACAAAATCATCACTAACTACAGGAGCAGAAATGATTTCGCTAGTTACTTGTGCCGACCAAGTTTTTTTGCCCGCTAAATCAAATGCTAGCACTTCACCGCTAATCGTGCCGACCGCAATCACAGCACCGGAAATGCCAACACCGCCAGCGATTTCCTTATCCAGTTTCACTTGCCAGCGCTTTGAGCCACTTGCTCTTTCAATCAAAGTAAGCTCATTATTACCGCCAACAGCCGCGATCAAATCACCATTAAAAGCAGGTTGAAAACGATATTCAGTTGTATTACCAACTGTATTTTGCCACTGCACGGATGTTTTAACTTTTGAAACAACAACAGGCAAAGGCGAAGGTTCAGGAACATTACTAGTCGTGCTGCATGCAGCCAGTCCCAGCGCGCTTAAGAGTAATAGCGGTCGTAAACCGTTCATTATTACTTGCCTCCTAGAACATCAAGTTTGATCTCGACTAATTTCAAGTTAGGCGCATCTTTTGGAAGTTTTGCAATCGCTTGACGATACGCATCCGCTGCGGCTACTGGTTCACCTTTAGCTACATAAATATCACCGCGCTGTTCAGCATAGAGCGGAGAAAAACCTTCTTCTTCCGGTGTTTTCATTAAAGCTAATGCTTCTGTGAACTTTTTATCTTCTAGCAAAATACTCGCCATGCGCAAACGAGCTGAATCGCGCAAAGCTGCCTCAGTGCTGTGATCAATCACCCATTGCAGCTCAGTGCGCGCAGCTGCTGCATCGCCTTTTAGATATTGCAACTTGGCAGCAATCATTGCCGCGCGTGGTGCATACGGCGTCTTTGTATAATCGGATTTTAGTAAAGCTACGCCGGCTTTAAACTTACCATCTTCAGCTAAATTTGCCTCAATTTGCGCATAAACTTCTGCTGCTTTAACAATCTGAGTTTTCTGATATTTTTGCCAACCCGCCCACGCAGCAAAACCAATCAAAAACGCAGCAACGCTCAATGCCAACCATTTACCCCAACTTTGCCACCATGCCTTTAACGTTGCAATTTGTTCTTGTTCTTGTAAATCAAATGCGGCCATGCTGATCCCCTGATAAATTAAATACGAGCAATTGCTTGTGCTAACTGGTCTTGCGCTAATGTTTGCTGTGCACCTTGCAGCTCACCAGTGAGCGTTTTTAAATTCGCAGTTTGCGCTTCTACCTCACCACCACCAATCACAACTGCAAAACGGGCCCCTGATTGATCCGCTTTTTTAAATTGAGATTTAAAGCTTGCACTGCCACCGTGGTAAATGACATTTAAACCCGCTGCACGTAATTGCCGTGCCACAGAGAATGCATTTCTTGCTGCAGCTTCACCTTGGTGAATCACGTAAACATCAGCTTGCTGCGCAGGAATGGCGACCTCATTAGCTTCAAGCAAAAGCATGATGCGTTCAATGCCAATTGCAAAACCGACTGCTGGGCAAGGCTTACCGCCCAATTGCTCCACCAAACCATCGTAACGACCACCGGCTGCGACCGTACCTTGTGCACCCAACTGGGTTGTCGTCCACTCAAACACGGTGCGATTGTAATAATCTAAGCCACGCACTAAACGAGAATTGAGCTTATATGCAATCCCAGCATCATCGAGCAAAGCTTTCACCGCTTCGAAATGCGATTTTGATTCTTCACCTAAGAAATCCATCAATTGCGGAGCATTTTCTGCCATCGCTTGCAGTGCAGGATTTTTGGTATCGAGCACCCGTAAAGGGTTGGTATACAAACGACGCTTGCCGTCTTCATCTAGAATATCGATATACCCTTCAAGATACTTAATTAGCTCAGCGCGATGCGCTGAGCGCTCATCCATATTACCCAGCGAGTTTAACTCCAGACACATGCCACTCAAGCCCAGACGCGGCCATAGATCAGCCAGCATCACGATCATTTCAGCATCAACATCGGGCGTTGCAAAGCCAAAAGCTTCTACACCGAGTTGATGAAACTGACGATAACGCCCTTTTTGCGGACGCTCATGCCGAAACATTGGGCCCGTGTACCACAAACGCTGAGTTTGGTTGTATAGCAAACCATGCTCGATACACGCCCGCACGCAACCGGCAGTCCCTTCTGGGCGTAGCGTTAACTTTTCACCATTGAGGCTATCCTCAAAGGCATACATTTCTTTTTCAACAATATCAGTGTGCTCGCCCACGCCTCGAATAAACAAGTGCGTTGACTCCACAATCGGCATACGAATTTGGTTGTAGCCATAAGCCGCCAACCATTCACGTGTTACTTTCTCAAAAAACTGCCAGCTAGCACCTTCCACTGGCAAGATATCATTCATACCACGAATTGCTTGGATTGTTTCTGCCATATTCTTGTTCTTTCGTTTACAGATAAAGGGTATTGCATTGCAGCCAATAATTTGCAATGCTTTGAATAAAATACATCACTAAATTTGCGCTAAAGGAATGACCTTAGCAGCAGTTTCACGGCGCTTAGCACCATCAACACCATATCGTGTTGCGACATAATTCTCAACAATCGCCTGAAATTCAACGGCCACATTGTCACCTTTGAGGGTTACATCTTTCTCGCCATCCACATAGACAGGACACACCGGCACTTCACCAGTGCCAGGCAAACTAATGCCAATATCGGCCAGCTTAGATTCACCCGGACCATTGACGACGCAGCCCATGACTGCAACTTTCATATCCTCAACGCCAGGATAATCTTTGCGCCAAATCGGCATTTTTTCACGCAAGAAAGTTTGGATATCTTGCGCTAACTCTTGGAAAACCGTCGAAGTGGTACGACCACATCCAGGGCAAGCAGTCACTAATGGCGTAAAACTGCGTAAGCCCATGGTTTGCAATAATTCTTGTGCAACCACGACTTCTTTTGTGCGGTCACCATTGGGTTCTGGCGTTAAAGAGATACGAATCGTGTCGCCAATCCCTTCTTGCATCAAAATCGCCAAAGCAGCACTTGAGGCAACGATACCTTTGCTACCCATCCCTGCCTCAGTCAAACCCAAATGCAAAGGATAATCACAACGTGCACCTAAATCACGATAAACCGCCACTAAATCTTGCACATGCGAAACTTTGCAAGAAAGCAAAATTTTGTCAGGCGATAAGCCCCATTGAATCGCTTGGTCAGCCGATTCAAGTGCAGACACAATCAAAGCCTCGCGCATCACAGCATCGGCACTTAGAGGTTGTGAACGTTTGCTATTTTCGTCCATCATCCGAGCAGCAATACTTTGATCGAGCGAACCCCAGTTCACACCAATTCGCACCGCTTTATTGTATTCAATGGCTTTCTCAATCATTAGTGCGAATTTTTCGTCGCGCTTGCTACCCTTACCGACATTACCAGGATTAATGCGATATTTAGCCAAAGCTTGCGCGCAATCTGGATAATCTCGCAATAAGCGATCACCGTTGTAATGAAAATCACCAACCAGCGGAACTTTACAACCCCAATTCTCTAGCTTGGTTTTGATATTACCGACTTGCGCAGCAGCTTCAGGGCTATTCACCGTAATCCGCACCACTTCAGAGCCAGCACGCCAAAGCTCAAAGATCTGCCGTGCAGTGCCTTCAGCATCAGCAGTATCGGTGTTGGTCATTGACTGCACCACAATCGGGTGATCGCTACCAACCCAAACATTTCCCACTTGAACTTGGCGTGTTTTACGGCGAGTAATCAGATTCGACATACGTTTATTTCAATTCCAAATTAACCACATCAGAGCCAGGCTTGAGGTAAGGACTCAAATCGACGACCTGACCGTGAAAATACAATTGAGTTTTTGGCGCATTACCTACCTTGACTGCATAAGGAGGCTTGCCATCCACCGTGCGCTCAATACCTGGGCGAATAATTTCCGACAACACTTTATTTCCGTTGGCATCAATAATCTGCACCCAGCTGTCTGTCGTAGACACAATTTTAATTGCGCCTACCGTTGCGGAGGTTACTGATGAAGCCTGAGATGCAGTAGCTGCCGAAGCACTTGCTGCGATAGCAACTGGGCTAGCAACTACACTTGCAATCACAACAGAACTAGCAGGGCTTGCCGCACTAGCTGAAGAAAAGGCAACTGCAGAAGCCGTTTCGAGTACCGCCGAAGCAGCAGGAACATCCAATACCGGCGGTGATTCAAGCTCAGGCAACGCGAGCTCTGGATTGGACGGTTGCTGCAAAAACCAAACAGCGACAGCAACCCCAATGGCCACACCCAGCAGAGCCATCAAGGCCGTGGGTGACAAGCTGCGTTGTTTTTTAGGGACATGCTCACCAGACAGACGGACACCCGAGGTCAATGATGCATCCATTGGAGTACTAGCCTCCTGCTCTTGTGGCAAGACCTCAGCCAAATAAGCCAGCAGCGGCTCGGCATCTATTTTAAGCAAGCGCGCATAATTGCGCACGAAACCACGAATAAATAGATTGCTGGGCAGTTCGTCAAACGCCTCTTGCTCAATCGCAATAACTTGCCGAACTGAGAGCTTGAGTTGCTGAGCGACTTGCTCAGACGTTAATTCCAATGCTTCGCGTGCATTGCGTAATTGACGACCAGCGGGCAGCAGTGAAGATACTGACGATGGCTCTGAGGGGTCTGTAAACTGATCAGTCATATTTTCCAATCTGTAACTTAGTTGCTTCAACCGAATCTGGGTATAAAGCCATTAATTCAGCTGCATAACGTTGCTCTGCGGTTTTATTACCAATCGCGTGCTCAATTTTAACACCCAACCAAAGCAACTCTGATTGCGGCGTTTTAGTAGCTCTAAACATTTCAATAAAGTAGCGTTTGGCTTCAGGTAAATCGCCGGACTTAAGCAACAAACTACTCAACTGAAATTTTGCTTGAATATTATTGGGTCTAAACGAAAGTACTTTCTTATACCATTCGATGGCCAAAGGCAGATCGTTGCTGCTAATCGCACAGTTTGCAGCAGCAAGCATCGTTTGGTCGGGCGTCGGGTACAGCGGATTACTTAAGGCAATGCCAAATCGCTCTTGCGCCTGCTTCACATCCCCATTCGCACACAAAAAATTGGCATAGTTGTGGTTCAGATCTGAGTTAGTTGGCTCAAGACTCAGAGCATCTTTAAATAATTTAATCGTCATTGCATTGTCTTTTAGTGCCCAATAAGACAATGCCATGACATTGTAAGCTAAAAGGTATTTTGGGTCAGAATCCAATGCTTTTTGAGCCTCTGACACAGCAACAGTGTACTGACCTAATTTGTAATACTCAGAAGCCAAACGTGTACGGACCGAAGCACGTGATTCACCATCATTTGCCCATGCAAATTGACTTAGACCCAGACACAACATGAGGACGACTAAAGTATTTTTCACGCACTGCCTCCAGTTTTAAATAAAATAGGTCGTGTCTCTGCCATCCGCTCTAGACGGCGAGTTTTATCTTGCACTTGCCCTGCTAATTGACCACAGGCGGCATCAATGTCATCACCACGGGTTTTTCTTACCGTCACGATATAACCCGCTTGCAGCAAAATATCACGGAAGCGAACAATAGCATCTCGGCTCGAACGTTTGAAACTTGAATTTGGAAACGGGTTGAATGGGATCAAATTAATTTTAGCCGATGTCGAGCGCAACATCGCCGCAACTTGACGCGCATGCTCAGGTAAATCGTTTACCCCATCGAGCATGACATATTCGAACGTAATAAAATCACGCGGTGCTTTTTCAAGGTAACGATTACACGCATCCAATAATTCTCTGAGCGGGTATTTTTGATTAATGGGCACAATGTCATCACGTATAGCATCATTGGGCGCATGTAAACTCACAGCCAAAGCAACAGGGCAATCCTCACGTAATCGATCTAACTGTGGCACAAGTCCAGACGTTGATAAGGTAACACGCCGACGCGACAAGCCATACGCATTGTCATCCAACATCAAACGCATTGCCGCCACCACATTATCGTAATTGGCCAGCGGTTCGCCCATACCCATCATCACGACATTCGATACAATTCGCGTATCTTCATTTTTGGTATCGCCAATACGCGCAGCGTCAAAAGACAGGCGTTTGTTCGCCCACCACAATTGACCAATAATCTCCGCAGTACTTAAATTTCGGTTAAAACCTTGTCGTCCAGTTGAACAGAAGGAACAATCCAACGCACAGCCTACTTGGCTGGATACGCACAAAGTACCTCGGTCATCTTCAGGAATAAAAACAGCTTCCACGCCATTGCCGGTCCCTACATCGAGCAACCATTTGCGCGTGCCGTCTTTGGCCACCTGCTCAGCCATCATTTCTGGTGGCGCAATATTGGCATCTGCCGCTAATTTTTGTCGGAACGATTTAGCGATATCACTCATCGCATCGAAGTCAGCTACGCCACGCTGATGAATCCACTTCATCAGTTGCTTGGCACGAAACGGTTTTTCTCCGAGTTGCACCATTAATTGGCCTAGACGCTCCGCATCGTAATCCAACAAATTCATCGTCATTTTTATATCCACCAAGGCTTGCGCCATTTTATTTCATCACTCAACTTCCTCGTCACTGCGAAGAGGAAGTTCGTACAACTCAACTACATTATATTTAGCGTGCAAAAGCTTTATGGCAAGGCGTGAAGCCGAAGGCAGTACAAGTCGTACGGCGAGGCAAAACAACGATGCAAGAAAACTTTTGCTTTCCAACTTACGACTTAGGCTGCGTACACTTCTGAAGCATCAAAGAAGTAAGCGATTTCAATCGCTGCATTTTCCAAACTGTCAGAGCCATGGACTGCATTTGCGTCAATGCTTTCGGCGAAATCAGCACGGATCGTACCTGCCGCCGCTTCTTTTGGGTTGGTTGCGCCCATCAAGTCACGATTCACTTGCATGGCGTTTTCACCTTGCAAAGCTTGAATCATCACAGGACCTGAAATCATGAACTCAACAAGCGCATTAAAGAAAGGACGCTCTTTGTGTACGGCGTAGAAGCCTTCAGCTTCGGCACGTGTTAAGTGCTTTAGTTTCGCTGCGACGACTTTTAAACCCGCAGTTTCAAAACGATCGTAAATTTTACCGATAACGTTTTTAGCAACAGCATCAGGTTTGATAATCGACAGGGTAGTTTCAACAGCCATTTTATAATCTCCAGGGTAAGGCGTTATTTTCGTACAAGAAACTTTACAGCACAGTGTAATTTCAGCTAGCCTGATGCGAATTAAATATTCTCATCCGACCTATTTCGCCAAAACACGAGGCAAATAGTCTAATAGTATACCACCATAGCGAGCACCTGACAGATGAGTGATAAACCGGACCCCATCTTGCAGCAGAAAGAACAGCAGCAATTAAAAAAGCAACTTTTATGGCGTCTAGGTATTGCTGGCACTTTGATTGCTGGCGTATTAGGCGCGATTTCTTGGCTCGATCGAGAAGAAAAAAACCTACCGCCAGAAGTTCAAATCCCACAAATAGCGCCAGCAGCTAGTAGCGTAAGCGTAATTACTACACCAACTTCAGCTCCAATCGAAACAACCCCAGAAGTCGCTAGCACCCCAGCAGCAACTGAAGTGCCTACGCCAGTACCAACCGTTACTGCTGCACCAAGAAGCCAACCTGCGCCAAATAAATCACAGGTCGAACCCATTAGCAATATACCCAAGCGAATAACTGAAACTTCGCTTACCAAAAGCCCCAAAGTTGCAGCACCTACTGAGCTGCCTGCTGAGCCAAAATTGAAATTAAACACCACCGAGTCTGGCCTCACCGCCGTGCCGCGTGCGCCATTCCCAGCTGCGAGTAACACTCAATTAGGGTACAGCGTGCAGGCGGGCGTATTTTTACACTCCAACAATGCAGAGAAATTACTCGCGCAAATTCAGGCGGCCGGCATTCCTGCTTATTTAGAAACACGAGTGCAAATTGGTCCGTTCAAAACCAAAGCGGAAGCAGAAGCAGCCGTTAAAAAGCTGAGAAAGCTCGGTATTGAACCGATTGTCAAAACGCAATAAATAGCAAAAAGCCCATCCTGGCGATGGGCTTTTTAACTTTCACGGATTGAAGTCATTGCGCGATTTTTTTCAACCCCTGCAGGCAGTCAATCTAGCGGCTGATTAGGCCAAAACAACTGGTAAATCTGGGGTTAACGCCTGCCGCTGCGAGGTTGCTGAACCCAGCAAAGCAAAGCCAGCCATGCTTCCTGAGTTGGACATAAATTTTGCCACAATCCCAGTTTCACTCGTTTCCAAATGCCACTCTCCCACTGATCCCATCGCAGGCGGCGCTACGACAGCTGGACACGCAGGCGTTTTCACCATTACAGGCATAGCAGGGTATTTCACTACAGTCCTCTCCCCCATTAGCGTAGCGGCCAATGCCCTTGCTTGTTGCATAATCGGCAACACAAATGGCAAAGTTAATCCCGCCACTTCTGCGCAATCACCAACAGCATAAATATGCGGCTGACTCGTTTGCAAATAGCGATCCACCACCACGCCACGATTCACTTGCAAACCCGCTGCGGCAGCCAATTCAGTGCGTGATCGCAAGCCGACCGCCGATAAAACTAAGTCAACAGCCAATTCTGTTTGATCGCTCAGCTTCACGACAAAGCCTGCACCTTCTGCATCGACCGCCTGCGCAGTCACGCCCCAGTGAAATTGCACACCGGCATCACTCAGTTTATCCGCCATAAAATCGCCAGCCGCTTGTGGCAATAATCGCGATAAAGGCCAAGCCGATGGATCAATCACAATTGGCGCAATGTCGCGCGCTAATAAGTCATTGGCAAACTCACAGCCAATCAAACCAGCACCTAAAATTGCGACGCTTTTTGCACTGGCCAACCGTCGATTAAAATGCGCAAAATCGTCCAAATCATTGACCGATAACACATCGCTCGCACCATCCCCACCCATCGGCAAGCGAATTGGATCCGCGCCGACCGCCAAAACCAAGTCACGATAAGGCAAAATCGTATCATCACCCAGCATCACTTCTTGATTATGCACATGAATCGACACCACTTTGGTGTGGCCTAAAATGGTCGCATTGAGCTCTTCGGCCATTTTTTCTGCGCTTTTCATCAACAACTGCTCTGCGCTTTTATTTGCTGAAAACGCATTCGACAACATGGGCTTAGAATAAAAACCAGCATGATCACGAGAAACAATCGTTAAAGCCGAGGTTTTATCTAATTTGCGGAATTCTCGCGCCACGTTATATGCCGCAAGGCCGCTGCCTAAAATAATCACTGGCGCTGTCATTGTTGTTCCCTATTATTAAATCAATAAAAAAGCCGACCCAAGCCGGCTTTTTTTGATGAATGCGGTATTAAATTTGCACCATGTCAAAATCAGCCTTAGCGACGCCGCAGTCCGGACAGGCCCAATCTTCTGGAATATCAGCCCATGTCGTACCGGGTGCGATGCCTTCATTGGGCAAGCCCGCTACTTCGTCATAGATAAAACCACAAACCACACATTGCCATTGCTTCATAATGAACTCCTAATTGGGTATGGCGCTCAGCGCCTTAAAATAAAATAGCTAGGGTTAAATACCCATTATTTTGTCAAATTATCCAGTGCAGCTTGGTAGTGATTCGCATGGCGCTCTTCAACCTTTGCCAAGGCGGCAAATCGTTTGGCCGCTTTTTCTAGCACTGCTTTAAACATTTCTGCATGCTCTTTCGATTCAGCAATTTGTTCGTCGATTTCTTGCACTGCGGCATGCTGACCTTCTTCAACTGCGACATGACGGAATTTTGGATACATTTCAGTGTATTCGTAGGTTTCGCCTTCAATCGCAAACTGCAAAGCCTTTGCTGGCGTCATATTGGCTTTTGGAAACAGCAGGTCAAGATGGCCAAATGCGTGCATGACTTCTTGGTCGGCCGTTGCTTCAAATGCTTCCGCTGTCGCCACATCACCCATTTCGCGGCACAACTTTGCGAAGTAGCGATATTTGATATGCGCCATTGATTCACCGGCGAAAGCCGACTCAAGATTTTGGATAGTCAAAGAATCTGGATTATGGAATGGTGATGCCATGAAATACCCCTTCGTTTAGATCGAGAAGCCAGCTCTTGCTGGCTTCCGACACATATTAGTTGCTGACGAAGACAATATTACGATGCATCGATTGAATTTACCAATGACTTATTTGAATTCGATAGTTAGAAAAAAACTATTGACTCACCAAGGCATCCGGCAAACGATGAATAGGTTCTAAATTTGATTGCAGCAAAGCTTGCCGTACTGCCTCGATGGCAGCATGCCTTGGGAAATTGCGACGCCAAGCTAAAATCACACGCCGCGATGGCACTGGCTCAGAGAACGGCCGCACACTGAGCAAACTATCGTCAGCAGCACTGACCGAAGTTGCAGGCAAAACGGTAACCCCAATACCACCAGCCACCATATGCCGAATCGTCGTCAACGATGAGCCCTGCAAAGTACGCTGCAAACTGCCCACCGACATACTTTCACGATTCAAATCCGAACAGGTTTGCAATACTTGATCGCGAAAACAATTACCGGGCGACAAGAGCAAGACGTTTTCATCCGACAATTGCTCAGAAGCAATTTCGCTCAACTGCTCCCACTCATGGCCTTTGGGCGTAGCGACGACAAAATCCTCATCATACAAAGCTTGGGTACTGATGCCGCCCTCGTGAAATGGCTCAGCCAAAATGGCGATGTCAATTTCACCCTGCTTAAGCATCTCGCTGAGACGCGCCGTGTAATTTTCTTCGAGCAGCAATTGCATTTGCGGCGCAAGTTCGCGCAAACGGGGAATGAGATGCGGGAGTAAATACGGACCGATGGTGTAGATCACACCCAGTCGCAAAGTACCTGCGAGCGGATCTTTGCCCTGCTCGGCCAATTGCTTGACTACCGAAACTTCTTCGAGCACACGCTGCGCTTGCTCAATAATTAAAGTTCCCGTTGGGGTGACAGTCACATCGCCTGCTGCGCGCTCAAACAATGCAACACCGAGTTCTTCTTCTAATTTTTTGACCGCAACCGACAATGTCGGTTGCGATACAAAGCAGCTATTGGCCGCACGGCCAAAATGGCGTTCTCGCGCGACGGCAACAATATAACGAAGTTCAGTCAGCGTCATTTAAAGTCCCCGACGGCGGATTTCAATCAAGCGCGTCCGCGCCAATATCGACAACGGTAGCAAAAAGCCAATAAACGCCACCAAGAGCCAGAACGGCATCGACATACCAAACAGCGCAAAACTATCAACCGAGCAATCGCCAACGGGACGGATCACCGCAGTAATCCAACCCGGCAAGGCATTTAAGTCGATTGGGAATGGCAGGCTTGATGCGCAAGTCACGCCACCTTCTTTGGGGCCGTATTGCACCAAAAGATGCCACACGGTAATTCCCGCGCCCCATACCGCAGTCAAGGCGTAGATTGACGAAAAAATCAGCACACCGCGACGCGTACTTGGTTTCCAAACGCTGGCGTATAAACTCAATAAACCCAAGACAATAACGATCAAGCGCTCATACACGCACAAAAGACAAGGCATGAGCCATTGATAAAATTGGTGATAAAGGGCAAAACCCATCATGCCAACGCACACCAGAAACAACACAAAAAAACCAACTCGCCACTGTGCCATGCCAAACCTCTGGCCTATTAATAGAAAAAAGCTATTCTACGCTGCTTGGCTTAGAATTTGCAGCCAAAAAAACGCAGAGTTCCGACTCTTTTGCCATGGCATCTCGATAGCCCAAGCGAATCAATTCTCGTAAGTACGCGCCACTAAACAATAAATAGCTAGCCACCACCGAACCTTGCCGCCGAAAAGCGCCCAAGCCGCCCAATAAAAAACGCATGCCCAGCGAAAAATCACGGCTAAAACCCAAGGTGAGGCGCTCCAAAGGCTGCGATGGTGAAATCATTAATACTTCAATTGGGCGTAACTCCAAACCTGATTGCTCCCGAATCGACTCAGGGATATGCGACAAAGTCCGATTAATCCGTGTCATCCGCTCCAAATCGGTATCGAGGCTATCAAGGAAAATACTATTCATTAATTGACCCGTCACTTGCGCTAGCGTTGGATAACTATTACTGCGCTGCCGAGCCGGCACTTCATCCGACTGCGGCGCAACCCCAATCACCAGCACGCGCTTCGCCCCCAAGTGAATGGCTGGGCTTAGCGGCGCAATCTGGCGCACCGAACCATCACCAAAATACTCACGATGAATATGCTCTGCAGGGAATATCAAGGGTATTGCACTGGAAGCCATCAGGTGTGACAGGTTGAGCTCGGTACGTACACCGATTCGTTTGGCCCTCGCCCAATCTTTTAATTCATCGGCAGCTTGAAAAAATGACACTGATTGGCCACTGGTATAGCCCAAGGCCGAAATTGACACGGCGCGTAGCGCACCATTATTAATATTCTGTTGAATCTGTGAGAAATCCATTCGCGCCGATAAAAATGCGCGCAACGGCTCATTATCCAAAAAAGCACGCGGGTTGTATTTACCCAAGCCCCCCAACAGCAAAGCACTCAACCAATGCCCCGCGGCCCCAGCCAACCACGGCAAACTACCGCGATAAATGCTTTCTGGATGCAAGCCTTGCCACATCCGCGCCAACATAAAGACGGCTTTACGAAATTCCCCCGCCCCCGCCGCCATGGCCGCCGCATTAATCGCCCCAGCGGAGGTACCGCAAATGATAGGAAAAGGATTGACTGCGTGTTGCGGCAATAAATGCGCGATGGCCAGTAAAACGCCCACTTGATAGGCGGCGCGAGCGCCGCCACCGGATAAAATCAACGCCGTATCTGGCGCGACAGAAAGTGCCTGTTTCATCACGACGACCTCCTGCAAAACGGAAATTGAGCTTACACGCTGTATGCTCTACTTCACGTTAGCCTGAGTTTTGCGATCTGCCCATCATGCAGCGCAGCAATTAGAGATCGGCCATTACGCAATTACGGCCGCTTGATTTAGCAGCGTACAATAATTGATCGGCACGCTGGAAAAACTCAACCTCTGTCTCGCCCTGCAACAGCTCCACCACACCCAAACTGATGGTAACTTGGTAGGAGTCCGGCAAAGAAAAATCAAAATGAGCCACCACCTTGCGAAGTCGTTCAGCCAATTCCAATGCCATAGCTTTGGAGCAATCGTCGAGCAAAATCACAAACTCCTCGCCTCCCCAACGCGCCACCGTATCACTAGAACGAGCAGTTTTTCGCAGCAAATTCGCCACTTGCCGCAAGACTTCATCACCCGCTGTGTGACCAAACTGATCATTGACCTGCTTAAAGAAATCAATATCAATCAAGATGCCCGACACGGAGCGCTGACGCCGTGTTAACTCACTGCGTTTTTGGGTCAACACGGCCTCAAATGCGTGCCGATTAAGTAAGCGAGTTAAGCCATCCGTTTTGGCCAAGGTTTCTAAATAACTTTGACTACGATTAATGCTATAAGTCGCAATAAACAGCACCAATAAAGTGACCAGCGCTGAAATCAGTAAATTAAATTGAAACATCGTTTGCACTGGGCGTAAATCGGCAGTTTCATTCTGCTCAACAATCAAATACCAACCCAACTCTGGAATGAAACGCGTATTCAGCAATACCAATTGCTCATTCAAGCTATAAGTCACCGCCATGGGCTCAGTTTGGTGATTGAGAATTTTGTGGGCGACTTCGCCGATTCCCTCTTGCTGCAAAATCGACGTTCTAGCCTGCTGATCATCTCCTGTCAGCATCACTTGACCCGCTTGATTAACAAAATAAATACGCCGCTGAAAACGCGCCTCATAATTTTGCAGTAAATGGCGCATGGTATCGAGGGTAATGCCCACCCCAGTCACACCAATAAATTGACCTTCATAATCAAATATCTTGTAATTAATAAAAATCGTCATTTTGTCGCGATTGGCTAAATCAGGGTCGACATTGGTTTCAAACTCTTGCGGCATCTTAGCCACGCGAAAATACCAAGCGTCACGCGAATCGTCTTCTGCCACCGTTTTGAGAATGCCATCGCTGTGGTAATAGCGCATCGTCTTGGCCGACACCAAAAAACTACTAAAAGTACCATTTTTGATTTTGACTTCTCGCAGAAATCGGGACAACTGTGTTGGATCTTGCTCCCCTGCCAGCAACCAATCACGCACAAAGGTATCGTGAGCCATTTGCGAAGAAATAAACACAGGACGCAGCATATCTTTCTGAATTTCAGAATAAATATTATCGCCAGTGAGTGGCAAAGCACTGCTAATCAAACCTTCACGCAATGCATCTCGCGAAACCACATAACTGGCAATACTGGTACTTAAAAAACCACCGATCAATAAGATCGCCACTAGCAGTAATAAACGTATTCGCTTGGGAATTCTAGGCACAACAAGTCCTCTGACTCTGGGGAAAATAAGATTGAAGAAACTCACAAACTCGGGCTATAGCCCCAATTAAATTACTAAAACGGAAAGCAGAGCGACGAATAATACCCAAAAAAACGCCAGCATTTTGAAAAAGTAACTCACACTGCCAATTTTATCGCTCGAAAAAACTGGAATTATTACAATGCAATAGGCGTGTCATGCTTGTTTCGGTATAATGCTTTTTTGGCGAAAAGGATTCTCTTCATGCGTATTGTGCAAAAAGCCCTGACGTTCGACGACGTTCTACTGGTACCCGCTCATTCAAATGTAATGCCACGCGATGTTTCGCTGGCCACACAGTTCACGCGCAATATTCGCTTGAACCTGCCCCTCGTTTCCGCTGCAATGGATACCGTAACTGAAGCCCCACTGGCAATCGCCATGGCGCAAGAAGGCGGCATTGGTATTCTGCACAAAAACATGACGCCAGCGCGTCAGGCCCAAGAAGTGGCCAAGGTAAAACGTTACGAATCAGGGATTGTAAAAGACCCGATCACCGTTTCACCCGATATGCTGGTGCGCGACGTGCTCATTTTGACACGCCAACACAAAATTTCTGGTTTACCAGTGATCGACAAAGGTCAACTGGTCGGCATCGTGACCAACCGTGACATCCGTTTTGAAACTCGCCTTGATGTGCCCGTTGCGGCCATCATGACGCCGAAAGACAAACTGGTAACGGTAAAAGAAGGTACGAGCATCGATGATGCCCGCGCGCTAATGCACGAACACCGCCTAGAGCGCGTTTTGGTCGTCAACGATCAATTCCAGCTCAAAGGCCTGATCACTGTTAAAGACATTATCAAAACTAGCGAACATCCACTGGCCGCCAAAGACGAACAAGGCCGCTTGCGCGTTGGCGCTGCGGTTGGCGTAGGCGCCGGTACCGACGAGCGCGTGCAATTGCTGGTTGAAGCTGGCGTTGACGTGATTGTCGTTGACACCGCCCACGGCCACAGCCAAGGCGTATTGGATCGTGTGAAATGGGTGAAAACCAACTTCCCACAAGTGCAAGTCATCGGTGGCAACATCGCCACTGCCGCAGCCGCTTTGGCGCTAGTTGAAGCTGGTGCGGATGCAGTGAAAGTCGGTATCGGTCCTGGCTCAATCTGCACCACGCGTATTGTTGCAGGCGTTGGCGTACCGCAAATTTCTGCAGTCGCCAATGTCGCCGAAGCACTTGCTGGCACTGGCGTTCCGCTGATTGCTGACGGTGGTATTCGCTTCTCTGGCGACATCGCCAAAGCGATCGCCGCTGGCGCGCACATGGTCATGCTCGGTGGTTTGTTCGGTGGTACCGAAGAAGCGCCGGGTGAAGTTGAACTCTACCAAGGCCGCTCATACAAGAGCTACCGTGGCATGGGTTCACTCGGTGCAATGTCTGGCGCGAACGGCTCGTCTGATCGCTACTTCCAAGACAAAACCGCTGATGCTGATAAATTGGTACCAGAAGGCATCGAAGGCCGCGTTCCATACAAAGGCCCATTGTCTGCCGTGATTCATCAATTGGTCGGCGGTTTGCGCTCATCAATGGGTTACTTAGGTTGCGCGACGATTGATGATGTTCATGCGAAAGCTGAGTTCGTACAAATCACTTCGGCTGGTATTCGTGAATCGCACGTTCATGATGTGCAAATCACCAAAGAAGCCCCGAACTATCATCAAGATTAATCTTGTTGAGTTTGGATAAAAAAACCGCTGCGAGTCAGCGGTTTTTTTTGGGTCTGGGTTTAAATAACTATGCTAGGTATATGGCTATAGCTATTACTTATTAATGTATACATTTAAATACCATATCAAAATTAGCGTTTACCCTGCTGTGCAGGCGGTGAACCGGCGGTTTCGCCCGCCAAACGAGCCAGGGGAGGTCTTGCCCCTCCCCTGACAACCCCAGCGCGCCCGATCGCCACGAAACCCCGTCCGTCCGGCAATTGGCAAGGCGACGCGAAAACTCGCTGCGCGCTACCGTCGCGCAGCTCAAACAGTCGCGTCTTAAAACCTTGCCAATCCCCTCCCGAACGGCGCGGCTCCACGGGCAATCCGCTCTAATTAGCGCCAGAGTATCTTCACCAAAATCAATTTGTAATTAACTAGGTGTATTGCCAGATAACAATTGAATATAAAAGCGTACAAATCAATACACCAATGCCGTAGGGTGCCAATAAGCGTTAGCGCATTGCACCACATCGCCAAAAACGGTGGAATGCGCTTCGCTTATTACCACCCTACGATGGCGACTTACGAGTTAATTAGTTGCAGTGGCAATCGTAGATAATTTCTAATGAAGTTTATACAAAGCACAAGACTCCGCAACGCAAACCTTGAACCAATCAGCGTACGAAAAATAAAGATTTGCACCCTACTCACTAATTCCTATAGGGCAAGGTCCGCCTTTCTTAAAAGCTCTGAGTGCACTTTCAACACAAGCTCACGATTTTCCGATGAAAGCGCACCATAACCAGCACTGGCTTTAATAAAATCTGGATTCTTTAATTTTGTTAAAATCGAACTATCTAAAACCCCGTCAACACACCACTTAAACCGCAGGTTCATTGACACTAGAACACCAAAGATTGAAAATATTCGCACAGATAGCTCAGGATAGTCAGCATAGAATTTAAGCGGGTGCATCACTTCAACCCAATCACTTGGTCTGTCATCTTTTGCTCTTAAAAAGAGCAAAAAAGCTACCAATGTTAGAGCTTCCAATACAGACCAAGTGAAACTTGTCGGTTCAGTATTGATTGGCGCATTATCCTGAATTTCAGTGCTAGCCTTTTCCTGCTTTTCTTGCAGTTTGACAGACAAAGTTTCACTTTGAAATCTTACCATTGAAACATCACTAGCGATTCTATCTAAGCTATTGCGATGCTCTTCATTCATTGACTCAATTAGGCAATGAACCTTATCTGTTAAAACAAGAATAGAATCTACGCCAGAAAGGCTTGCTTCAAGTTTTTCCTGCTGCCTCTTACTAGAGTTAGCAACCCCACTTAACTTATCTATCTCAATTGCTAACCGCTCTGAAGATGATTGCGAACTAAAGCCTTGAAAAATCGTGTAAATGATGGCTAACACACCCAAAACAATAGAGACTACTGTTCCTGCAAATGAAATCGCATCAAAAAGCCTTTTATCTTGAGAAAGAAGGACTGAATGAAAAAAGAAATCCCTAAAAAAATATAGAACACAGATGAATAATAAAAAGCAAATTATGTTAAACATAATCCACTCACTTTTTGTTGAATTACTTTTTCGCCAAAACATATAAACTCCATAACATAAACCCAATGCATGCAACTTTAGCAAGCCGAAATCAGCATGTCAAAATTAAAAAGTAAGCTCAATAAAATTAAAATACAGCAAAATTTAACGCCGCTCCCTCATACAAAATGACCTAGGTCGGTTAAATACTCGCAACGATTCTAATCCTGTGATCAGCATCCAACTTCGGGCCAGGTCTTTAGCTAATTCGCCGTACATTAATGATGCATCTGATTACAAACAATAAATATCAAAGCCTAGCAGTGAATAAATAGCCATGTAGGGCGGGTTAGTTTTATCAACCCGCGCTGATCGCAATTTGTGATTTCAGAATCTTGTGGCGGGTTACGCCTTTGGCTAACTCGCCCTACAGCTTTAATGCATTTGATTGCAGCCATTGATCTACAATGCTCAGCGAGTAATACATCGAATTAAAGCCAAATCTCGTTGAGCTGCGCGAGCTCCCTTGTGTCAAGCCGAGCGAGGAACAAGCGGGGCGGGGTTTTTGGGGTCAATGTTTGAGGCCGCAGGCCGAGTTTTGACCACAACCGCCTCGATTGTCCGCAGTGAGGGCATCCCGCGTAGCGGGACGCAGATACAGGGTCGCCTTCTTTTGCTTACTTTTCTTGGCGAAGCAAGAAAAGTAAGTGCCGCGCGGCATTAGCACTGAAAGCAGCTGATCTAGCCATGTAGGCCGGGTTGGTTTTATCAACCCGCGCTGATCGCAACTTGTGATTTCGGAATCTTGTGGCGGGTTACGCCTTTGGCTAACCTGCCCTACAGCTTTTATGTATTTGATTGCAGGCCTTGATCTACAATGCTCAGCGAGTAATACATCGCCTTAAAGCCAAATCTCGTTGAGCTGCGCGAGATCCCTTGTATCAAGCCGAGCGAGGAACAAGCGGGGCGGGGTTTTTGGGGTCAATGTTTGAGGCCGCAGGCCGAGTTTTGACCACAACCGCCTCGATTGTCCGCAGCGAGGGCATCCCGCGCAGCGGGACGCAGATACCAGGGTCGCCTTTCTTTGGCCCACCTTTCTTTGGCGAAGCAAAGATAAGGTGGGTGCCGCGCGGCATTAGCGCGACTCAGCTCATTAAAATCACTAGAAATTCAGTCTAAAGCTAAAACCAAAAAGAATATTACACAGCGTATATCACCACAACCATTACCCAAAAATGGCTACATCAATATACCCAACATAACAAAAAAGGCGACCTCAGTCGCCTTTTTTCACATCAAAACTAATCAGCAATTACGCCAAATTAACCTGCGGTGCATTACGCAATTTGATATGCAATTCACGCAATTGCTTCTCGTCCACTTCGTTCGGTGCATTGGTCAACAAGCACTGTGCGCGTTGAGTTTTCGGGAATGCGATCACATCGCGGATTGATTCTGCGCCTGTCATCAACGTGACCAAACGATCCAAACCAAACGCTAAGCCGCCATGCGGAGGTGCGCCGAATTGTAGATTGTCGAGCAAGAAACCGAATTTGTTTTGTGCTTCTTCTTCGCCAATGCCCAGAGCTTCAAATACCGTCGATTGCATATCAGCACGATGGATACGGACTGAACCGCCGCCCATTTCCCAACCGTTGAGAACCATATCGTAAGCACGCGCTTTACATTTGCCTGGATCGGTTTTCAAAAACTCGATGTGCTCGACTTTCGGGCTAGTGAACGGATGGTGGCAAGCGTTCCAGCGGCCTGCGTCGTCGTCGCGTTCGAACATTGGGAAGTCAACCACCCACAATGGTTTCCAGCCGCGTACAAAGTAACCGCCCGCTTCGCCTTTTTCGTGGCCGACTTTCAAGCGCAATGCGCCGATCGCTTCGTTGACGATTTTTTCTTTGTCTGCGCCAAAGAAAATCAAATCGCCGGTTGTTGCGCCCGTACGGGTAATGATTTCTTGCAAGCAAGCTTCGCTCAAGTTTTTCACGATTGGCGATTGCAGGCCAGAACCTTCACCGTTGCTCAGATTCGTTACATCGTTAACTTTGATGTACGCCAAGCCTTTCGCGCCGTAGATCGCCACGAACTTGGTGTAGTCATCAATTTCTTTACGACTGATACTCGCGCCACCTGGAATACGCAAACCGACTACGCGGCCGTTTTCCATATCGGCTGCGCCACGGAAGACTTTGAATTCTTCGGTTTTCATCAAGTCAGTCAGTTCAGTGAACTGCAACGACACGCGCAAATCAGGCTTGTCTGAGCCGTACAAACGCATTGCGTCGTCATACGCCATACGTGGGAATTCGCCGAGTTCAACGTTGATGGCTTCTTTGAATACGTGCTGCGCCATCGCTTCGGTGATGCTCATGATTTCGTCTTCGTTCAAGAACGAAGTCTCGATATCAATCTGTGTAAATTCTGGCTGACGATCAGCGCGCAAATCTTCATCGCGGAAGCATTTTACGATTTGGTAGTAGCGATCAAAACCTGCGACCATCAACAATTGTTTGAACAGCTGTGGCGATTGCGGCAAGGCAAAGAATTGACCATCGTGAACGCGACTTGGCACCAAATAATCGCGCGCACCTTCTGGCGTAGAGCGCGTCAACATCGGTGTTTCGATGTCGATAAAGCCCAAACCATCAAGGTAGTTACGGATCAACATCGCCACACGGTAACGCAAACGCATGTTTTTTTGCATCACAGGGCGACGCAAATCGATGACGCGGTTGGTCAAACGCACGTTTTCAGAGAGATTTTCATCATCGATCTGGAACGGTGGCGTTGCCGCTTGATTCAGAACTGTAATGCCTTTAGCCAAGATTTCGATTTGACCTGAAACCATTTTGCTATTGGTGGTGCCTTCTGGACGCGCACGAACTAGACCGGTGATTTCCAATACGTATTCATTGCGGCTCGCATCGGCAGTTGCGAAAGCTTCTGGGGTATCTGGATCAAATACCACTTGCACCAAACCTTCACGGTCGCGCAAGTCGATAAAAATCACGCCACCATGGTCACGGCGACGGTGCGCCCAACCTTGAATGGTGACAGTTTGACCAAGGTAACGGCTATCAATCAGCCCGCAATAATCAGTACGCATCAAAAACTTCCTTAAAATAAAAAGCTAAACATTTACGGGCTTTCATGCCCATCTGCGGCAGCACCGCTTTGAATTTAATGGCTAATCAGCAAAAATTTTTGCATCCTTGTCTCGCCATGCCGTAGGTTTTGTACACCCAGCCGCTTCGACCTTTGCGATAAAATTTTGCACCAACTACTTGTTAACTACGCCGGGCAAAGCCTGCGCATCAGGGTAGCTAATGTCTTTACTGAGTGGCATCACCACACCGAGCGAAATGACATACTTCAGCGCCTCATCGACCGACATATCGAGTTCTTTTACATCTGCGGTTTTGGCCATAAACAAAAAACCCGACGTTGGGTTAGGTGTGGTCGGTACAAATACCGAAATCAATTCACCGCCCAATTTTTCACTAATTTCGCCGCTAGGCACACCGGTCACAAAACCGACCGCCCACGTGCCTTGATGGGGAAATTGTACCAACACCGCTTTGCGAAATGCATTACCTGAGTCGGAAAATAAAGTATCTGAAACCTGTTTCACGCTCATATAAATTGAGCGAACAATAGGAATCCGTTTCACTATCGAGCCGCCCACTTGCAACAAGCGACGACCCAAGATATTGGTACCAACAATCCCGGTAATCAACAGCACCAGCGCCGTCAAAATCACCCCAAAGCCGGGGATATTGTGCATGCCAGTAAACTGCGGAAATAACTTAGCTAAGCTTTGTAAAATCCAATAATCAGGGCGAATTTGATTCGGTACATACGTCCCCAGTTGGTCCATCGTGCCGATGAGTAAATTCAAAACCCATAAGGTGATGACCAAAGGGATCCAAATTAACAAACCAGTAAATAGATAGCGCTTGAGCGGAGAAGTCACATTTTACCTAATCAAGAAATAAAACTACTCGGAACTGGCGGCCGTTTTGCCGCCTTTAAAATCAGTTTGATACCAGCCTGAGCCTTTAAGCTGAAAACCAGCGGCCGTTACGCACTTTTCATATTTTGGCGCATTGCAAGCAGGGCAAACCGTAAGGGCATCGGCCGACATTTTTTGTAAATGTTCATCTTGGTGGCCGCATTCGGCACAGCGATAAGCATAAATTGGCATAACTGAATCTTCACACGCAACGACAAAGCGTTGGATTATACCTTGTTCACACGCCAAGGTCGAAATCGTCCGTCCAATCATCATGCCCAAGCAGAAAATTACGCGCAATTATTCCGCTTGATCGAGTAACTCACCACCCCAACCCCAATCTTGTAACGGCGACTCGTCAATGGTGACGATGACATACTCAGCGGGTTTATTAGCCACTCGCACCATGGTGGCGGTAAATTCAGCGACGATTTGCTGCTTTTGTTCGCGGCTTAATTCGCCTGCTACGCGTAAATTAATATAGGGCATCACAATTCCTTACAAAGTTTTCACACTAACGTAACACAAAAACACTATGCTGCGAGGCATCCGCAATACTCCGGAATACCCTAATGTCTCTTCGTCCCTTCCTAGCCGCCCTCTGCCTAATTGCTTTACCTAGCTATGCAGACATTACCGTAGGTTTATTAACGACGCGTGCCGATGAGCAAACCCTTGAAGACTGGCAGCCAGTACTCAATGATCTTTCTGCCGCGATTGGTCAACCCGTAAAAGGCTGGGTCAGCAGTGATCGCGACGCGATGCTCAAAAAAATCCAAAACAACGAAATTCAAGTGGCTCGGCTCGATAATAAACTCGCACTCGATGCGGTTGAAAGCGGTAAAAGCGATGTGTTTGCCAGTTTAATTCAAAGTGGCAACCTTAAAACCTATCGCAGCGTGATCCTCGTACCAAAAACGAGCCCAATACAAAATGCCGAACAGCTATTAGATAAGCCAAAACAACTACGCTACGCCTCGGGTAAAACCTCAAGCACCGCTGACTTTTATATCCCACAGTACCATCTGTTTATGAAAAGAAATATTTTGCCGGAACAATATTTCAAACAGATCATTGTCGGCACGGCCGAGCAATCTTTTGTCGCACTAGCTAAAAAACAAGTCGATGTGGCGGTGAGCAATACTTTTGACTTAGAGCAGCTCAAAGAAAAATACCCTCGCGATTTTGCGCAAATGAAAATAGTTTGGCAATCGCCTGATTTCACCTTTGACCCACTAGTGATGCGCCGCGACTTGCCTGCCAATGTTAAAAGCAAAATCAGTCAGTTTTTCCTCGACTACGGCCGCACAGGCAACAATACCGCGTTAGCAAGACAACGTTTGTATTACGCTGACCAATTGGCTGGTTTTTCACCCGCCGACAATCGTAGCCTGCGCCAAGTCACCGATTTACAGCTATTTCACGATTTGTTCCGGCTGACTTTCAACACCAAGCTCGACCCCAAACTCAAATCCGAGCAAGAAAAAGCTTACTACGGTCGCTACAATCAATTGGTCACTGTTCTGGGGGGCGCGAAGTAATTTGCAAACCTAGGGTATCTGCTTGTAATCAATATTTAATATGGCTTTGAAGCAGATACATCAGCAATACGATTTACCCCGCATTCTGAAGCTATTTAATTTCATTTATTTAGAAACTGATAAATAAACCCCCGCTACGCTGGCGATGCGCCTATGATGGTCTGAGGTTCGTTCGCACAGTCTATGTGCGCTGCGGCTGCAGGACATCCTGCTCAGCAGTATTTACAGTGGTGGCCCATGCTAAATAGGACCGCCCAAACGGAGAAACATCATGGCCAAAGGTCAAGCACGTAGCAATAAAGAAACGAAAAAGCCAAAGAAAGACAAAACCGCAGCGGTACCGGTTGCTGGTTTTATGCCGGTAGCGAAAGACACAAAAAAATAAGCATCGCACTTGATACCAAATACAACCGGCCTATGCCGGTTTTTTTTGCGCCTATCATCAAGTGTTTTTAATGATTTCGCTAATTGCCCAACAAAACCACACTGCTTATGCTGCAGCCTTCGTTTAATTCAAGAAAACAAAAATGAGTACACCCCTAGCAGCCACGCTCAATGGCTTTGCCCTTTGTGCGAGTTTAATCATGGCGATTGGCGCGCAAAATGCGTTTGTGATGCGCCAAGGTATTGCCCGCAAACAGCAGTTTCTTACTGCGCTGACCTGCTCGCTGTGTGATTTAGTGCTAATGAGTGCAGGTGTACTCGGCATGGGTAAAATACTGCAATCGATGCCGCAGCTGCAATTTTGGATGGCGCTCGGTGGTGCGCTATTTGTGTTTGCCTATGGTGCCTTGGCACTAAAAAAATCGCTTCACCCCGAGACCTTAGACAGCAAGCAACTGCAGCAAGGGCTAGATCGCCCATGGGCGGTGGTGGCGGCTGGACTTGGCTTTTCGATTTTGAATCCACACGCACTCTTGGATACCGTGGTGTTGGTCGGTGGGATTGGTGCACAACAGGCGAGCATTGATCAGCCCTTTTTCTTATTGGGTGCGGTGGGCTTTTCTTTTGTGTGGTTTTTTTCCTTGGCCTTCGCAGCCAGCCAACTGAGTCCTTGGTTTGCCAAGCCGATGGCGTGGCGAATTTTAGATGGGCTGATTGCGCTGATGATGTTCGCAATTGGCGTGTCTTTATTGCGCTCAATCTATTAAAAATCGCTCAAAATTTAAGCAGACGATTTTTTATCTATCAAATCAGAGCCCTAACGAAGTTACCCACAGCTTATGCAGGTGAAACACCTTGCAATTGGGCATAAGTCGAACTATATGGCCTATTTTTTCACATCACCGATGCTACAAGCCTTGATTGCTGCGGGTTCAAGGACTTAGCTAAGTTACCCACAGCTTGACCCGGTTTTTATCCACGCCAATTGGGGATAACAAATTGAATACGGCGAAACACGATGCCTCGCCCAAGATTAGCCAGAATCACTAGCCAGCGGCTACACTAGCTACAATCACTCATCAGCTATCACAACGTATTTGAATAGGATGCATCATGAATTTAGAAAAGGTAATTTTTGGCTTCTTTATTTTGCTGGCATTTACGCTTAATTTTGGTTTTGTGATTGGCGATATTGATGTCGCCCACCAGCATGATGTCAATGAGCTTTTTGCTGCGATTGTGGTCAATTTAATTGCCACGGTGATTAAATTTGGTGACCGCACTCAAGTGGGTGCCTTGCATCTTGCGACCAGTTTAGTGGCCGACTTACAGCTAATCGCGGCCGCTCTAGTCTGGTGGAATGCGCTTTATATTACGCAGTTGGGTTTGACGCCGGGCACCACGACAACCATCGTATCGTTGGCGGCAGGCGCGTTGGCTGCTAATTTGGTATCGGTCATTTTGTTGATTGGCGAAACCTTGCAGCATCGCCGTTAAGCCGTTCAATCGACAACACTGAGCGATCGCAATGCCTAATATTTTTTTCTTGATGCTTCGGCGTTTACGTACGCCCATCATCACGCTCATTTTGATCTACGCAATTTCGGTCATGGGCTTGGTAATGATTCCTGGCGTGGATGACCAAGGCCAGCCGTATCGCATGGATTTTTTCCACGCCTTTTATTTCATTAGCTATACCGCAACAACGATTGGCTTTGGTGAAATCCCTTACCCATTTACCAATGCGCAGCGCATGTGGGTGGTGATTTGCATTTATTTGGCGGTCGTTGGCTGGACTTATGCACTGGGTTCTATTTTTGCCTTGTCACGCGACCAAGCCTTTGCCAAAGCGATGCAATACACGCGCTTTATTAATAAAGTTAAAAATTTCACTGAGCCTTTTTATCTCATCTGTGGTTACGGCCAAACTGGCCGTTTACTATGCAAAGTACTAGATGAACAAAACATTCGATTTGTCGTCATCGACCTACGGGAAGAACGCATCAATGAAGTCGCGCTCGCAAACTATCATTTTGATGCGCCTTACCATGCTGGTGATGCAGGCAACCCAGAGCTACTCAAAATTGCAGGTCTGAGCCAACCGTATTGCAAAGGCGTACTCGGGATTACCGGCGATGAAAACACTAATCTGGCTATTGCAATTAGTGCCTACGTGTTGCGCCCCAAGCTGCTGTCGATTTGTCGTAGTAAAAATCAAGCGATCAGCGACAATATGGCGTCGTTTGGCACTAATAAAGTGATTAATATGTTTGAGGCCGTGGGGGCGCAATTTCACTTGGCACTTCATGCGCCCACCGCTTCGCAGTTAAAAACAATTTTGTCTGACTTTCCCGGCAACCCGATTCCTGAGCCCATCGTGCCGCCCAAAGGCCATTGGGTGATTGTTGGGTATGGTCGATTTGGTCGGGCTGTGCATGCGGCTTTAAACTTAGAAGCAGAGATTACTGTCCATATCATCGACCCAGAACCGCAGCCCGAGTTGGATCCAAATGTTTTTCATCTGGCACTGGGCGTTGATGCCGCCTCACTGAAAGCGGCTGGCATCGAGCACGCCGTTGGCTTATTGGTAAGTCATGACCATGATGCTAATAATTTATCGGCAATTGCTACGGCACGCATACTCAATCCCAATTTATTCATCGTGGCGCGGCAAAACTTAGCCAGCAATCATTTACTGTTTGAAGCCTTTAAACCTAATTTCACGTCGATTCGCAGTGAAGTCGTTGCACACGAAGCCCTCCGCGCGATGGCCAGCCCGATGCTGTCTCGCTTTGTGAATCGGCTCGAACATCAAGATGAAGCATGGGCGGCGGCGCTCACACGCAAAGTAGAAGCCTTGTGCGAGCATCACATTCCAGATCACTGGAGCATCAAGCTCGACGCCAAAAACATCGCCGCTGTACATGCTTTTTTGGCTCGGCCAAGCCCTCATCTGCGGCTCAGTCATTTTGCCGATAGCGTACTCGAACACGGAAAGTCACTACGCTGCATCGCCTTGATGCGCCAACATGCCGGTGAAGACATTCTTTTACCCAGTGACGACACTGAATTGAGCTTTGGTGATGAAATCCTCTTTATCGGCGATGATGATGCTTGGCAATCGCATGAAGCCATGTGCAGCGAAATTAGCATGCTTGAATACGCTCGCACCGGAAAAGAGCAACCACAAAGCTGGCTATTCCGCAAAATCGCCACATGGCGAGAAGTACGCGCCATGGGGCAAAGCATCAGCACCGAGACGATAAGCTCAGACTAAATGCCGTGGCTGCCCGCGCAAGAAAGCATCGACATTACCAATCAATTGATCGGCCAGCGTTTGCATAGTTTCGACACTGGCCCACGCCACATGCGGGGTGACAATGAAATTAGGCAACTGCACGTCAAGTAATACATTACCTGCGCGCGGCGGCTCAGTCACCAACACATCAATCCCCGCCCCCGCAATCTGCCCTGCTTGCAAGGCAACCAATAATGCCGCTTCGTCGACCAAACCACCGCGAGCGGTGTTGATTAAAATCGCCGACTTTTTCATCTGCGCCAATTCAGTCGCGCCAATCAAGTTTTTCGTGCCTTCGGTCAAAGGGCAATGCAAGCTCATCACATCCGCGGTCGCCAAGGCTTCTTCCCAAGCCAGAAAACCAGGCCGAACCTGCGCTGCGCCTTTGCGCTCAACAAAAACCACCTCCATGCCAAACGCTCGCGCCAAGTTCGCCGTCGCCTGACCGAGCGCGCCCGAACCGATGATTGCCATCCGGCTGCCCGCTAAATCATGCAGTGGCTCGGCAAACAGGCAAAATCCAGCCGCATCCTGCCATTCACCCGCCGCCAATCGTTGGCGATACGCCAAAAGTTGACGCCGCAAAGCCAGTATTAACATTAGGGTATGTTCTGCCACGCCATGAATAGCATAGTCTCGAATATTACACACCCCCACCGTATATTCACGCGCCGCAGCAACGTCAATTTGGTTGTAGCCTGTCGCGGCGACCGCAATCAGTTTTAAATCGGGTAATTGCGCCAGCATGTCTCGCGTGATGGGGACTTTATTGGTGATTACCACCGTAGCGCCTTGCAATCGCTCAACCACGTCACAGGGCGAGGTTTGTGGATATGCAAGCCAGCGATGCGGCGCACTCACCGTGAGTAGCGGCACCGGCAAAGTCGCGGCGTCGAGAAATACAATTAGAGGTTCAGACATCGTTTCTATTCACTCAATCAGAATTAAAATGCGCAGCAGCAAACTGGGCTATGGCTTGCGTGAGCAGCACCGCCGGCCGCGTTTGCCGTGCCCAATGATGCCAATACAGCGGCACGCTAGCGCTTAATGCGCTCAATGCTTTCATCCGCCCCGCCGCAATATCCGCCTGCGCTTGCGCCCAAGGCACAACGGCATAGGCCAAACCCGCCTGCGCCGCCGCATACAGAGCGTGACTTTCAGGTATCACAAAACACGGATATTGCTCTTCGAGCAAAGAAAACTGCTCCCGCAGCATTCGGCGATGCAAACTTTCTTTGCGGCCGTAGACCGCTGCCGGTGCTGCCGCCAAAGTGGCGGCGTTGATGCCGTCGACAAAATACTGCGCAATGAATTCAGTATTCGCCACGCCAATATATGGCAATTGACCCAAAGGTATCGAACCGCAGCCAGCAACTGACAATGGCTGCGTACTAATACACCCAAGCACCTCACCCGAGCGCAATAAATCGAGCGTATACGCTTCGTCATCAATCACGCATTCGAGTAATAATTTGGCCTGCATTAAATTGGGCGCTAGCGCCGCAATCAGCCCAATCGCCAAACTATCCGCGGTAATCCCTACCCGCAAAGTCGTCAAAGTCGCTGATGCAACTTCATTGTCTTGCGCAAAATCGTTTTCCAATAAACGCACTTGCCGTACATGGGCGAGTAATTTCTCCCCGGTGGCCGTTGCGCGCAGCGGATTTTCCCGCCGTAGCAAAACCTCACCGTGACGCTCTTCTAATTGGCGAATCCGTTGCGAAATCGCCGATGGCGTCAAATGCAAGCGTTTGGCCGCCGCATCAAAGCTGCCACAGCGCAAAATCATATCCAGTGCTTCAAGTAGTTTGTAATCAAACATAGCGTTAAGACCAAAGTGCTCACCTGACATTGTGCCTTGCGTGAAAACTTTTGTGCGGCTCCTTAAGCGAAATTAATGGGGGAGCAGAATTTATTGTTTTACCACGATTTAACAATCTGTTTGAATAGCGAACTTAGATTATCCGCCGAGCATTGCCATGACCATACTGTCGATTAATATCAATAAAATTGCCTTACTGCGCAATTCTCGTGGCCGCAATTACCCCGATGTACGCGCTTTTGCTGAGCGTTGCCTCGATTTGGGTGCGGGCGGCATCACGCTGCACCCACGCCCCGACCAACGTCACGCAAGATATTCGGATGTCACCGAGCTGGGCGCATTGTGTGAGTCACGCGGTGTTGAGCTCAATGTTGAAGGCTACCCAACGCCTGAATTTTTAGACGTCGTCAAAGCCAATCGCCCTGCACAATGCACGCTCGTGCCGGATGCGCCCGATCAAGTGACATCTGATCACGGCTGGGATTTACAAAAAGACGGCGATTTTTTACGCCCGATTTTGGCCGAACTCAAAGCCCTTGGTATTCGAACTAGCTTATTTATCGATTACGACACACAAGACATGGCACTGGCCAAAGCACTCGGCGCCGACCGAGTCGAGCTGTATACCGAGCCGTATGCCGAGCACTTTGCAACGCCACAAGGCGAAGCGATTTTTGCTGGCTTTATCGCCGCAGCCCAACGCGCCCAAGACGCAGGTTTGGAAGTGAACGCTGGGCATGATCTGAATCTGCAAAATTTGGCGAAATTTTTAACCATTCCGAATATTGTCGAAGTCTCCATCGGCCATGCGGTGATTGTGGAATGCCTTGAATCAGGCATCACTGATGTCCTACGCCAATACGTAGAAATCTGCCGACCAAAAATATCAAATTAAACAATTATCAAAATAATAAATAGGACATCACTGTGAAGCCACTTAACGCAGCGCAAACCATTGCCATCGCCCAGCAGTTTGGCACCCCAGTTTGGACTTACGACGCAGCCACAATTCGCGCGCGCATTGCTCAGCTCAAAATGTTCGACACGATTCGTTTTGCGCAAAAAGCCAACTCCAACATTCACATTCTCAAATTGATGCGCGAGCAAGGCGTGAAAGTCGATTCAGTCTCGCTCGGTGAAATCGAACGCGCAATTGCCGCGGGTTTTGCGACGGGCGCTGACGCAGATGACATCGTATTTACCGCCGACTTACTTGATCGTGCGACTTTAGCGCGGGTCGTCGAGCTCGATATCCAAGTCAACTGCGGCAGTCCACAAATGCTAGAGCAATTGGGTGAAGCACATCCTGGACACCGCGTTTGGTTGCGCGTGAATCCAGGTTTTGGTCACGGCCACAGCCAAAAAACCAATACTGGCGGCGAGCAAAGCAAGCATGGGATTTGGCACGAACAAATCCCAGAGGCATTGGCGTTGATTGAAAAATACAATCTCGATCTGGTTGGCCTGCACATGCACATCGGTTCGGGCGTGGATTACAGCCATTTGCAAGAAGTCTGTGCGGCGATGGTGGCGCAAGTCAAACAATCGGGGCGTGATATTCGGGCAATTTCAGCGGGAGGCGGTTTGTCGATTCCTTACCGCCTTGGTGGTGAAGCCATCGACACAGCGCATTACTTCAATCTGTGGGATGCGGCACGCAATGAAATCGCAGCTCATCTGGGCCATGCTGTTCACCTTGAAATCGAGCCAGGCCGTTTCCTCGTTGCAGAAAGCGGCAAATTAATTGCTGAAGTTCGTGCCAAGAAAGACGTTGGCAACAATCATTTCGTCTTGGTCGACGCCGGTTTTTCTGATTTGATGCGCCCAGCGATGTACGGCAGTTACCACGAAATCAGTCTGCTTCGTGCGGATGGCTCAGAGGCTGGCGGAGAAACCCGCCCTACCGTGTTGGCTGGACCACTGTGCGAATCTGGCGACGTCTTTACACAAGAAGAAGGCGGCGTGGTAACACCACGCGATTTAGCCGCTGCCGAGATCGGCGATTTTGTCGTGCTGCATGATACGGGGGCCTACGGAGCCAGCATGTCGAGCAACTACAATACGCGCCCGCTGATTGCCGAAGTATTACTTGATGGCGAAGCAATCCAACAGATTCGTCGTCGCCAAACGATAGCCGAATTGTTAGCGCTTGAGTTGTAAAGCGGAATAATTAACAAGCACTTTCATTGTAATTACACGCAATAGGCGACACAATCTGTGTTGCCTATTTTTTTAAACGATCAATTTGCCCTCCAAATCAGTGAACAGTTGTCATACGCCAAGCTGGCTATTGCCAGCGCGACAAAAGACACGCCGTGATTAAAGACTATGGGGCAACTTCCAAGGGAACTGCATGATTACTATCGGCGGATACGGCACGCTTGTCGCGGCCTCACTCGTGCTACTTTTTGGCCGCGTGCTGGTCGAAAAAACAGCACCACTCAAAGCATTTACTATTCCAGAACCCGTTGCCGGCGGTTTGGTGGTGGCCTTACTCATGTTGCTCGCACAGCAAGTCGCTGGCTTCACCGTAAAATTTGATACCTCATTGCAAACACCATTGATGCTGGCCTTCTTTGCCACCATTGGTCTATCGGCTAATCTGGCTAGCCTAAAAGCGGGTGGCAGTGTAATGATCAAATTTCTTGGCGTTGTGCTAGGGCTTTTGATCATGCAAAACGTCATCGGGATTAGTTTAGCCAAACTACTTGGACTCGAAGGCCATCTAGGCTTGCTAGCGGGTTCAATTACCTTATCAGGCGGTCACGGTACGGGCGCGGCGTGGAGTAGCGTATTTAGCGAACGCTTTGGCATTCAAGGCGCAACCGAGCTGGCAATGGCCTGTGCCACTTTCGGTCTGGTGCTCGGCGGCTTAATTGGCGGCCCCGTGGCTAAATTTTTAATGCGCAAAGTAAACGCCCCCGGTGCCTCTCACAATCAAGATCAAGCACCAACGGGATTTGAAGAGCCACAAGCAACGCGCCTAATTACCGTTAATTCATTTATTGAGTCGCTAGCCTTAATTGCTCTAAGCTTAGCTGGTGGTCAAATGCTGTCTGAGACCCTAGCAGGCAGCGCATTTGAGCTACCTACCTTTGTCTGCGTACTCTTCATTGGCGTTTTACTGCGCAATGTTCTAGGGGGCTTAGGCTGGTATCAAGTATTTGAACGTGAAATCTCAGTGCTGGGTAATGTTAGCTTGGCACTATTTCTGGCAATGGCTTTAATGACTTTACGTCTGTGGGAATTGGCGCACTTGGCCCTACCAATTTTACTCATTCTGAGCGTACAAGCTGTTGCGATGGCTGCTTACGCCATCTTTGTGACCTTCCGCGTGATGGGCAAAAACTACGATGCCGTCGTGCTTGCGGCCGGTCATTGCGGCTTTGGCCTTGGCGCAACACCAACAGCGATTGCCAATATGCAAGCGGTGACCCATCGTTTTGGCCCATCGCACTTGGCCTTTATTGTGGTGCCTATGGTCGGCGCATTCTTTATCGATATCGCCAACGCCATCGTCATCAAACTATTTATGGCATTGCCGATTTATTAATTAGATTGGTCAAGCAAACCGCAGCTGCCAGACAAAACACATGGTTTATCTAGCAGCTGCGAAATTCGATACAGCCAAAACGATAGGCAAAGCATGTATCTACCTGTAGACATTATTAAATATAACCTTACAAGCAATACCCAAGTACACAGCAAATCGGACTGAAGTCGCGGCCTGCAATGATATAATGAGTGCATTCAATCTATTACCGTGCAGCTCATCATGTCCAACACCACTTCGATCCCCGACCTTAGCCAAGCCCTCACACTATTGCGTGCCGGTGAACTAGTCGGCATCCCTACCGAAACTGTGTATGGACTCGCTGCCGATGCCAGCCAACCCGCAGCTGTAGCCAAAATATTCGCCGCCAAAGGCCGCCCTAATGATCATCCGGTGATCGTGCACATCGCGGGTGTTGAGCAGCTAACAGACTGGGCACAAAACATCCCCGATTCAGCCTATCAGCTCGCCGAAGCATTTTGGCCAGGCCCGCTCACGCTGATTTTGGAGCGACAAGCCCATGTTAGCGATTCGGTAACTGGCGGACAAAATACTGTCGGCCTGCGCGCGCCAGCACACCCGATCACGCATGAGTTGTTGCGCCAATTTGGTGGCGGCCTAGCGGCCCCCAGCGCGAACCAATTCGGCCACGTTAGCCCTACGACGGCAGAGCATGTTCGCCACGAATTTACGGATGATCAACTAAAACTCATTTTAGATGGCGGCGCCTGCCACGTTGGCGTTGAATCAACGATTGTTAGTTTGGTCGGCGGCGTTGCCAAGCTCTTACGCCCTGGCGGCATTTCACGTGCCGCGATTGAAACAGTGCTCGGCACCGCAATTGAGCATCACACCGACCAAGCCAGTGCCCAGCAGCGCGTATCAGGATTGCTTGATTCGCACTACGCACCTCGTACACCATTGCTGCTCGGTTCTCTGTCAGCGCTGTTACAAGTGGCCAGCCGAGAGCATTCAAATGGCAAAAAAGTGGTATTACTCACACAAGAGGAAAATACAACGATTGCATATCCGCAGCACAAAATGCCCAATAACCCAACCGCCTACGCCCAAGAAATTTACGCAACTTTACGTCGACTAGACCAAGAGCAATTTGATCTCTTACTCCTAGAAACACCGCCGCAAGGCGCGGAATGGCTCGCAATTCATGATCGAATCAATCGTGCAGCGCAGCAAAAACTAAATTAATTTTGCGACAACAGTGCGTACTGTCACACTTCCTTACCGCTCATCCTGTCAGCAAGACCGCTCCTCTTTCCTTCACCAAGTGGTCTTGCTCGCAGTAAGTAAATACCTTTACTATCCCAACTAAACATACCAAACACCCAGCACAGGCTCGCCCATGAACCGCAAGCAAACCGGCTTTACCCTCATTGAAATGATGATCGTCGTCGCCATCATTGGCATCTTGGCTGCGATTGCGATACCAAACTATCAAGACTATGTGCGAAAAAGCCGACGCACTGATGGAGTAACAGCAATTTCAACTGTGCAACAAGCCCAAGAGAAATGGCGTGCGAATAACGTAAGTTACAGTGAGAATTTTGGAACTGCAGGCTTAAATTTAGTAACCACGGGAGGGGCAACAGTTACGACGTTTCCAAGCTCCGAAAATTTTTATGATTTGGTGGTTACTACTGGCACGGCAACTGGAACTGGCTACACTCTAGTCGCAACAGCAAAAGGCAAACAAACTTCGGACACTAACTGTCAAAAATTAATTTTGACAGTTACCAATGGTAATGCTGTACGCACATCCCAAAACGCCTCAGGCACAACTGCGACTTCCGGATGCTGGTAAAAATGAAACAGCCATCGCCAAAACACACCCACGGCTTTACGCTGATTGAACTATTAATCACCATCGCAATTCTTGGCATTGTATTAGCGATTGCGGTTCCTAATTTTTCGCAGTGGTATCAACGCAAACAGCTAGAAGGCATCGCGAATGAATTTCTTTCATTAGTGAATTACGCACGCAATGATGCGATTAAGCGAAATAAAATAACTTATCTTTTTACAGAAAGAACTGCTGATAATGATTGGAACTTAAGAGCAACAACGACAAACCCATGCACAGCAGGAACTACAACATGCGAAATTCGTAGCTTAGATGCTGCGCTTAATACAAAAATTAAAGTAAAAGCCATCAGTACAGCATTTCTCGCAGGTCCTACAAAAATAAATCCGATCGACAATTTATTTAAATTTGATAGTGGAACAACGGCTCAATCGATTACTTTTGGGACTGGGCAATATCAACTTCAAGCTAATATCACCACGACGGGTGTAGCCAGCCTATGCACACCTTCCACTCAACCTGCGATGCCAGGGTTTAATACATGTCCATAAAATCAATTAAGCGTCAGACTGGTATCTCTCTGATTGAGATTCTCGTTTCTACTGCTGTTGGCCTGTTATTACTTTCCGCAGCTGCATCTGTTGCTATTTCAAGTTTATCCAGCAACAAAAATAGTCTTATCAATGGCAAAGCTGCTGAAGACTTGCAAACCATGATGAATACCATTACTAGGGACGTGCGCAGAGCTGGATATAATTTTAACGCCGAACTGGGTACAGAAACCGACAATCAACGTTTTCGCAAAATTTGGTTCTTTAACGAAACAGCCACTGGTAGCGGTCAATTCAAATGCATGGTATTTCGATATGATCGCTATCCAGAAAGTAGCAACCTAGTTCAACCAGGAAATGGCACTGTCGACACAGGCGATGTCCGTGGCTTGCGTCTGAATGCAAACCAGCTTGAAACCTTGATCACGACCACAACCGTAGTACCAACAACGTGCCCAACTACGGGCTGGGCAGCCATTTCAAGTAGCGCAAATTTAAAACTATCCGGTACTAGCGCCCTCACGTTTGAACCCAAACAAGTCATGCTGATGGATGGTAGTTTTGTGGTCGATAGTCTCATCATCACCTTAACGGGTAACGCGGCGAACGCGAATCCAATCACTATCAGTGAAACGATTCAGTTACGTAATCGCCCCATAAAACAGTAAGCTTTAGGATAGTTTCAATATGCAATCGACATCTTGCAAGCACAGATCAATATCCTACCAACGTGGTGTAGCCGCCCTGATTGTCACGATTATGCTGGGTTTAATTGCGACTTTGGGTGCTTTTTATGCGCAGCGCAGTAGCGACTTGACACAAAAATCATCAAGCAACTCCTATCAAAACGTAGCTGCACTGCAAGCCGCTGAGTCAGGCGCTGATGCCTTCATCCAACTGATACAGGCTGATTTAGCGACCTTAGCAACAGCCGCCCCCCCACCAGCCACACAACCTGCTACTAACATTTTAGTTAAAACATGGGGGGCAGGTGGTGCAACAACGAGCTGCGCACTGAGCGGAGGTACATTGAACGTACCTTATGAATTCAAAGCGAGCCTGAAAGGAACAGACCCGAAAGAGTTTGATTCTGCAAAATACGTACAAAACATTGTCGCGCCCGTTGCAACAATCTCTGGCGTAGCACAGGGGATAGGCTGGCGTGCTCAGGCTAAAATTGCCAACGGCTATCTTTATATTAAATCGGAAGGTTGTGTGGGTAACACAGGAACCGTGGGGGACGGCAATGTTTGCGCAGATACATCGCTAGCAACAGCAGTAGTTCGCCGCAGCATTAAAATGAATGGCTCGATTGCTCCGAGCAACAATGCATTAACGATACGCAAGCATATTGATACCCGCACAACTTTAAACATCAGCAAAAAATCCACATCAGTAGCACCAGCTTGCGGTGTAATGTATGGCGACGGCGGCGCTGGAGGAACTTGCAACCCAGCAACTGATGCTAAAGGCTGCCTAAGCTTATTGGCGTTTCCATCATTTACTGATGTTGGGAAAAAAGCTGAATTAGATGCAACAGTAATGGCATTAAATGATGAAAATTACTTCAAATCTTTCTCTGGAAATTTATCCACAGCTGAATTTAAAGCAATGAGTGGTACACCAGTAACTAATTGCACTCAAGCGGCGGCAGTTCCTGCGTCACAAAAGTTTATTTGGTGGGAGGGCAACCTTAGTGCTGTTTGTACATTTCCAGTTGGCAAATTTATTGTCATAAATGGCGACGTAACCAGCCCGATGACCGCACAAGGGGAATCGTTTGTATATGTTACGGGCAATGTCTATCAAAACGGGGCTATGACCATCGAAGGCTCAGCAGCCGTCGCAGGTATATGGGATGTGGGTCCCTTAGGCGTAGACCCGGCTATTTCGGGACACCCTGGTCTAAATGGCAAAACCGATGCACTTGGTGCTCTTGCGCATACGCATACCTCAGCAGGCTCGCTCACCATTAGCTATGTCAAAACCAGCTTCGACCTCCCTACGAGCAGCGTAACCACCACCACTGGCTCATGGATTGACTTTTAAAAGGGCAACACAATGAATAAGCATTCTGGATTTAGCCTGATTGAAATCTTGATTTCGGTGATTTTGTTAGGCGTCACGGCGTTGGGATTAGCCAAGTTCAATGCAATCCAAACCCTTGGCACTACCGTTGCCAAGGACCAACAATATGCAACACGTCTTGCGGAAGGTCTGCTTGAGGAAGTTAAACAATCAGCGCGGATTCGCCAAGCCCCCGTTAGTCCATTAAACGGAGTGGCATTAAGCACCGTGAGCGGGACTGAATTTACAGGAAGCAAGTCCAACAGTACTTCAACATTTAACGTCAACGTAAAATATAGCGTAGCACCAGACTGGATTGATGATGCCGCCACAACAGATGATACGATTGCATTTAAAGCTCAAGTGCATGTCAATTGGGTCAGTGCAGACGGGAAAACTCAAAATGTAGTACTTGTGAACGATATCAATTATGTTAAGTCAGCGGATACAGCTGCGCCTGCAATGCCAAGCTCTGTATGTCGTTGGGATAACGCCCAAGCACTTTACCCACAAGGCTCATGGACGATTAAAGGGACTGAAGTTTTCTTCTGCTACAAAGCAGGCGGTTGCGCTAAAGGCGCTCACAACCATCCGAATGCCAAACCAGACGAATGGAAAGCAATGACAGGCAACCCCACTCCGGCCCAAGGGGGAGTCTGCAACCCACCAAATCCTGATGGCTCGCCTAGACCATAAAAGCAGCACATAGGGTGGAATAAGCGACGCTTATTCCACCCTACTCTCACCAGACTTTCTGTCATTTATTCCACACCCAGCACCACCCCTCCCCCAAAAAATACCGTTTAACGAAAACTTGTCAGCTAAGCCCTCATTTCTGTAACAATGCGTATCTTTTGCCAAAACTTACAAGTCGATGCCTGCTCGTTCCCTTGGTTTTACCCTCATTGAGCTGATGATTACCATCGTGATTTTGGGGGTTGCGCTCGCAATTGCGGTGCCGGATTTAATGCGTTTTGTAAATCAAAGTCGAGTCAAAGGTGTGGCCGAAAATTTTGCGCAAGATTTGGTTTTTGCGCGCACTGAAGCGGTTCGCCTAGGAAAACCAGTACGCCTCAATGTGGCGAGTACTTGTTATGGCATCACCAGTGAAAATACCCCTTGTGACTGCACCAAGACCAACCCTAGCGACACCCTATTTTGCAAACTCAAACGCGATGGCGATTGGCGTAATATCACCCTCAATAGAGGAACACACTTTGATGGTATCGTTTTCGATGGCATCCGCGGTTTACCAAATGATTCATCGATGGCCATCCTAACTGGGACACAAACCGCAGAGATCAGTCAAAATGATATTGGCGCAGTCAACGTGTCGATGTCGGTCACCGGCAGCGTATGCATTAGCTCACCTGCGAGCAAAAAAATAGCGGGGTATCCTAATGCATGCTAATTATTCTAATAAAAAGACAGCAATACCCAACCAACAAGGTTTTACACTGATTGAAGTATTGGTCGCAATGGCTTTAGGGCTGATTATTATCGGTGGGGCTTTTTCGTACTTTCTCAGCACACTCAAAACCAGCAAAGCCATGCTGTCACAAAGTAAATTGCAACAAGAAATTCGCGCCAGCGCCGATTTAATGCAAAGAGACTTACGCCGCGCGGGGTATAAACCCAATGGCAGCACAGCAAATGTGGGCACGATTTATTTAGGTAAAACCGATGCCGCACTTAGCGCGAACAACTGTGTGTTATATAGCTATGTCAACGAGCAAAATGTACTTCGGGTGAGTGGTTTTTTATTACATAACAATAAACTCTATATGTACACCCAATCGGGTACAGCCACGAATGACTGCCCAAGCTCAGCCGATACCAACACAGCTTGGTCGCCAATGACTTTAGGTAGCAATAATAAAATTACGCTATTTAATCCAACCATTGATGACAACGGTAGTCGACCACTATTACGCCTCGCGATAAAAGGCGAGCTGAGTCATGATGCCCAAGCCGTTTTTGAACTTTCACAACAAATCACCCTACACAATGCCCCTGCCACTGGCAGTGCAATCTAAATTCGCGATGATCAATCTACAAAACACCCCACTCAAACAACAACGTGGAATCGCCACTTTACTCATCACCGTCATGATGCTGATTGTGCTGGGCATTATGGCGCTTTACACGAATCGCTCGATTTTCATCGAGCAAAAAACCACCACCAATACCTATAAACATGCGCTCGCTTTAGAATCAGCACAGTCTGGCTTAGAGCACTTTATAGGTGAAATATCTGCGGCAGATAAAACTGTCGGAACCGAAACTAATTACAAAAAATATTTTGACCCGCCAGCAGGTACTGCAACAGAATGGACGCTCAAAGCCGGATACGATAACAAAGAAAAAATTAATAACAAAGGTTATCTGAATGCAGCAACAGGAGCGACCACGCATGATTTTTTACAGACAGGCTTAAAACTTGCCAAAAGCTTTACCCTTCCCTTAGCCAAGGATGCAGCTGGAGCGGATATCAGCGGTCAAGCCCAAACATATCAGGTTTTTTTATATTCAATTGCCCCCGCATCAGCCAGCGACAAAACACGCTTTGTATTGATAAGCCAAGGTTGCTCGGATGAATGCGCATACGCACAAGCCTTTGTGGTGACTGAGTTTACGATAGGCGAATCTAAAGTATGTCCACTCGATATCAATGGTAAATTGCAAACCATTGATGGTCCAAGTATCAACGCCTACACCCAAGGTCATTCTGAATATAACTGCGGGCTTAGCCTAGGCAGTACGCCAATCAATACTGGCACGGGTAACACCAATGACATTAAAGGCTGTATTACAGACTGTAATACCAGCCCATATACGCCGCCCTATAGCGTTCAAACCGATCCCAATATCGACAATCACTTTAAAAAATACTTCAAAGAAGATTTTGGAACAGTAAAAAATAAAGCTTCAACTTGCAAACTCGTCGGCAATAAAACGCAAGCGGATCTAGATGCTACGGCATTAAGCGCCGCATGCGGCACCAGCAAAACTATTCTGATCACCGGCGACCTTAGCATCGCACCAGGTTCATTTAGCATTCCTTACAATACAACACTTTATCCCAAAGGAATTACCCTAATTGTTGAAAAAAATCTCTATATCCCTGAAGCCGGATCAACCGTTGGGGCTAGTGTGTCATTCGATGGATTCCTATATGTCAGGGGTGACTCCATAGGAGGCACCAATGTAGCAGGGTCATTAAATATAAATGGTGGAGCCGCATTTGCTGGTGATGTAACAGGAAAATTAGCTTTTGCTGTATATGCTGACCCCACTAAAGCCAAAGTGCCTGGCTTAGGTGGACTCACTGCTAATTTCCGCAGTGGTTCATGGAGGGATTTCTAATGTCATCCCAACAAAAACAATACGGCATTAGCTTAATTGAAGTGCTGGTTTCAATTGTAATTTTGTCATTAGGCCTACTCGCTTTGTCTGGATTTACCGGCAATCTTTATCGCAATGTAAACCACGCAGCCGATCGTTCTCGGGGTTTAGCAATGGCACAGCAAATCATAGATAACGCACGAACAAAATCAGTCACCGATCTCGTTGACGGGGCCGATGCAACGCCTGCTGATTGCAGCACAAGCAAAATTCGCCGCTACTGGAAAGTAGTTGATGTGGTTGGTGGCAACGGTGTGAAACATTTATCAGTCAATGCCTGCTGGACCAATGCATTAGGCGAATTGCAAACCGTTGCCACGAGCACTTTTATTGGCACCAATAGCACGGGGATTGCATTAGGTTCTCCACCCGTTGCGCCGGCAGCCGCGGCATGTAAAGGCATCCCGTATGCCGACAAAAATCCCCCCTATTCTTCAGGTGTTATCGTCACCCTAGACAGTAAAGACTACACTTGTACCGCTGACGCTTATAACGCTTACTGTGGAGATACAGCCTGGCGACCTGGTACAAACAATGGCAAATTACCATGGGGAAATGGTGTCGACTGCACACAACCTTGATTTATTACCATCATGAATAAATCATCCACTCAAATCTGATCATTGATCGCAAATTTAATGCTCGGATTTTGGACAAAATAATATAAAAAAAATATTTCTAGTTTAAACTACGCCCCTGCCCCCAGCTTGGGGCGTTTTCACTTTTAGCGAAGGAATCACATGCGCTTTAACTTTCCCCTCGTCATCATCGACGAAGACTTCCGCACCGAGAACACCAGTGGTTCCGGTATTCGTGAACTGGCTGCGGCAATTGAGGCCGAGGGCATGGATGTGGTGGGCTATACCAGTTATGGCGACCTGACCTCCTTCGCACAGCAACAAAGCCGTGCTTCTGGTTTTATTTTGTCGATCGACGACGAAGAATTCGGCGCTGGTTCGAAAGAAGAAACACATGCAGCATTAACTAACCTACGCGATTTCGTCGCCGAAATCCGCCGCCGCAATCCTGATATTCCAATCTATATCTACGGCGAAACGCGCACTGCACGCCACATTCCAAACGATATCTTGCGCGAATTGCATGGTTTTATTCATATGCATGAGGACACGCCAGAATTCGTCGCGCGGCATATTATCCGCGAAGCGAAATCCTATCTCGATACGCTCGCGCCTCCGTTTTTCCGCGCACTCACGCATTACGCCAATGATGGTTCATATTCATGGCATTGCCCTGGTCACTCGGGTGGCGTGGCATTTTTGAAATCACCCGTTGGGCAAATGTTCCACCAATTCTTTGGTGAAAATATGCTGCGCGCCGACGTGTGCAATGCGGTGGAAGAACTCGGTCAATTGCTCGACCATACCGGCCCGATTGCAGCGTCTGAGCGCAATGCAGCGCGCATTTTTAATGCTGACCATCTATTTTTCGTGACCAATGGCACGTCTACGTCGAACAAAATCGTTTGGCATTCTACCGTTGCACCGGGCGATGTGGTCGTCGTCGATCGCAACTGCCACAAATCGATCCTGCATTCGATCATGATGATGGGCGCGGTGCCGGTATTTTTGATGCCAACGCGCAATCATTACGGGATTATTGGCCCGATTCCAAAAAGCGAATTTACGCCAGAAAACATCCGTAAAAAGATGATGGAAAATCCATTTGCGCGTGAAAAATTGCTCGAAAATCCAGACTTCAAACCGCGTATTTTGACGATTACACAATCGACTTACGACGGCATTATGTACAACGTCGAAGACATCAAAGGCATGCTCGACGGTGAAATCGATACGCTGCATTTCGATGAAGCTTGGTTACCGCACGCGGCATTCCACGAGTTTTACGGCGATTATCATGCGATTGGCGAAGATCGTCCGCGTTGTAAAGAATCAATGGTGTTCTCAACGCAATCGACGCATAAATTACTCGCGGGTTTGAGCCAAGCTTCGCAAATTTTGGTGCAAGACCCAGAAAATCGCAAACTCGACCGTGATTTATTCAACGAAGCTTATTTGATGCACACGTCAACCAGCCCACAATATTCAATTATTGCGTCGTGCGATGTTGCGGCAGCGATGATGGAAGCGCCGGGCGGTACGGCTCTGGTTGAAGAATCGTTGATGGAAGCACTCGATTTCCGCCGCGCAATGCGCAAAGTGGATGAAGAGTACGGTGAAGACTGGTGGTTTAGCGTGTGGGGGCCAGATGATTTGACCGATGAAGGTTTAGATCATCGTGATGCTTGGATGCTCAAAGCTGGGGATAATTGGCATGGCTTTGGCGATATCGCCGATGGCTTTAATATGCTCGACCCGATCAAAGCAACCATCCTCACGCCAGGTTTGGATTTGAACGGTGATTTCGATGCGCAAGGTATTCCAGCGAGTATTGTAACGAAGTATCTGGCTGAACACGGTGTCGTTGTTGAGAAGTGCGGGCTATACTCCTTCTTTATTATGTTTACTATCGGCATTACTAAAGGCCGTTGGAACACATTGCTGGCGGCCTTGCAGCAGTTTAAAGACGAATACGATAAAAACGCCCCACTTTGGCGTGTATTGCCAGACTTTATTGCCAAATTCCCACAATACGAACGCCTTGGCTTGCGCGACCTTTGCCAGCAAATTCATGGTATTTACAAAGAACACGGTGTTGCTCGTCTAACAACCGAGATGTATTTGTCGGACATGGTACCGGCCATGAAGCCCGCCAAAGCCTTTGCTAAAATGGCACACAAAGAAATCGACCGTGTCGCCATTGATGAACTCGAAGGCCGCGTAACAGCAGTGATGCTTACGCCGTATCCGCCAGGTATTCCACTGTTGATTCCAGGTGAAGTATTCAACAAAACGATTGTGGATTACCTGAAGTTTGCGCGTGATTTCAACCAGAAATTCCCTGGCTTTGAAACCTATATTCACGGTCTAGTCGCTGTGACGGAGGCAGGAAAAACCAATTATTTCATGGATTGTGTACGGACTTAATTCCATCCACTTCAAGCCCAAATCAACCGCCAGCTAGTCTGGCGGTTTTTTATTTTTTATAAAATTTGCTTACTATACTGCGCTAAAGAAATTTAGAGGCCAAGCATGTTAAGTCGCGAAGCATTCGAGCAAGAAATGGCTCGACTCGACCACATCATTCATTTTGGGCAATCTGATCAGGTCATCAGCTCGCTCAAAGCCTTGTTACGTGAACATCGATCAGCGCCAAATCAAGCCTGCCAAACTCTATGAGCCCAAACACACTGGGCGCAATAAGTCTGCGGCAAAAGCAGCCCTCATACCTTCCCCACCCTCACTGATAATCAGTACTTTCAAATATCTATTTAATTACAATCACTTGAAGAAACTGAAGGCGGCAGCCATGTATTCTTTAACTAAGCAAATTGGAGAAACAAAATGCGTTTCGATAAACTCACCACCAAGTTTCAACAAGCACTGGCCGATGCGCAAAGCCTCGCCAATATGAATGACAACGCCTATATCGAGCCACAGCACTTATTGCTTGCTTTGCTCAACGATGCAGATTCGGGCACTGCCGCCCTGCTCGCCCGCGCTGGTGTCAATGTGCAGCCACTGCGCACTGCACTCGATCTTGCTTTAGCCCGCATTGCAAAAGTATCGGGTAGCGATGCCGATTTAACCGTCGGCAAAGAACTCACCCGCCTACTGAATCAAACCGACAAAGCCGCGATGCAACGCGGCGATCAGTTTATTTCAAGCGATTTATTTTTAATTTCGCTGTGCGACGACAAAGGCGAAGCAGGCCGTCTTCTCAAAGAAAACGGCGGCAATAAAGCCGCACTGCAAGCCGCAGTCGATGCGGTGCGCGGTGGCAACGCGGTGAATAACCCTGAAGCTGACGGGCAACGTGAAGCACTTGAAAAATATTGTCTCGACCTCACCGAGCGAGCACGACAAGGCAAGCTCGACCCAGTTATTGGTCGCGACGATGAAATCCGCCGCGCGATTCAAGTTTTGCAACGCCGTACCAAAAATAATCCGGTGTTGATTGGTGAACCGGGCGTGGGTAAAACTGCGATTGTTGAAGGCTTGGCGCAACGCATTATCAATGGCGAAGTACCAGAGTCACTGAAAGGCAAACGGGTATTGTCTCTTGACCTAGCTTCATTGCTGGCTGGCGCTAAATACCGTGGCGATTTTGAAGAGCGTCTGAAAGCGGTACTCAGCGAGCTTGAAAAAGAAGCCGGCCAAGTCATCGTCTTTATCGATGAACTACATACGCTGGTTGGAGCCGGTAAAGCCGAAGGCGCGATGGACGCAGGCAATATGCTAAAACCAGCTCTCGCGCGTGGTGAATTGCATTGCTTGGGTGCGACGACACTCGATGAATATCGTAAATACATCGAGAAAGATGCAGCCCTAGAGCGCCGCTTCCAAAAAGTCATGGTCGACGAGCCAAGCGTTGAAGCAACGATTGCGATTTTGCGTGGCTTGCAAGAAAAATACGAAATCCATCACGGTGTGGAAATCACCGACCCCGCGATTGTCGCGGCAGCGGAATTATCACACCGCTACATCACAGATCGGTTCTTGCCCGATAAAGCCATCGATTTGATTGACGAGGCAGCGGCTAAAATCAAAATGGAAATCGACAGCAAGCCCGAAGTGATGGACAAGCTTGATCGCCGGATTATTCAGCTCAAAATCGAACGCGAAGCGGTCAAACGCGAAAAAGACGAAGCGAGTAAAAAACGCCTCGCCTTGATTGAAGACGAAATCGCCAAACTCGATGTCGAATATTCCGATTTGGACGAAATCTGGAAAGCCGAAAAAGCCAGTGTGCTGGGCAGCCAAGCGATTCGCGAAGAAATCGAGCAAGTCAAAATGGCGATGGACACCGCGCGCCGCGCTGGTGAATGGGATAAGGCATCCGAGTTGCAATACGGCCAATTGCCGCAACTGGAAGCCAAACTCAAAGCGGCCGAGGCCTCCGAAACCACTGGTGGTACGAATAAACTCTTGCGTACGCAAGTGGGTGCCGAAGAAATCGCCGAAGTGGTTAGCCGCGCCACAGGTATTCCTGTGAGCAAAATGCTACAAGGCGAGCGAGAAAAATTGCTGCACATGGAAGACGTCTTGCATCAACGCGTAGTCGGCCAAGATGAAGCCGTTCGTTTGGTATCGGATGCGATTCGCCGCTCGCGCGCAGGCTTGGGTGATCCAAATCGGCCGTATGGCTCTTTCCTGTTTTTAGGGCCAACGGGCGTCGGTAAAACCGAGCTTTGCAAAACGCTGGCGAACTATTTGTTTGACTCAGAAGACCACATGATTCGCATCGATATGAGCGAATTTATGGAGAAACACTCAGTGGCTCGCTTGATTGGCGCGCCTCCGGGATACGTGGGTTATGAAGAAGGCGGGTATTTGACCGAGTTGGTACGCCGTAAACCGTACAGTGTAATTTTGCTGGATGAAGTTGAAAAAGCACATCCGGATGTATTTAATGTGCTGCTGCAAGTGCTCGATGATGGTCGCCTCACCGATGGCCAAGGCCGTACAGTCGACTTTAGAAATACCGTGGTCATTATGACGTCGAATCTTGGCAGCGATCACATTCAGCGCTTGGCCGACTCGGACTACCAAATCATCAAGCTGGCGGTGATGGCTGAAGTGAAAACGCACTTCCGGCCGGAGTTTATCAACCGGATTGATGAAGTTGTCGTCTTCCACGGTCTGGGCCAAGAGCAAATTCGCCATATTGCGCGGATTCAATTGGATAAACTGATGAATCGCTTGGCAAGCATGGAAATTGGATTAACGGTTTCTGATGCGGCGCTCGATCTGATTGCAGAAGCAGGCTTTGATCCAGTTTATGGCGCACGACCGCTGAAACGTGCGATCCAAAGCGAATTGGAAAATGTGCTGGCAAAACGCCTATTAGCGGGTGAATTTGCCGCGAAAGACACGATTCACGTCGACGCTAAAGACGGTGCAATGGTGTTTAGTCGCTAATTTGCGCTACTGCAAAATAAAATACGGCGCATCTGCGCCGTATTTTTTATGTATATGAATATAGCCTTTAATATATATTGGCTAGAATCAAATACCCACTAAGCTCGCGTATCGATATTCTGCCCAAGATTAGGCGGATTCACCGGTGCGGGCTGTGGGATCGCTTGCAACAAACTCAATGCGCCTTGTGCTTGGATATCCAAACTTTTGCGCAGCATCATCAGTGGAACAGGATTATTCGCCGATGCACTACTCGCCGCATTCACCATGCTATCGCTCATGATTATTCTCCTTCATCGTATTACCGCTTAATTATCGGCCTTTTTTCCACAAAATGAAGGGCGAGCGTTTGAGTAATGATAAAATGCTTAGATGAACGCACCTGCTTATATCCATCTACGCCTCCATTCCGAGTTTTCAGTTTCTGACGGCATTGTTCGTTTAGAAGATGCCGTCAAACGCGCCAAAGCCGATAAAATGCCGGCGCTTGGCATGTCGGACTTGATGAATCTTTTTGGTCTGGTCAAACATTACAAAGCCTGCCGCAACGCAGGGATTAAGCCGATTATTGGCTTGGATGCGTGGATCGAAAATCCAGATAATCGCGACAAACCGTTCCGTACGCTGCTGATTTGTAAAAATCGCGATGGTTATGGTCGTTTGTGCGAACTGATTACGATGGCATTTCGCGATAATCAATATCGCGGCCGTGGTGAGCTAAAAAAAGAATGGTTTACCGCAGGCGATAATAGCGGCCTGATTGCGCTGTCTGGCGCGGAGCTGGGCGAAATCGGCCAGCAGTTTTTGGCTAATAATTCAGACCTCGCCACCACCGCCGCCCAATGGTGGTCGGCGCAGTTCCCTAATAGTTTTTACTTAGAAATTCAGCGCACCGGTACGCAAGCGAGCGAGACCAGCTTGCAGCGCCAGCTCGATTTGGCGGGTGATCTCAATCTGCCGGTGGTCGCAACGCATCCGATCCAGTTTATGGATCCGGATGATTTTAAAGCGCATGAAGCGCGCACCTGCATTTCGGCGGGATTTGTCATGAACGACAAACGTCGCCCCAAAGATTTTACCGAAGAGCAATATTTCAAAACCACCGCACAAATGCAGGAATTGTTTGCCGATCTGCCCGAGGCGCTGGCCAATACGGTAACGATTGCTCAACGCTGCAATATTGAGATTGTGCTCGGCAAAAACGTATTACCACCGTTCCCTACACCCGAAGGCATGACGCTGGATGATTTCCTGGTGTATGAGGCCAAACGCGGACTAGAAATGCGCCTTGCGCAGCTATACCTCGATGAAGCTGAGCGTGAAGCCGAGCGCCCTCGTTATTACGAACGACTCAAAATTGAAACCGATACCATTATTAATATGGGCTTCCCCGGTTACTTTTTGATCGTTGCTGACTTTATCGCTTGGGGCAAAGTCAACGGCTGCCCAGTGGGCCCCGGCCGTGGTTCAGGTGCGGGTTCGCTCGTTGCCTACAGCCTTGGCATTACCGATATTGATCCAACCGCCTATGCCCTGCTGTTTGAGCGCTTTTTGAATCCAGAACGCGTTTCAATGCCCGACTTTGATATCGATTTTTGCCAAGAAAATCGCTGGCGCGTCATTGAATACGTGCGAGAAAAATACGGCGCTGATGCGGTGAGCCAGATTGCGACTTTCGGTACGATGGCGGCCAAAGCGGTGGTGCGCGACGTCGGCCGTGTGCTGGATTTGCCGTATATGTTCTGCGATGGGGTTTCCAAACTGATTCCTGCCGCGCCCGGCAAGCAATATAGTCTGGACGATGCGCTGGAAATGGTGCCAGAACTCGCTGAGCGCGTTGAGCGCGAAGAAGAACTCAAAGAACTGTGGGAGCTGGCCAAAAAACTCGAAGGCTTAACGCGTAATATCGGTATGCATGCCGGTGGCGTGTTGATTGCACCGAATAAAATCACTGACTTTTGCCCTGTCTATCAAGCCGCAGGCGACGATGCATCGCCAGTATCGATGCTCGATAAAGACGACGTTGAAGCCGTTGGCTTGGTGAAATTCGACTTTTTGGGTCTGCGAAATCTAACGATTATTGAACTCGCGCTGCAATACATCAAAACGCAAACGGGCGAATATCTGGACTTAATGAGTCTGGGTTTTGGCGATCAAGCTGCGTATCAAGTTTTCCGCGATGCCAATACCACCGGCGTGTTTCAGGTCGAGTCAGATGGTATGAAACGCTTGCTCGAAAAGCTGGCACCCGACCGTTTTGAGGACATTATTGCGGTATTGGCGCTGTACCGTCCGGGTCCGCTCGGCTCGGGCATGGTCGACACCTTTATTAATCGTAAAAAAGGTCTTGAAGCGCCCGACTATTTCCACCCTGACCTTGAAAAATGTTTGGAACCGACTTACGGCGTTATCGTGTATCAAGAGCAGGTGATGCAGATTTCGCAGATTATCGGTGGCTATACGCTCGGCGGCGCCGATATGTTGCGCCGTGCGATGGGTAAGAAAAAGCCGGAAGAAATGGCCAAGCATAGGGAGACGATTGCTGAGGGTGCGGCCAAGCAAGGCTACGATCCAAAACTCGCCGAAACCTTGTTTGACTTGATGACCAAGTTTGCCGAGTACGGTTTTAATAAATCGCATACCGCGGCGTATGCCGTGGTGTCGTATCACACGGCATGGCTAAAAGCCCATCATACTGCCGCGTTTATGGCGGCGACGATGTCGTCCGAGCTAGATAATACCGAACAGCTCAAAGTGTTTTATGACGATTGCCTCGACAAAAAGAACAAACTCGTCATCTTGCCACCCGATTTAAATGAAAGTTTTTATCGCTTTGTTCCCGTAGGCAAAAAACAAATTCGCTACGCACTCGGCGCGATTAAGGGCGTGGGCGAAAGTGCAGTCAATATGATTGTGGCCGAGCGGGAGAAAAACGGCCCATTTAAAGACTTGTACGATTTATGCAGCCGAACGGATAAAAAAGAAGTGAATAAACGCGTGGTCGATGCGCTGATTCGCGGCGGTGCTTTTGATGCGCTTGAGCCCAATCGCGCCAAACTCATGGCCAACGTCGAGCAAGCGATGGCCGTCGCCGAAGCGGAGCTGGCCAATGCCAACCAATGCAGTCTGTTTGACATGCTCGAGCCGGCTGCCGCGCCGCAAATTGAGCACATTGAAGCCGAGCCGTGGGACGAAAAAATCAAACTCGCTGAAGAAAAAACTGCGATTGGGTTTTATCTATCCGGTCATCCATTTGACGCGCACGCCAAACCAATCAAAGGTTTAATCCGTACACGACTGGATCGCCTGCAAAATCAACGTGAACCGCAATTTATTGCGGGTATCGTCGCTGGCATGCGGATTAAAAATGGCGACCGAGGTCGGATGTGCTTTTTGCAGCTCGACGATGGTCATGCCAAAGTCGAGCTGACGCTGTATTCGGAATCCTATGAAGCCAATCGCACCAAGCTCAAAGAGGACACGCTGCTGGTCATCGAGGCCAAAGTCTCCGAGGATCGTTTTTCTGGCGGGCAGCGGATTATTGCCGATCGAGTCTTTGATCTTGCCGAAGCGCGCAGCCATTTCGCGCGTGCCTTGAAAATCAATATGGGCAGTGAAGCCGATGCCGCGCGACTGAAACAATTACTCGCTCCGCACACCGCAGAGCATGGCTGCGCTGTTGAAATTGATTATCAAAATACCGAAGCACGCTGCCAAATGACTTTGAATCACGCTTGGCGGATTTTATTACGCGATGAATTATTAGCCGATTTACGCGATTGGTTAGGCCCACAAGCAGCCGAACCTCGCTTCTAACCGTATTGCCCTCTAAGCCTTTTTATTAAATGCTTAGAGGGCAATACATCAACATTTTAATTCCACCGTCCTACTCTTCTTTTTATGCCTCCCCTGCGGCAAACTTCATCTTGATTTTAATCAATTTCTTACAAGCCTTCTGCCACTTTTCACATTCCATTTCTGCCATTAAAGGCATAAGATATTGTCATGAAAGAGATAAATATCTAAAGAGTATTGTTTAAGATAGTTTGATTTAGAGCCAGCGTATGTAGTTGAAAATATTCAGTAACATATTCTGGAACATGATGTACATCAACTTTTAGAATGACAATATTGTTACGATGATTTAATAAGTATCAAGAAAACACATTGCCCAATCCGGCAATACACTGATGCGCTTTCAATTCACCAATTGAAAGCTTCGGCCCAAAGATTGTCCAACAGACATCGCCCATAGGAGTCTCACCCAAATGAATGCCCCTCAAGAAAACCTGCAAATCAACGCTTGGCGTAATTTCACTGCAGGCGAATGGCAAGAAAAAGTACTAGTTCGCGAATTTATTCAAGCCAACTACACACCGTATTTGGGTGACGATACTTTCCTTGCTGGCCCGACTGAGCGCACTACCCAATTATGGACAGAATTGTCTGCACTCTTAAAAGAAGAGCGCAAACGTGGTGTTTTAGAAGTATCTACTTCAGTTGGCTCAAGCATCACTGCACACGGCCCTGGCTACATCAATAAAGATTTGGAAACCATCGTTGGTTTACAAACCGATGCCCCTCTACGCCGTGCGATTATGCCAAACGGCGGTTTGAAAATGGTTGAGAATGGCCTCAAAGCCTACCATTTTGAAATGAATCCACAGATCAAAGACATCTTTACTAAATATCGTAAAGATCACAACAACGCCGTATTTGATGCCTACACGCCAGAAATCATGGCCTGCCGTAGCTCAGGCGTGATTACCGGTTTGCCAGATTCATACGGTCGTGGCCGGATTATCGGTGACTATCGCCGTGTAGCGCTATATGGTGTGGATTTCCTGATCGCGGACAAAAAACGCGAAAAAACTGAAATCGACAATGTGCCATTTACTGAAGCCATCATTCGTTTGCGCGAAGAATTGGCAGAGCAAATCAAAGCGCTATCTGAACTCAAACAAATGGCGAAAAACTACGGCTTTGATATTGGTCGCCCAGCTGCGACAGCACAAGAAGCGGTGCAATGGCTGTACTTCGGTTACTTGGCTGCCGTAAAAGAGCAAAATGGCGCGGCGATGTCGATTGGTCGTATCTCGACCTTCCTTGACGTGTACTTCGAGCGCGATTTGGCTGAAGGCACGATTAACGAATCACAAGCGCAAGAATTGATCGACCATCTGGTGATGAAATTGCGTATCGTGCGCTTCTTGCGTACCCCAGAATATGATGATCTATTCTCAGGCGACCCAACTTGGGTGACTGAATCGATTGGTGGTATGAGTGAAGATGGCCGTACTTTGGTCAGCAAAACCAGCTTCCGTGTACTCAATACCCTCTACAACCTTGGCCCAGCACCAGAGCCAAATTTGACTGTTTTGTGGTCGACTTCATTCCCACAAGGCTTTAAAGAATTCTGCGCGAAAGTATCGATCGACACCTCGGCGATCCAGTACGAAAACGACGATTTGATGCTGCCAAAATGGGGTGATGATTACGCAATTGCCTGCTGCGTTTCTGCGATGCGCGTTGGTAAACAAATGCAATTCTTCGGTGCCCGTGTGAACTTGGCTAAAGCCATGCTGTACGCGATCAACGGCGGCGTGGATGAAAAAACGGGCAAAGTCGTTGCAAAAGGTTTCGAGCCAATCAAGAGCGATATTCTCGAATACGATGAATTGATGCCGAAATTTAATGCCATGCTCGACTGGTTGGCAAAAACGTATGTTACTGCGCTCAATTCAATCCATTACATGCACGATAAATACTCGTACGAACGCATCGAAATGGCATTGCACGACCGTGACATCTTGCGCACGATGGCCTGCGGTATCGCTGGTTTGTCAGTGGCTGCCGATTCATTGTCTGCCGTGAAACACGCCAAAGTGCATATCAAACGCAATGAAGCCGGTATTGCAGTGGATTACGTGATCGAAGGCGAATACCCAGCCTACGGTAATAACGACGACCGTGTTGATGATATCGCTGTGTGGTTGACGACTGAATTCATGAACAAAATCAAAGCGCAACCCGTGTTCTACCGTGATTCAATGCCAACACAATCGGTATTGACGATCACTTCGAACGTGGTTTACGGCAAGAAAACCGGTAACACGCCAGACGGCCGCCGTTCAGGCGCACCATTCTCACCGGGCGCAAACCCGATGAATGGCCGTGATACCAATGGTTTCGTTGCTGCGGGTTTCTCAGTGTCGAAGATTCCGTACGAATCAGCACTGGATGGTGTGTCTTGGACAGCATCGATGACACCAGACGCACTCGGCCACAACGCAGCAGATCGCGTTAAGACTTTGGCTGCCTCGATTGACGGTTTGTTTGGCCCGCACGGCGACGAATGTTCTGTGTGCATGACCTCAGATAAAGTCGACGCAAAATTGGCTGAAATCGAACAAGGTCCAGACCAATTGTTCCACTTGAACATGAACGTGCTGAATAAAGATACTTTGCTGGATGCCGTTGAACACCCAGAAAACTATCCGCAATTGACGATTCGTGTTTCTGGCTACGCAGTGAATTTTGTGAAGTTGACTCGCGAACAACAAATGGACGTGATTAACCGTACGTTCCACGCCAAGTGTTAATTTGACATAGCATGGCAATATCCCACAAGGGTATTGCCATGTAGACATTAATTGATAATGCCTACAAGCGTATACCCAAAAGGATAAATGATGGCTCAGCTTTTTCACTTGAACATGAATGTCTTGAATAAAGAAACACTCGAAGACGCGATGGAAAATCCAGACAAATACCCACAACTCACCGTGCGCGTATCTGGCTATGCCGTGAACTTTGTGAAGCTCACGCGTGAACAACAGCAAGACGTGATTAATCGCACTTTCCACGAAAAGTGCTAATTTAATACGCCTCGCACCAGCGGATCGCAGGCATGCCTGCGGTCCGTTTTCATATCCAGCGCCAACCTAGCGTCTAAACTGCAATATTACGCGCGGCGTAACAGAGTTCAGTTAAAATCAAAAAAACACACTGGAAATCACATGCAGATCAACAAACCCGCAGGTGAAATAGTCCCTGCCGCTTTTGATGCCGATGGCAATCAATATGGCTATGTCCATTCAATTGAAACGGGTGCCGCCGTTGATGGCCCAGGCATGCGTTTTGCGTTATTTGTGAGCGGCTGTCAGTTCCGCTGCCTTTACTGCCACAATCCTGATACGTGGAAGCTACACAATGGCAAGCAATACACGGTCGACAATATCGTGGCTGAGATTGGCAAATACGCCAGCTTCCTACGTATTGCAGGTGGCCTGACCATTTCAGGTGGCGAGCCACTGATGCAAGCGCATTTTATTGGCGAGATTTTCCGCCGCGCCAAACACGATCTAAAAATCCATACCGCGCTCGATACCCAAGGCTTCTTGGCCGCGCATTTGCCCGATGAATACTTCGACAACATCGACTTGGTACTGCTCGACATCAAGCAATTTAATCCCGAAAAATACGAAGCACTCACCAGCAAGCCTTTACAACCGACGCTCGACTTTACTGAGCGCCTAATTCGCATGCAAAAGAAAATTTGGCTGCGCTATGTACTGGTGCCTGGCATCAGCGATGACGAAGCCGATGTAGAAGGTTTGGCGCAATATTTAGGCGACTTGAACCGCCTAGCACCTGATCTCATTGAGCGAGTGGAAGTGCTGCCCTTCCATAAAATGGGGGAAGACAAATGGGCAGAGCTGGGTATGAAATACGAACTCACCGACACCCGTCCACCGAGCCAAGAGCTCGTTCACCGCGTGCGAGAGCAATTCCGCGCGCAAGGCCTATTCTGCTGTTAATCAAAGTGCCCACTTTCGAAGTGGGCACTTTTCATGCCTAGCAATCAAACCATCTGTCATCAATTTTACAAAACACTGTTTAAGCAGCGTCACACTAGGTTTGTCTCATGAATTGGCCTTCATTTTCATTGCTACTGTGCACCGTACTGACATTGGCGCTCGCCGTGTTGGCGGCAAAGCGCAAAGTGTTTCCTGCGCAATATTATTTTGTAGCTACCCTCTTAGGCTCGGCGTGGTGGAGTACTGCTGCAGCGATCGAGCTCTTGCTAACTTCGCCCTCCTCCAAAGTGCTGTTCGCGCAACTGGCGTGGATTGGCATCATGGCCGTCCCGACTTTTTGGGCGATGTTTGTTTGGTCTTATGTGAAAGGCTATTATCAAAAGCCCTCGTGGCGCTGGCAGCTTGGACTGTGGCTGATGCCACTCGTTACGGTCGCTATCGCGCTCAGTAATGAGATGCATCACTGGATGTACGTCAGCACCCTCCCCATCAGTGCCGAGGTGGGAGCCGCGATTGTTTATCAACATGGACCATGGTTTTATATCGCCGCGCTGTTTATGTATGGCTATATGACACTCAGTATGTTGGTGCTACTCAATGCCCTCGCACGAGCCAGCCGCTTGCATCGTCGGCATTACATTGGACTCGCTATTGCGATGGCGGTGCCGTGGCTCGCCAATGCTGCGCACCTCACCGGATTAGTGACTCTGTTTGATTTTGACCCTACGCCGTTTAGTTTTTTACTGATGGGATGTATTTTTTATTGGCTCGTATCACACCGGCAACTGTTTGATTTGCTCCCAATTGCCCACGATGTATTGCTCGATGCGATGCCTGATGCGGTACTGGTGATTAACGAAGCCAAACAAATTGCGCAACTGAATCAAGCCGCACAGTCACTACCCAATATGCCGCCCAACGCAACAGGCCTGCCTTTGGCGCGCTTAGAATACCTCAATAGCGTTTTGCCATTGCTGTGGGGCAAAGAGTTACCCGTTGAATTTGAAATCGAACTAGGTGATACCTACTATGATCTGCGCTCGGTCACTGTTTATTATCAACAGCAAGCGATTGGCTTATTGCTGGTATTGCGTGATATCACTCACCAAAAACTCATCCAGCACGAACTGAAACAAACTTTAAATATTCTTGAAGATCAAATCGAAGCCAATGCCTTATTACAGCAACAATTACGTGAAGAGGCGATTCACGACCCACTCACAGGCCTACATAACCGGCGCTTCCTCGATGAAATCGCCCCTAATCTGATCGCAAATGCCTCACGAAAAGAGCAACCTTTATCCGTAGTCATGCTCGATTTGGATCATTTCAAAACCATTAACGACCAACAAGGCCATGCTGTAGGCGATATCGTACTGCGCCATGTGGCGCAGTTATTACAAACGAATTTACGTCAAAGTGATTATATTTTCAGAATTGGCGGTGAAGAATTTCTGATCCTGATGACTGATACACTGTCCGAACAAGCTATCCAACAAACCGAAGTCTGGCGCGCAGCCTTGCGTCAGCAATTGCCTCAAATTGCGGGGCGAGACTTACCCGTCACCTTCTCTGCCGGCATTGCGCAGCAAAGCGATGAGCAACTTAATTTGGCCAATGCGCTCATTCAAGCGGACCAAGCCCTCTATCAAGCCAAAGCCAAGGGGCGTAATCGCAGTGAGCAAGCACCACACCAAGCGCCTTATATTAACCAGGCATGTACATCTCCAACTTTGGCGCAGCCACAACAAGCTTAAAGCATTAAAAAGTAGAGCCTCGGCACCAGAACAGCTGCCAAATTGCATCGTTTTTACCGGATTGAACATGCCAATCACGGCACTAACCCTCAGTTCAGGTATATTAATGCCCAAATTACAATGTACTGAATCAATAGGGAGCCAGCATGGCAGGAACTAGCCTACTTGTATTACTAGACGATATCGCAGCGGTACTCGACGATGTTGCACTGATGACCAAAGTTGCCGCCAAGAAAACTGCAGGCGTACTAGGCGACGATTTAGCACTCAATGCCCAGCAAGTCTCAGGCGTACGCGCCGAGCGCGAATTGCCCGTGGTATGGGCGGTTGCAAAAGGTTCATTCAAAAATAAACTCATCCTTGTCCCCGCTGCGCTATTGATCAGCTTTATCGAAGACCAGCTCAAAGCCTTTGGCTACCCAATTCCACTCATTATGCCGCTCTTGATGCTCGGCGGTTTGTATCTGTGCTTTGAAGGCTTCGAAAAAATTGCCCATCCATTTTTGCACAGCAAAGCAGAAGATGAAGCCGAACACCAAGCCCTCAGCGAAGCTGCTCAAAACACCGAAATCGATTTGGTCGCTTTTGAAAAAGACAAAATCCAAGGTGCAATACGCACCGACTTTGTCCTCTCAGCCGAAATCATCGTCATCACGCTCGGCACCGTGGCCAGCATGGCGTTCATGTCCAAGCTCAGCGTACTGGCTGGAATTTCACTAATTATGACCGTTGGCGTTTATGGCTTGGTCGCTGCGATTGTCAAAATGGATGATGCCGGTCTGTATCTGAATCAACGCCCCAATAGCAATGCCTTCACGCAAGCCATCGGCCGAGGGCTTTTAGCTGGCGCACCGAAATTGATGCGCGTTTTGGCCATTGTCGGCACCTTGGCGATGTTTATGGTCGGTGGTGGCATTCTCACGCACGGAATTGATTACCTACACCACACGATCGAGCACATCGGTCACGATGCCGAAACCATCCCTTACGTTGGCCACACACTCGCAATTTTGACGCCATCGTTTTTAAATGCGATCGCCGGGGTGATTGCGGGTGCCGCATCATTGGCGGTGGTGACAGTCGTTGGAAAAGTAGTTGGTATGTTTAAAAAATAAACACAATAATCACAACGGCCTTCATTGCGAAGGCCGTTTTTTCGTTTTTAATTTGAATTTTTATCGATGTATTGCCAGTGAGGCTATGTACATAAATATTTCCCAGCAAAAAATAGCCATCAAGGGCCAACCCGCTTCCTTACTGCTTTTCAAACAAAGTATAAATGGGTATACGCAGCTATCAATCAGTAGAAAGACTCTAAAAACGAATACCCATTAAAAATCAAAGTTCAAAAAATCTACCTTAAGCCAGATCATAATTATTGCTTGGCTGTTATTTAGCTATTCAAGATGAACAGCTGTAGTGCGATATGCCGCCAGCGTTAAAAAATGCTTTCGGTTTTAGTTGGTAATATTTTTCTTCAATCGCCTGTTCTTGTTCACTATATGGATCGCTAAACACCTGCTTCAGCTCTTCGATGAGTGAATAGTCGCCTTGTCTCGCTTGTTCATAAGCGGGGGCAACCAGCCATTCGCGCCAGGTGTATTTTGGATTGGTCAGTAGCATGCTGGCTTTAATCGTCTTTAAATCTTGTTTTTGATTGGCCAGTAGATCGAGCCATTGTTCTAGCCAATGTTGCCATTGCAGATCTAGCGCAGCAGTCGTGGTCTGATAAAAGCTTTTTTTCAATGCACCGATGTCTTGCGGGATATGCGATAGCTCGCGAAAGAAGATGGTGTAATCGACCTTTGTTCGGTGCATTAACTGCACCAATTGAGTAAACAGTTCGGTGTCAAATTCAATCAGCCCCAATTTCGCGGCCCACATGCTTTGGCAGTGCTGCTGCATCTCGATTTTAAAGCCATGGCGAACTTCATCTAGCTGAACTATTGCCTCCTTATCTTCCGCGAGCAGCGTCTGTAGGGCCAGCCAAAACATATGAAAATTAGCCTCGGCGGCTTGCGCTTGGTTAAAAAATGCGAAGTGCTGACCACCGCCGGTCCACGGCTGAAATTCAGGATCAAAGGCTTCACAGAAACCAAATGGGCCATAATCGAGCGTTAATCCGCCTGCGTGGCAGTTATCACTATTAAAATTACCTTGGCAATAGCCAACACGTAACCAATGGGCGATGAGTTTACTTAATCGCATTCTGAAAATTTTAGCCAATTCAATAATCTGTTGGTTAAATTCAAGATTTGGGTCGATGTCGCTTTGGTATTCGCGCTCAATTAAATGTGCCACGATGTTTTTTAGTTCGGTGCGAGCATTGCCATGGGCTTTTTTACGCACTCGACGGGCAAACAGCTCAATCTGGCCGACCCGCAAGAATGATGAAGCCACGCGAGTAGAAATCGCAACCGGGTTGCTCACCATGATGTCGGGATCGGCAGTGTAGGAATTGGGTGAATACCAAGGCCGCGCAGCAGTTTCTGACTTTGATACAAAAAGCGTTAGCGAACGAGAGCTTGGTACGCCTAAGGCATGCATATACTCTTGAGCCAGAAATTCACGCACGCTTGATCGCAATACTGCACGCCCATCTCCTCCGCGGCAGTAGGCCGTTGGCCCGCCGCCCTTTAATTGCATTTCGTAGCGTTGACCGTTGAATAAGCCTTCAAATACAGACATTGCACGACCATCGCCGTAGCCATTACCGGTGCGAAAAGGGCATTGTTGAGTATATTCAGTACCATAGATCGCTAATGCATAGCCCGTTGCCCAGCCATAGCGCCGCATCGGTGCCGGGGCTTGGCTTAAATCACCGGAAAAGAGCTGTCTAAAGCCTTTGTCATGAGCGAGGGCATCGGCTAATCCCAATTGCGCAAACAAGGCTTGGCTGTGGCTAACATATTCTGCATCGGCTATCGAGGTGGGTTTTACTCGAACATAATGACCAGAAAACACCTGCCTCGAATCGTGATCATCACCATCTGATGTGCCAACAGGGTCTGGGGTGAGCTTATCCATCAAAGAGTAATCGACAGCCTTGGCAAAGGTTGCTAAATCTAAAATGTTAGGCTGCGGGAAAGCGTTTGATGGGGCGGTCATTGCTGAAATCCTTTGTGATCTTAGTATTAAGTAGGCCACTGAAACGCGGCGGATGCGTGCGCTGCGAATATCCATTTAAGCCGCGGCTACTTTAGTTTCTATTCGCTTGGCTGGTGAGTCACTGACAAGAGTTTATATGATGGCCAGATAACAATCACATAGACTTTCTAAAAACAAAATCGATTCATCGCCTGAGACAAAGCCGGATCGGGGTGAAATAGAAAATTGTGATTTTGCCTACCATAGCTGAGCGTGCCGCTTTCTACGACGCCTTGCCGCTCTACTTTCAGCAATGCAGCAGGCGTCGGCTGAGTCGCCTCAGGCAAATAGAGCCCCAATAGCAGACTGTAAAGACGAGAAGCGTCACATAAGTGCCACCAGAAAACCGAGCACCAACACGATGCAATATTGAATCGGAATGAAACAGAACATACGTTCGATACCTTTTTAAGCAGCGCAGCGAAAGTCAATCGGATCAACACGTTTTGCATTGATCAGCTGGGCTTATCCACTGTTGTTGTGGATTATTTGACGAGCAACACTGACTTGGCTCTCGCCCAACAAGATGCACAAATGCAATCCTTAGCTGCGAGTGAAGTCAAGGGTATTGCTCTAAGAATATTATAAAAAATAGCTCAGAAATGCATACCCAGTATTAAACTCGAATAATCAGCGCCGGATATGCGAACAAGTGCTGCACGACTACGGGATGCATGGCCAAGCCAGCCAAACCTGCTGCGGCGAACCGATCTTCCCCTGCACCACCAAGCAGATGGCCCAGCGGGTCGATCGCGAAGTGGTCAAAAAACAGCCGTCAGCTCGTGCCTGTGCCTGTGCCTGTGCGTCTGCCTGAATAATCGCAAATAACTCACCCAATAAGGGGACTGTTTAATGATTGCCAAGTTTTTCTTGTAGGTCTTTGCGATTGCGGTTCAGGATGGTGCGGTCGGTTTCGTTTAGATCCGCCCAGCGCAGGCCGACGATTTCGCCTTAGCGCATGATATCGGCGATGGGATATCCCCTTCCAGAGACAGTATGTATTTAGCTGTAGCTTTTTATCTGCAACGCCTAGCTGGCAATACATCGACTTAAAATCAAACTCGTTGAGCTAGGCGAGATCCCTTGTATTGCGCCGAGCAAGGTGTGGCGAAGCTTGGCAACTTGTTGACTTAGCGCAGCCCATGACCTTAGGCCAGTATCCGACGAAGTCGGACATAGAAACTAGCGCGGCGGTTTAAATCAAAGCAAATTTTCAACAGTGCTATTGATCAGGAATCAGTACTATTTCCCGCCCTAAAAAGCATTTATTTTTGTGCTGTATCAGCCATCAAACCACTAATTAAGTTGTCGCGCATTCCAAGTAAGAAACTCCGATGGGCGCAGGCCCTATCTGGCTAGTACGCCCTCGTGTAAACGTCGCAACTCTTCAATGCGCCTGCACATCCCCCCGCTCAGATTCAGGAACCATGTATCAACGGTTTGCTGAATCACAATCAATGCATCCAGTTCGGGCTGAGTCACTACCTCACGAATAGTTTTTTTGATCAGATCTCGCCACGCCAATCGAGCAGGATCAGGCTCTGACAATTCTTGCTTAATTGCCAAGTATTCCTGAGTTGATCGCTATATATGGATATGGCGCCATTTATGTAATTAATTGCATGATTACGGCGAAGTTAGAAAAACAGCGCCATAATCATGGCGCTGTTCTATATTCTCGGGCTGACTAAAGTGCGAAAACACAAAATCTCAGCACAATTTGTTACGCTCTGCGAAAAGCTAAAATCGGCCAACAATAGACTTTTTGTCCTCACGATTTGGGCTTCATTGAACGTCTGCAGTAGCAGCTATTGCAGACGCCCAGCCAACCATTCCCGCTTTCACTAGTTCAGCCTTTGCGGATACTTTATGAGCCATTATCGCGATGACGTTGGTCTCAGTAGGCGTCCGTTTAGAATCATATATTAATCACGGGTTAACTCTGTAAGATGGGATTCAGTCAATTCAGACAAGTATCCACTTTTGCGCAAGATAGACAATATTGCTTTACGTTTTTCATCTGGAGTGAGTTGATTAACATTAAAGGTCGCCTTTAATACTTCAATATCTGAGCGCGCCTCAGCCAATAATTTCTTCAACAAACCATTCTCAACGCCGAGCTCGCAACAACAGATTAAGTCTGTACCAGAAACTTGACCGTATTTTGCGCGCCAAGAGTAAAAGGTAGTATCGGAGAAGTCACCTTGTCGACAAATATTTTGCACACTTTCGCCAAGCTCTGCTTGCCTGAGAAAACCTAAAATCTGTTCTTTGCTAAATCTACTTTTTCTCATATTGGTGGCCCTTTAGAGGCATAACCTATTAATTTTAAAAACTCTAGTCAAAAACTATTTAGATCTATTCAACAATAAAATTTAATATTTTATTGCTTTGAAATAAGTCGAGAAAATTCTGCATGATCTAGTAATTGAACATCGTCATCATAATGAATGCTGTCTTGCCGAGTCGCTCTGATGCATGCAATCTCAATGCCATTTATCAAGTCAGAAAGGAGCTCCTCTGAAAGAAAGGCGCCACTTTCAACAGAGCAGTAGCAATATTGAAGAACAGTTGCAACAATTGACTCTGACATTAACTTGTAATAATCATTGCTTAAAAATAGTGTGCTGGTATAGGATTTCCATAAAAATGGAATTCCAAAAATATTTTCACGCCAAGTTAGTGTTTTTAGTAAATACTCGACACAAGAAATAACCCCTTTAATTTCTTGCGCACTCATATTTTTGCGAACAACAGAAAATGTCATCGATGCTATTTGCGTTGCAAATGAAGGTATTTCACACTGCTTTTTTTGCTCACCTAAACGAATAAGATCAATCAAACTGGAATCGTACATCATCATTATTCTCACCAATTTTATAATTAGTTTTTAAATATTAACCAAGTCAATGCTTCCCCTAAAGCCAGGGCATCAGCCCTGGCTCACTTGATCTTATTTCAATGAAACTGGACCATTTTGGTAATAACCCTGTGCCTTAACTAGCCACCAACGATCATCTGTGATGGCGCCGTTGACACCAACAGAATCAGTACTATTTCCAACTCCAGCGCCAAACATCATTGAGATTACGCCTGCTTTCTTAGCTTCATCCATATGACTCTCCCAAATAACCTGATCACCATTAACTTTAATTTTTGGATCAAGAGAACGATTAGTCTTAAAGTAATCAGCATTAAATACAGTACTTTTTGGTGTAAATACATCACCGAAATAATATAAAGGCGCAGTATCTTCAAATGATTTATCGACCCCAGTTAGAGGAGCAAATGGCTGATTAGTATATGGATTGGTTCCTTGCGTACCATTAACATGGCCTACAGGCAATTGCCATAAGATGATCGGCTTTTGAGTCAGTCGATTTAATTCAGCGGTAAAGAAATTATAGTTATTCCAATGATCTGCATTCCAAAGCCAATTGTTCTTCTGAGGAGCCCCCCCATCAAGCCCATATTTATCAATCGAAATAAACTGGGCACCATGGCTTGCAACACCAGCTGCGAGGTAGTAATCAGCAATTTCTTTTGCTTTCTGTGCAATCACTGCTCGCCCACCAGCAATCCCTTTTGCATCCGTTTCGTGCATTAACCCTTCTGCAACAAAGCCATTTGCGCCCCACACATTGAATTGCCAACCATAGAATGCATTATTAGCTCGAGTTTTGAATATATAATTAATCGCCTGCACTAACCCTTGGACGGTATTAGGGAAAAGCGGATCTCGCTGTCGATCTAGCAAACCAATTTCATACGCTTGATCTACAAATGCCATGATTTCAGCAGGTTGCTTACCTGATTGCTGCATCATATAACCAAGGAAGTCTGGTTCTAAAATCCAACCCACCAAATCATCACCCGCCTCACGATTTGCAAGCTCAATTGCAAATTTCAGATCGGCAAAATATGTTTTCATATACAGTGGCGTCTGGATATTGGTTAAATCATTGAAATAACTTTCACCACCGGCTGGAATGTTGTACCAAACAAAGTAGGGTATCTGCCCGAGCTTTTTAGACTCTCGAATATACGTAGAAAGACGTCCACCATCTTCTGGTGTCCATTTTCGCCAGCAGTCACTTATACATGCGCCGCCATTGATATAAACATAACGAACATCAACTCGCGTATTCTTCCCGGCAGTGCCAAAATTTCGCCATGTATCTTGCGCTGTTTTAGCGTCGTCGGACACCGAACCAATCGATACGTAGTCCGGCATTCCAGGCAAGCTACCGTCTGCATTTTTGACTCTCACACCAATATAACGAATAGCACCACTCGCATCAGTAATTCGAATACCAGCACGGCCCGCCTTCTTCGCATTTATTTGCAATTTATTGCCACTGATACTGACATCTGCGATGTAAGACGCATTGCTTAAAACAGAAAGCTGGGCACTACTCACGCCCAAAACGGCAAGATCCACACTGCTACTACCTAGTGGCACCGTAGCTTGCAGTGCTTGGCCATCAGTATCCCAATCGGCAATAGTGATCTTACTGGCATCACCCACAATCGCAGTCATTGAGTCTGTCAGAGTAGCGCCTTGCGAGTTAATGAGCTTGACTCTGTAGCGATACAAGCCAGTTTTTTTATCTCCGATCAAAGTACTTATATTCTGTGGATTCATCCCATTTGGCGCAATGGTGGCTGTTTTAATGAGTTTTTCATTCTCATATAGCTCCCAACTGCTTGCACTTTCTCCATACCACTTATTCCAAATTACCGTTAGTTTGTTACCAACTAGATCAAATTGGATTGTTGCTTTCGCCGGTGCGCCAACGACAGGCACTGGTGTAGTCGGTGCTAATGTAGGCAGAGTGGTCGGCAATGAAGTAGGTATTAACGTTGGCTTCGGGGTTGCGCTAGGAATTGCTGTCGGAGTCGACACGGGCTTGGTCGTCGGTACCGCAGTGGGTGCAGCGCTTGGTTTTGGTGATGATGTTGCTACCGATGTTGGCTTAGGCGTCGAAGTCGGTGTCAGAACAGGCTTCGCTGTCGGCGCCAACGTAGGAACTAGTGTTGGTGTTGGCGTTACCGATGCAGCAGCGGTTGGCTTAGCACTTGGAGTCGGTGTCGCAGAAGCGATCACTTTTTCCCATGCCCCCCATTGGCTTGCTCCTGGAATTTCTCCTTGGCTCCACCATTTTGCTTTAAAAGTAGCCCCTTGATACGTGACCATACTATTAGCGGGGTATGAATTGCTTGGCGTCCATTCGGCAGCAAAGACACTCGCACTGAGTAGCGCTACAAGCGCTAGAGGGGCAAATCGAACTTTTGTATGCATAAACTTTCACTCCATTTGAAGGTAAATAACCAATTTCCGCGTAGCGGAGCACTTGCAAAGATCGTATTTACAAGCAGGTATAAGAAATTAATGAGGCAAATCCAGAATTGTTGCCAACATTTATCGAAAATAAGCATTTGTTACTTTGACACATAAACAATCACAAAAATAAATCATCGCCACTTCGACTTTAATGATCAATTCAATGCCGTCATAAATTAACGATGATGATTAGTTGCTTTTCAGATGCAGAACTCCGCTTTAAAAGCTAACAAAGCCCACCTAATTAAATTAAAAATCATGTGTAATATTTAGTTAAAAACACTTACCTAAAAAGCAAACAATTAGCCAGCAACCATAAAAATTACCGGAAATACTGATCGGCTAAGCAATAATTAAGCACTTCATTCAACAAAACATCCACTTAAGAAAATTAATTAAAGCTTTGACTTAAGTACTGTCGCCTTTATTTTTATCAAGAAACGACAACCCACATTCAAGCCAAATTGAAAGCTTAATTTCTTTACAAAATGAAATTTATAGTTTTTTTTGACATGAACAAATTACATTCAAGCTTTAATATCAACTCATCTAAAAAGTTGAAATATAGTTATTAACCACCCCCTTTTTTGATGGGGAAAAGGGGGTGGTTAACACTACCTCATTACTTATTTACGAGCGTTACCCATCGCTTTTGATAAAGTTGCTGATTTATCATCACCGTCAAGTGCCCAACCAAATACACCACCATTCAAGCCTTTGGCTTTGGCGTAATCGATCTTGATTTGAATCGCTTCTGGTGTGTCGTATGACCAGAATGTCGAGCCATCAAACTTATAAGATGCTTTAGTAATAGGATGAATGAAGACATTACCAGGGCGATCTTTTAGGATTTTGAAATCTTCATTGCCTGGTTCATAGATCCCATCTGCTGCACGAGTGGCTTTTTGATATAGACCATTACTAAAGTTACTTACACCCGTCCAGCCTCGGCCATAATAAGGAATCCCCAGCACCAGTTTTTTGGGATTGACACCAGAGTTGATCAATAGATTGATCGCATCATCCGTGTTGTAATAAGAAACCAAACTGCGATCGCCGTAACACTTATCTGTTGGCTTACCTGGGCATTTATATTGAGGACTATTTGGATCTGCATATAAATGAGATTGGAAGTCCGTTGGACCTTCCGCACTCCAGCCGCCGTTATAGTCATAGGTCATGACATTGATCCAATCTAGGTAACGAGAGTAATCACGAGGTGAAGTCATCTCGATTTTGTCTCGGCCAGCACCGATGGCAACAGTCAGATAATATTTTTTCCTATTTTGAACGGCCAGCTCATCCAGTTGCTTGCGGAACTCCGCCAATAGCAAGGTGAAGTTTTGCTTGTCTTCAGGAGCTATCATGTTGTAACCGATGCCTTGAACACCCGGGAATTCCCAGTCGATATCAATGCCATCGAAAATATTTGCAGCCGCACCTGGCCCCCCACGACTTTCAGCTAATGGCAAATCACCTTTGATGTAAATATCAATACACGATTTAACCATCTGCTTACGCAGTGCATCTGTTTTCGATGCGGCAGAGAACCATTTCGACCAAGTCCACCCTCCCAAGGAGATAAACAATTTGGTATCCGGGAATTTCTTCTTATACGCTTTAAATTCGCGGAAATTTCCCGACAAATTATCATCCCAATTGACTTGGTCAGTCGGGTCGACCCTGCGATTAGTCTTCCTGCCATAGTCTGAATAAGAGTCACCACCGGTACCTGCTTCAGGTGAATTTGGATTTTTTGCCGCAGTCTCAAGCTTGTTTACCATTGCGCATTCATACCCACCATTTTTCTGATAAATATTGCCAAATGCATAATTAATAAACGTCAGATTCGCCGCTGCGCCCGAACTCACAATATCAGCGACTTCGTAATCACGTTCATATACTCCCCACTGAGTGAAATAGGCCCCTACTTGTGGCTGTTGCGGAGGAGTCACTTCTTCACCTGGCGCCAATGTGGCAGCTGGCTTCGGTGTTGGTTCAGGCATCATTCCAACTGGCGTTGCAGTTGGAGCAGGGCAAGCACCTTCATACTTCCAAGGGCTCGCAGAGTCTGTTTGAGACGGGGTATTACCCTGAGTCCACCACTTGGCAGAGTACTTGTTGCCGTTGTAGACAACTAAAGCTCCTGTTGAGTATGACTTAGTAGTTTCCCACTGCGTTACCTCACTGCAGACACCGATTGGCGAAGAAGTCGGTTTTACTGTAGGCCCAGTTGTCGCAGTGGCGCTTGGCTTAGCTGTCGGAAAAGTGGTTGGCGCTGGTGTAGGTTTAACAGTTGGTGACGACGTTGGGACTAATGTTGGTTTTACAGTCGGAGTCGTGCTTGGCACAATGACAGGCGTCGACGTTGGTTTTATCGTTGGAGCCAGAGTCGGTTTTGCAGTAGGCGCTAACGTTGTTGAGGCTGCACCGATGCGGGTCCACAGCGTTGTTGTTGAAGCTGGATTCCAATTCGCCCCAACGTACGACACATGAGTCACTAAAGCTCGGTAATCACTTCCAGCATAAGTAACGACTGAGCCTGCGTTATAGGTGACACCTTCCTTCCACGCATCAGCGGCATAAGACAAACTGGATGCAGCCATTAAGACAGCTGGAATGGCTGCAATAGCAAAACGGTTGAAGTGCGACATATTGAGTTCTCCTTGTTTTATATGTTGTATTTAACTTTCCGCGAGGCACTGGTATTACCGACCCCAATCAAATGGTAAGCAATAAGACAGTATTCAACACCAAGCCCTCAGTTCATTCTGAATTTTTTAGTGTTGAATACTATTAATTTGCAAATGGAATATCCTTGTCAAGTACGGGTTTTTCCTATTAACTTACAATTTGTTTTGCTCTCAGATTTAGTAGTTGCAAAATTACAAACTACACATCAATAGCATTATTTTGCAGGACAACACCTCATCAGAACACCATGAAAAACAAGGGTTAAACAAGTGTTTTAGTTTGATGCATCGCAATATTAGGATATTCTAATGTAGTAAAAACACGTATTATTTCCTAATTTAAAATTTACAACTACGTAAAAAATTTTCGTTTTTTCTAAAAAAGGAAGAGTATTGCTTCTAGCTTCAAAGTTATTTCTTGTGTTTTTTTTCTTTAAAATTTCTACAGATGAAATTTAAAAAAATTTACAAAAATATATTTACCTTCGCGCGTGCTTCATCAATAAGGAGGAACTGGTATTAACCAATGCATCTACATGAATGAGTCTCACCCACAAAATACTGCACCATGACCAGTGAGATAGCCTGAATTTGGTGGAGACGCCTGTTTGGTAAAATCGAGCCAGCAGGAGGCCGCAATGAGTAAAAAAGAAAATCAACGCTATACAACCCTTGCTAGAGCAGATGGATGGCTTTATCTCGATTGAACGGTTAGAGAGCCTTATTCAAGCAGGGAAATTATTATCGTTATCCTTTTGGCGAGACGAGCAGGCCGTCATCAATTGGCGCAATCTTGAACAGCACCGACTGGCACAAAAGCAAGGTATCAGCCGTATCTTTTCCGATTACAGGCTGAGAGTTGAGGTGTGCTGGTAAATATGGACATTAAAGCTAGGTCTTCGCTCCGACTGACCCATCTGCCAAGATTTGCGTGACCCACGGCATTACGCTGCAAGCTATTAAAGCTTATTGAAAAAGACAAGTTTTGCTTGGGTCAGTTGAATGTCGGCAGATGGGTCAAAAAAGCATCGGCGACAACAGGCCTGCTACCAAAAACCACTGATCCCACTGGAAACCGTTGGCGCGGATTACCTTGGCCTCGGCAAAGTCAACGAGCAAGCCGCCCGCAACCCCTTCCCCGCCATCCGCCTCACCGACAGCGCCAAAGCCCCACGCTTCGTACGCATCGAAGACCTCGCCAAAGGATCGACCAACAAGCCGAGCAGGCACAGCTGGCAACGGAGCCTAGTTTGAACGACTACTGGATGCACGGCCAAGCCAGCCAAACCCGCAGCGGCGAACCGATCTTCCCCTGCACCGCCAAGCAACTGGCCCAGCTGGTCGATCGCGAAGTGGCAAAAAAACTCCCCTGCTCACTCACACCCAGCGAAGCCTTTAGCCTGCACGCTGTCCAGCTCCGCCAAATCCACGCCGCTTGGCAAACCCTCGCCCCAGCCCTACGCCAAACGAATCCCCCATCCACCGCCGCTACGTCAACGTATTCCAAGACTACAGACTCAAGCTAAAACGAATCGAAACCATCGCCGCCAACCAATACCACCAACGCAGCCAACCACTAGACCACTAGACAGTGCAAACAACAGACAAGAATAAGCCCGCAGGTGCGGGCTTATTTTTGATAAGAATAATTTCACCTGAACTACTATACATAACAAGCTGATTCAAATAAAAACATCTAAATGACACGTCTTTAAATATGCATAGCAAACAGTACAAACACAGAACTATTTATTTATTAAAAATAGAAGCCAACGAAGTATTTTTTATAAAATCAGAGTAAATATAAAAATTAGGATTACTCCTGACTTCAACTTGCACCTTACTCTTTAATAGCCCAATTACTTTTTTTCCATAACGATATCGAACTTTATCATTTAGATACCTACCTTCAATTTCCTTCATTTTTCCATACGCACCATCACTTTTAGCATTAATTAACTTAAAATGATGATCTATCAATCTCCCCAGTGAATCATCTTCTGCCTCATCCGTAGCTTCTTCAATAAATAAAGAAGCTTTATCGATATCAACTCTAGGGTATAAATAATTTATGTGTTTTGGACAAATAAACTCACCCTCGACATCAACACCTTTAGGTACATAAAAGTGCAACCCACATGCCACAATTTTAATACGCAGCTTTTCAATTTCTTCATCCGTAAGATAATCACGATCACGATGTATAATAATATCTACGTTTGGTTTTTTAGACTTTATATATTTTCCAATAGCAATTGCAGATTTTATTTCGCCAACTCCATTGTAAGAAATAAACTCAGTTCGATCTAAATTGCAACCGTGCCCTTTAAAATAAATACTCAGAGCTTCGAAATCTGAATCCTCAGTCAACACAACAACAGACGTATTATCTTGCAATGCACCTACCTTAACTTCTAAAGCTTCAATTTCTTTTTGCTGACCGTAAATTTTTGTTAAATATGGAGTAATTAATGGTAATAAGCCCATAATTTCATGAAGTTCATCTGTTTTATCGTGTGATACTTTTGAAACAAGAGTGCACTTATCATCATTTTGATGAACATAATACATGTTCACTCCATCATTCTCATGCTGATCAAGAGCATAAAACGCAGGGGAATGCGTTGTAACAAAAATTTGAATATCACTGGAGTAGTCTTTGAATTTCTTGGCTAATTCAAATGCATAACGTAATTCAAGATTATTCTCAGGTTCTTCAAATCCCCAAATCGTATCAGGCTTAACATAACCAGCTCTTGAGATATTTCGTTCCTGTTCAGACATATACTTCAATATTACTGGGATATGCCTAATTTTTATTCCATCACCACGCTGCTTTAAATGATAAGTGTGCTCATTAACTCGAACACCAAAATCTAAATTAGAAAATAATTGTTTAAAATCAGATGGAACCTGAATAGTATTTGATATACCAATCTGTTCATTTAAATCTTTCGTAATATCTTCAGTTACTTTTCTTATACCACTTATAAAATCCTCACCCTGAGAACTCAATACACTTGAATGCGCTTCATTAAGTACATCATGCAGTTCACCCATCAACGCAGAAAAGTAACTTTGACCTTTAATTGCTGGAATATATCTATATCTAATTTTATCAAGCCATTTTGATACATTATCTCGTTGAGCAAGCTCTTGTTCACTACCAATATATCGGCGCTCTTCAAAAACAGAACCATCTGGCCTCCAATGTTTAGTCCATCTTAATGGTTTAGCATGTTTAAATCTATTTCGTGGCGGCTCTATGATTAAATCTATGCGTATTTCATGTTTAGTACCCTTTCCAGTATTGGAATGATAGCAATAATCATCAGAAAATCTAAATCGAATACTTCGATCCGTCTCGCCATTAAAAAATAGATTTAATGCACGCAAAACATTTGACTTACCTTGGTCATTTTTACCTACAAAAATATTCAAGTCTGTAAAATCAAGCTTGTGCGTCAATGATTTTAATGATCTAAATTTTCTTATTTCAACTGACTTAATTATTTCCATTTACTTTATACCGTGCAATATTTATACTTATAAAAAATGTCACATAGCCACCAAATTTCACTGAATTAGAAATACATTCCAACACACTGTAAATTTGTAACCATCGAAGTAATTAATTTAGAACTAAATTTTACAGCTACCTTCTATCACTCCGCCCACTCAGCACCGCAGGCGCAGCCACTTCCCTATGTAAATCCACCGCCCTCAACTGCGTATACCTTGCCAAGTTCTTCCAGCTCTTATGCCCCGATACCAAGGCCACTTCTTGAATCTGGTAGCCCTTCAAACAAGCCGCTACTCCCTTCATGGCGCAGATCGTGAAAAGTGAGATCGCTAATCCCCGCCAGCACACACAGCCGCTCAAAGCGCGCCCTTACACTATCGCCATGATAAGGGAATATCCGTTCGTCAGCTCGTGCTTGTGCCTGAATAATTGCAAATGACTCACCCAATAAGGGTACTGTTTGATGATTGCCCAGCTTTTCTTGTGGGTCTTTGCGATCGCGGATCAGGATGGTGCGGTCGGCTTCGTTGAGATCCGCCCAGCGCAGGCCGACGATTTCGCCTTGGCGCATGATATCGGCGATGGGATATCCCCTTCCAGATACGGCATATATGTATTTAGCTACAGCCTTTTATCTGCAATGCATAGCTGGCAATACATCGATTTAAAAGGCTTTGTTCAGACTTGGTGTTGATATGTTTGAAAATAAACTGAATTCGCCCCTTCCCCCTTGACGGGGGAAGGTTGGGATGGGGGTGGAAACTTAGGCCAGTATCCGACGACGCCGGACAATATCTTTCCATCAACTGCCTTATGGGGCTGAGTCAAAACCGTCATCAAGTGGATGTAAGGGTTAATCAAAACGTATTAATAGCTCAATCCCTTTGTCACACTAAATGGACAGAATCAGCCCTTTTTATATAAATAGGGGTGAGACAGTGAAAATAATATCCGCACTATTGGCTGTATTGATGAGCTCGCCACTCTGGGCGGCTTATCCAGATGATCTGAAGGTGAGTAATTGGAATGTGATGCTGCTGCCAAGCACCGCATTTCCAAATTATGCTCAAAACCAACGCGCAAAATTAATTGCCTCGGCCGATTGGCTCAAATCCCAAGATGTGGTCGCATTTCAGGAGTTGTTCGATAACGAAGCATCTGAACTGCTCCTTACGCAGTTAAAAACTCAATTTCCTTATCAAACATCGGTACTTGGCCGTAGTCAGTTAGGCTGGGATGCAACACAAGGCACATGGCGTAGCGGATTACCCGAGGATGGTGGCGTCGCCGTTGTGAGTAAATGGCCCATCATCGAAAAGACGCAGTATCTTTACAATATCGCCGGATGTGGTGATGATTTTCCTGCTCTCAAAGGCTTTGTCTACGTCAAGATCAACCGCAATGGCGAGTTTTATCATCTGATTAGCACGCACATGCAATCAGAGTCATCGTGGGGTTGCAATTCAAATGGCGGGCACGCAGCCATCCGGCAAGCCCAGCTCAAAGAAATCCGTCAGTGGATCGATCAAAAAAATATTCCTAGCAATGAAATCGTGGTGATTACCGGCGATTTTAATATCAATAAGCTCAACCAAGCTGAGTACCAAGCCATGCTGGCGACATTGCAAGCCAGTGAGCCAAAGTATGTCGGTTTGCCCTATACATTTGATACCAAAAATAATGGTTTAGCGCTTGAGCGTTATGGTGCGCGAACTAAAGATCCGGTTGAATATCTTGATTATATTTTGGTGGCGCGAACGCACCGGCAACCATCGGTTTGGCAAAATCTAACCATCGATCCTCCTTCGCCACAGTGGCGCGTCACCGATAGTACCCAGTCACGTAGTTACGCCTATACTGATTATTCTGATCATTACCCCGTGATGGGATTTGCCCGCGCAGATGCGGCCACGCCGACGCAGGCTTTTGTTGCGCAAGACGGCAGCCATCGGGCGGTGGCATTTCAAAACGCAGCGAATGGGCGTTGGATTCAGTCAGCGAGCAGTAACGATGGTTGGTTGCTGGCCAATGCCAGTCAGAATTTAACGAGTAAAACGCGTTTTAATCTGTCGAATAATTTCTCAATGCGCGACAACGGCTGCATTCGCTCTGGAGACTATATCCGAGTCGAGCGTAGCGATGCCCCTGATTGGTTTTGGACTTGGTCGGGTGCACTCACTGGCAACCAGTACTCCTACTACACTCGCCAAGGCGCACTACAAGCCAGTGGCGATTTACGCCTAATCAATGTGAGCAATCCAACGGGATGTTTGAAAGATGGCGATACCGTTGCATTCAAAGATTGGGCTCGCGCTGCTGATTATTACATCACGGCGTGGAATGGCGGCAGCTACAATGATCGCCTCTTTTTATGGACCAATAGCATTGGGCCACGAGAAGAGTTTAAGGTGCAAATGCCAAAGCAATTGCCTGCAATGAGCTGGCGTGAGCAGTTGATTTACTAATCGACACACTGGGTTCATCAGGCCAGCTTATGTTGGCTTGATGAACCGCAGACTGATACATCGGCGAATACTTCAAAACCGATGGTTTTTCTTATGAGTTGTTTATGCCTTGTTTTGAACATGATTATTCATTTGACCCACGTTATGGCTACAGTCTGGCAACGCTATTGCAACAAAATCCGGCCGATGAATGCGCCGACTTTAGCGCATTTTGGCAAACAAAATATCAAGCAGCCCGCCAATTGCAGGTGGCTTTAAAACGAAGCCCTTCTGAGATCACGCACGCTGAATATTGCGTCGAAAACATTCAGTATGTTTCCAGTCATGGAGTGCTCATTGGTGGCTGGTTGCTGACTCCAAAATCGGGGCCGATTCAGCGAGGTTTGATTGTGGGCCATGGCTACGGCGGCCGAGATGCGCCTGATTTTAATCTGCCAATCGAAAACGCCGCGATATTGTTTATTTGTTTTCGCGGTTTGGCGCGCAGTCGCAGCGCTGGCATTTCGGATAATCCCAATTTTCATGTACTGCATGATATCGACGTGCCTGAGCAATACATCTTGGGTGGCTGTGTCGAAGATTTATGGTGCGCAGCGACTGCGATGCTGGCGGAGTTTCCCGCATTAGATGGCCATTTGGCCTATATGGGCGAGAGCTTTGGCGGCGGGATCGGCGCGATGGCACTGGCTTGGGATCCTCGATTTCAGGCGGCTGCATTAAATGTGCCCACTTTTGGCGATCAGGCCAGTCGATTAGGCTGGGCAACGGTCGGAAGCGGTGCGGCGGTACAGTCTTATGAGCAGCAACGTGGTCATGTAATGGCAACACTGCAGTATTACGATGCAGCCATCGCTGCGCGGCACATTCAAATCCCCATGCATTTGGCCTTGGCCTTGTTTGATCCGGCCGTTGCCCCGCCAGGGCAATTTGCGATTTTTAATGTTTTAGCAGGGCCCAAAACTTTATTTGTATTGTCGGCTGGGCATTTTGAATATCCTGAGCAAAGCCAGCAGAATGCTCAATTAGACGCTGAATTACGACTATTTTTTAGGGATTTATGAAGCGAGAATATCACTGCTGGCACAGCCCACGGTTAGGGCGAAATATGGAGCTACTCGTGTTTGGCCATGCAGGGGCCAAAGTCTTGGCGTTTCCGACGCGAGATGGACGATTTTATGAGTATGAAAACATCGGTTTTATTCAATCGATAGCCCATAAAATTGAGGCCGGGTATTTACAGATTTTTTGCGTGGATAATCTGGCGCTAGAGAGCTTTTATTGTTTTTCTCGCCCTCCAGCCGAGCGTATTGTTCGGCACATTCAATATGAAGAATACATCTTGAATGAAGTTTTGCCCTTCATGCACAGCATCAATTCACAGCCTCATACCCATGTTTACGGCGCCAGTTTAGGTGCCTATCATGCCGTCAATATTGCATTACGACACCCCCATTTGTTTCAAAAGCTCACAGCGTTTTCAGGGCGCTACGATTTAACGCTGAGTGTTGAGTCGTTTCAGAACTTACTTAGTGGCTATTATGACGAGAACGTCTATTTCCACACCCCTTGTCACTTCTTACCCAATCTACACTGTGATCAGCAATTGCAGCATTTGCGGGCAATGGACATCACGCTCACCATCGGACATCACGATCCATTTTTAGCTAATAATCAAAGCCTCTCTGCGACCCTGTGGCAAAAAGGCATTAAAAACTCACTGCACATCTGGCAGGGCCGCGCCCATCACGCCAACGCATGGAGAAAAATGGGCACGCTTTATCTGTAGTGAATCACTCTGTGAGGGGTACTGGGAAATATGGATACCAACGTTTGAGACAAAGCCCGTCCTCATATTGAAGCTGGAAAATCCGCTTTGGCCGATCTGTAGATGCCCAAAGCTGAAAAACGAACGGCCGCAAACCATCAGGTTGCGGCCATTGTGTCGAGTCGAGTTGCTTCATTTCAACAAATTCGGCATTTCCTTCAACTCTTTACTTAAAGCTAATTTTGGTATTTTCTACTTTCGGCAATAGGCCCGCAACCATACCAAGCAATGGTAAATAGGCCAGCATAAGGTAAATGCTGATAATTCCGTAGCTATCGGCTAAACGCCCAATCACCGCTGCACCAATCCCGGCTATGCCGAAAGCAAGACCAAAAAACAGCCCCGACACCATACCAACTTTACCCGGCATAAGTTCTTGCACATAAACCAACATTGCCGAAAACGCGGAAGACATAATCAGCCCTACGATAAAGCTCAACGTAATCGTGCCTGTTAAACCGACATAAGGTAACGCAATTGAGAACGGCGCGGCGCCCAAGATCGAGAACCAGATTACCGTTTTGCGGCCGATGCGATCACCAATCGGGCCGCCAAGCACCGTGCCCAACGCGACGGCAAACAGAAATACGAACAGCAATAATTGCGCTTGCTGTGGTGCTAGCGAAAAACGCTCAATCAGATAAAACGTGTAATAGCTCTGGAAGCTAGCCATATACACAAACTTGGTCATCAATAGTGTCAAAAGCACGCCCATCACCCACAAGGTTTTGCGCGGAGTGAATGGTGCCGTTTTCGCCTTGCTTTTGTGACCCTGCGATTTTTGTTGGTGTGAATACCACAGACTAATGCGCCACAACACGCCCATCGCCAGCAAGGCAGCGAATGAAAACCACGCCAAACTCGGCTGGCCAAGCGGAATCACAATTAGCGCTGCAAGCAGCGGCCCCGTTGCACTGCCCGCATTTCCACCGACCTGAAACAGCGATTGCGCCAAACCATGCTGTCCGCCCGACGCAAAGCGCGCGATGCGTGATGATTCGGGGTGAAAGATCGATGAACCTGTTCCAACCAAGCCTGCGGCCAGCAATATTAAGGGAAAGGAATCGGCTTGCGACAAGAGCAATAACCCAACCAAGGTAAAGCCCATACCGACCACCAGCGAGTGCTGTTGCGGGCGTTTATCCGTCATCGCGCCGATCAGCGGCTGCAATATTGAAGCAGTAATCTGGTAGGTCAGCGTAATCAAACCGAGCTGGGCAAAGCTGAGGTGATAATTGCCCTTCAGCATTGGATACAAAGCCAAAATCAGCGATTGCATCATGTCATTGAGAAAATGGGCACTACTGATAGCCGCCAAAACGCGGTATCGGGTCGATGTGCGCTCGGGCTGGCTGGTGATCGTCGCGGTATTCATCTGACGCTCCAAGTGAGTCATGGGATAAGTTGAGAACACATCTTATTGACATCACCCCTGCCTGTCCTGCGAGAATAAGGCAAACACCATAGCGAAAACGACAATGTTGATAGAAAGAGTGGGTCCATTACGCGATATGGCGGGCGCATTGCTCCACGGCAAGGCCGTCGATCATCAGCCCGGCTCGGCCACGATCCGCCATTGGCACGAAGTTGCCCAGCTACTGTATGCGATCAGCGGCGTGATGCGCTTGATCACGCCGCTCGGGCAATGGATCGTACCCCCCAATCGCGGCATTTGGGTGCCCGCAGGCGTGTGGCACGAAGTGTTTATGATCGGCTTAGTCGAGGTGCGGTCGATTTATATTCGCCCCGATGCGGTACAGGATTTACCTAGCGAATGTTGCGTTCTTGAAATCACCCCGTTGATGCGCGAGCTGATTTTGGCGGCGATCAGCATTGATTATCAGGAACAGCCCATCCGGCCGCGCAGCCAGATGATTGCGCAATTGCTGCTCAATGAAGTGAAAACCCTCACCACGCTACCGATGCAATTACCGATGCCCGATGACGGATTGCTGCGCGGGATTTGTGCTGACATTCTGGCAAACCCCGATGAAAACCGTACGACGGAAGACTGGGCCAGCCAAGCAGGCGTCGATGCGCGTACGCTGCAGCGCCGATTTAATAAAGTTACCGGTATGACGTTGGGCGAATGGCGGCGACAAGCTCGCTTGCTCAATGCGCTGGAACGACTCGCGCAAGGCGAGCGGGTGATTGATGTGGCTTTTGACTGCGGCTACAACAGCCCCAGTGCATTTACCGCGATGTTCAAACGCCAATTTGGTATTTCGCCAAGCAATTTTTTTCAGTAAAAAAACTTGGGGCTTGTGTGATGACTCGAAAAGAATGACGGCCGCAACCTAGTGATTTGCGTCCTTTCGCGAATCAAGATTAGATATCGACAGATCAACCAACCTGGGAACCCCCTCTACATAACAGGAAGCGACTCCACAGGCATAAATAATCGACTAGTTGGTGAAGTGAGATTTGGCTGAAAAATCCCCAGATGCTGAAATAGAGAATGGGCTAATAAAATGTGTCCATACGCATTTGGATGAATAGCATCTGCCATAAGCCAATTAATATTATCAGCATATTTTGCCCATACTGAAGCATGATCAATTAAGGGTACTGCCAGCTCTTGCGCTACTGAGCGTATAGCATCGTTGTATTGTGGCAGGCTCAGCCCCCGCTCTGGAATCAAACCTGGAATGACCGGCGTGACCGTTTGCAGTAAAACTTCCCCACCCCACGTGCGCACAGCTATCACCATGGCGATCAAATTCTCACGAAATTCTGGTAGCGAAACAAATTGGTTGTCTTCTTGTTTAGTATTGCAATCATTCATCCCCGCCATCAACACTAATACATCTGGTCGAAAACGAGCCACACGTGATGGAAAATGAGCCAGCAACTGCTTGGTGTTCAATCCAGAATTAGCATTATTAATAATGACATCATCAGGACGGTTGAGTTCAAAGCGGACGCGCTCAGCAAAGTGCTCACTGAAACAGCGTGCACCAAAGGTATGCAAAACACCATGAGTAATGCTATCACCGTAAAACATCCAAGTGCGTGGTGTTGAATCATTTAGATAGGCAGCTAGATCGGTCATTAAGAGCTCAGAAAAATAAAGCAAAATCTAATTATAAAAGCATGTCTGGAGCAAAATCAGAAGCTGAGCACATAAATATCATTATTCAAACGTAGGAATTTCAACTCGCTTCAATTACACCAGTTTACGCCGAAATGCAGCGTGCCGAAATGCAGCGTTTTCGAAATGGATTGATGCTCACATGTCGGCTTTGGCCGAGCAGCCGTGGTGTAACGCCATAATATTGAAGGCCGCAACCAAATGGTTCGCGGCCTTTCGTATTTTACATCTTGCCATCAACAGATCGGCCTTGGCGGACATTTTCAATATGTTTTCCTGATTGGTTTTGTCTTAAGTTTTGGCATCCATATTAAGCGTCTCCCTCACTTCTAAGGGCACTCTGTACCATAGCGAACTGAATCGCCCCGGGTTTCCTAGACACCTAAAGAGCCTCAAAATGAGGTAATTAGGAGGTCTTATGAGCAAATCTAATCGCTACACCGAAGAGTTCAAAATCGAAGCCGTCAAGCAAGTGACAGAACGCAACTATCCTGTCGCAGAAGTCGCTGAGCGACTGGGGGTTTCAGGGCATAGCATCTACAGCTGGATTAAGCGCTACGCCACGCCTTTACCAGAACAACCGCAAACAACTACTCAGCAGGATGAAATTCGGCAACTAAAAGCTGAACTACGTCGAGTAACTGAAGAGCGTGACATCCTAAAAAAGGCCGCCGCGTACTTTGCCAAGCTATCCGGGTAAGGTACGCCTTCATTCGTGACCATCAAGCACTACATCCAGTTCGACGGCTCTGCCAGATGATGCAAGTCCATCCCAGCGGCTACTACGCTTGGCTGCAACGACCACAATCATTGCGCACGATTGATGACCAGCGCTTGACTGGCATCATCACTGAAGCGTGGCAAGAAAGCGGCGGCGTCTATGGTTATCGCAAGATTAATGATGACTTGCGTGATATGGGCGAACAATGTGGCAAGCATCGCGTCGCGCGCTTAATGCGCTTAGCTGGCCTTCGTTCACAAACAGGCTATCGTCGTCGACGTGGTTTTTATGGTGGCAAGCCCACCGTAACGGCACCAAACCATTTGGCTCGGCAATTCAATGTCGATACACCTAATCAGGTTTGGGTGACTGACATTACCTATATTCGCACACACGAAGGTTGGCTTTATTTGGCCGCAGTATTGGATTTGTTCTCAAGACAGGTTGTTGGTTGGTCGATGGGCGCGCGGATGGACCGTGAGTTGGCGATTAAAGCTTTATTAATGGCGGTTTGGCGACGTCAGCCCAAGCAAGAGGTCTTAGTGCATTCGGACCAAGGCAGCCAATTCAGTAGTTATGATTGGCAGGATCTACTGCGTGTGCATAATTTAAAACCGAGCATGAGTCGGCGTGGCAATTGCCATGACAATGCGGTCGCGGAAAGTTTCTTCCAGCTATTGAAGCGGGAACGAATCAAACGACAAACCTACCGTAATCGAGAGGAGGCACGTCGAGATGTGTTCAATTATATCGAGATGTTTTACAACCCCAAGCGCCGCCATAGTTTCAATAATGGGCTATCACCAGTAGAGTATGAAAAGCAGTATTTCGAAAGGCTCGGCAGTGTCTAGAAAACTCGAGGCGATTCATACTTCAGCCAAAGGGTTAAAGTAACTATTCACCGCCAACGAATCAAAAATGTCGACGACCAGAAATTTAATGGCATCTCTGTTTCAGTGATTACTCAGATTGATGAATAGTTTGGACGAATTTCGTAATGACTTATCAACTTGCCTAGCTCATTGTTTATATCTTCTAGTGCGTCAATTTCTTTCTTGTTTCTCAAAAAATTAATTAACTCTTTAAGCGAATATAGTTTTGATGAAAACATTTTTCCATCACGAAACTGCTCCAAATATTCATTAAGGTTCGCAACTGCCTCTACGTCAAAATTCTTAAAATCCACTGCTACCGACCAAAGGTAAAACTGCCAGTCATCTATCTCTTTTTTGGGTGATTGAGAAATAACACCCTTAATGAATTTCTTAATTATTTTTCGGATTTTTTCATTCGAAATGTTAAAAACACTGTAAAGCAGAGAGCTGGAAAAATTGCGCTGATCTTCAATATTGTACCTTTGAAGCTCAAATAGTAATCGACGTACTCTTTCCTTGTCAGTATATTTCTTCTTTGCTACTTGAATATATTCATATAAGTTGCTTATAGAATCATGGAGTATCGCGTGATGATCCCAACCATGGGCTTTGTGGAAAGTAATTTTGTCTATTAGAGTGTTTAATATTGCTATGAGAACATCAGTTTCTATTTTTCGCTGAAATAAATTGTACTGATGAGCTAAAAAATCGTTTATTGCCTCATAAGTTCCAATAGTTGTCGAACTACTGGCAATTAACTGGGAAAACTTATTCATGATTTTGTAAATAGAATCATCATTTAAGTCAAGCACAGCAAGTATTCGCACGCAGTTTTCAAATTTAGCTTGATGGTCGTTAGCTAAGTCTCTATCTTGTATTAATCGATCTGTTAGATTTGATAAGACGGTAGAAACAATCCACTCTGAACATTCATCACTAATACTCAGGCGAAACTGAGTAGTGTCTATATTTTTAAAAAATACGCTAAGTTCTGACTTGAGTTCTTTTGATGAATAGAATTGGATAGCTGAGTAAACTTCATACTGATTAAGTCTTACTATATTTTTTATTGATTGATGGAGTATAGCAATCTTAACAAAGTCCCTCATTACTGCTTTGTAAGGTGGGTATTGATCAATCATTATGTTATTTTTCAAAGCGAAAGTTAACAGGTTAATGTGCGTGGAGGTTGGTTCATCTGCATTGTTATTAAAACTAATTCCACCCGCCTTTATAGTTTTAACTGCTTTGGTGAGATCAAGTATTTTTCTTGTACATTCGTATGCTTTCTGATGAACAGAGTGCAAGGATAGAAAATCATATAAGACTTGATTTTTTTTATTTCTGATCTTGGAAATTTAAAAAACTCATCTTGAAGCTGTACTTCAACTTCCTTTTCAAAGTCACTTCTCTTCTCTGTAGAGAGAGAGTATTTTAGTGCCCACAAAATTAAATTTTTGTTAAATAGCGCAATTAATAGCATTGAGTATATTCGATGCCTTTTGCAGGCTAGAATAAGCTCGGAGTTTTTTTTAAATGCTAATTCATACTCGCCACACTTATAGCTATTATAAGATTCTGATGACAAAGATTTTATGAAGTCATGACTTTTGCATTCCCATGCGGCGAAGGAGATATACTCTCGGTCTTTTTGCTCTAAGCTTTGAGATGAGTCAATTTTCTCATTCACAAAGTATGTAACTTTTCCGTTTTCATTTGAATCGGATAAGATGATACCCTTGATATTAGCCAGAGATAAGATATAGAAGATGTCCATGAGGCTGGAGTTTCTTCGATAAAATTTCTCTTTTTCGTCTACGCTGAGTGATTCTATACGAGTAAGAATTTCCAAGAATTTTTCGTGAATCAATCTTGTAGTGTCTCTATAGTCAGTGGTCAATACCCCTTTATTTTTGAATAACTCTAAAATACTTAATCCATCGTTGTCGTAACGAAAGCCGCAGTTTGTTATTGCTCTTTTTAATTGATTGTGACTTATTGCATTTTGTTGCTTTAGGTGCTTTATACGGTCGTATATGAAACTGATAATTTCCTGCTCATCGTTTACATACACTGCCCTATCGTCATTAATGATAGATGTTAAAAAAGACTGTGTTAGTGCTGATTTTTCATCTAAATGCTGAAACTCATCAATAGAGTAGCTTTTACTGTCTAGCACTAATGTGGTAACCCCATGATTTTTTAAGTAGTTTTCTTGAGGTTTGTCCGTTCTAAAATTTACCAAATACATAGGTGGGACTGAACTGGAATGGCTTTGTATCCATTTCATTATGTGTTTAAGGTTAATATCGTTGTAGGAATATCCTAAGAACAAAACTGTATGGGTCGAAAATACAGACTTAATGTAATTCTCTATGAGTGGAAAATCTCTTGAGTAATTGAGATAGTCATCTTCTTTGAAAACTATATTGTGATTTTTGAAGTCGCCATGAATTTTAATAAACTTGTTTTGACCGGTTGATTTTACTAGGTCTTTATCCGTGCATATCACGTCATATAAGCAACCTTCTTGCTCAATTGCTCTCTCGATAATGCAATCCCAGTTTGTAGTAATTATTACGCGCGGGTTTAACTTTAAAATTTTCTGGTGCAAGCTCGATGGTGCGATGTCTTCGGGAAAATATTTTCTCAATGTTTGGCTATATTTCTGCTCTCCAAACTCTAGGTAATGTAGCTGGGCTAATTTCAAATAATCTAGGTCTTCTGTTATTGCCAAATCTGATTTAAGCTCACTTATTAGATCGCCCCATGAAGGCAAGCTGATATAATCAGTATCAGAGCTTTTTGATACACCTGCACCGACAAATATAGCTAATCTATCCTCTTCATTAGCTTGCTTAATGTTTTTAATATGAACATTGTGCAGGTACATTCAAAAATCCTTTTGATTCTTGGTGGTTGATTGCCGTCTGAGACCTTAATTTGCGCTTTGAGTTCAGACCGCGTAGAAACGCGCCTTGTAGTATGATTTTGCCATGACCAAGGGAAAAGTGTTGGCTTTGAAACGCTTTGTCGAAGGCGAGTGCAAAATCCAGACTACCTAATGCGCCGAACTTTATTTCCGAAGTGAATCCAATACGCGTTGCTAATGTTTTTGTCAATGAACACAAATTGCTAGTTGCACATTAATTTTGACTACGGACTAATGGGAATTGATTGCCAGCTTTGGCAGAAAAGCTAAATTGATGAAAAATCATCTTTTATCACTTCGTACCGCCATTTCGGCCATAGTTTTCACTAACTTCTGATCCCGATGCAAATCCACCGCCCTCAGCTGTGTATATCTCGCCAAGTTTTTCCAGCTCTTATGCCCTGATACCAAGGCCACTTCTTGAATCTGGTAGCCCTGCTCAAACAGCCGGCTAATGCCTTCATGGCGCAGATCGTGAAAAGTTAAGTCGATTATCCCCGCCAGCACACACAGTCGCTCAAAGCGCGCCCTTACACTATCGCAATGATAAGGGAATATCCGCTCGTCAGCTCGTGCTTGCGCAAGAATAATTGCAAATGACTCCCCCAATAAGGGAACTGTTTGATGATTGCCAAGTTTTTCTTGTGGGTCTTTGCGATCGCGGATCAGGATAGTACGGTCGGCTTCGTTCAAATCCGCCCAGCGCAGGCCGACGATTTCGCCTTGACGCATGCCGGTGGCAATCGCAAAGCGCACGATATCGGCGATGGGGATAAAGCCTTTGTGTGCGGTAGCTTGGGCGGCGGCCAGAAAGGCACCTAGCTCGCCCGGCTGCAAGCGGCGATCGCGCTCGGCCGATTTGCTCACCAGCCCCAATGAGCGCAGCTGCGCTTTGGCTTGCTCGTATTCAGTGAGATCCACGCTGAGATTAAAATAGGGCTTGGCGCATTTGAGCACCCCGCCCAGGTAAATCACATCTTGGTTCACCGTTTGCGGTTTGGTGCCTTGCGCACGCCGATCGCGGCAATGGGCAATGATGTGCGCGGTGGAGAGTTCCGCCAGCGGCAGTTCACCCAAGCGCGAGCGCTGCAAGATGCCCAGCACGCTGCGCTTGGAATCACCGAGCGGTTTATCTTGCTCGACAAACGCGATATAGCGCTCGATCAGCTTGGCGATGGTCACGCCCTTGAGCTTGCGCGAATGCAGCGCGGCTTCGTCCTGCATTTTTTCAGTGAGCGCCGCCGCCCAATCCTCGGCCAAGCGTTTGGCCAAGGCCTCGGCGCGTGGGCCAGCGCCCTGCACTAAAAAATTTCTACTTTCATTTAAAACGAGTTTACCGCCCCGCTTTAGCCTCACCATTGCCTTAAAAGAAACAGAGCCATCTTTGTTTTCTAAGCGTAAAATAGTAGCCATAAAGCCCTCGGTGTTCTTTTGAAAATCTTCACTCCAAAAAGTACACCTAAGGAACACTTTTAGCAACTGAATACCCCTCAAACCCGCATTACAGTGTAGCCATGCCGAATCTAGAAAACCAAGCACCACAAGCCGAAAACCCAGCAAACCCAACGGTTACACCGTCCCGCCGCTTCTGCATCGCACCGATGCTCGACTGGACCGACCGCTTCTACCGCCGCTTTGCGCGTGAGTTGAGTCAACATACTTGGCTGTATACCGAAATGGTCAATACGGGGGCAATTATTCATGGTGATCAGATGCGCCATTTGCGCTTTGATCCGGCGGAAAATCCGATTGCTTTGCAATTGGGTGGTTCGGAGCCTGCTGATTTAGCTAAGTGCGCCAAGATTGCTGAGCAATGGGGTTATAACGAGGTCAATTTGAATGTGGGCTGCCCGAGCGAGCGCGTTCAATCAGGCTCGTTTGGCGCGTGCTTGATGCTGGAACCGAACTTGGTTGCTGATGGCGTCAAAGCGATGCGCGACGCGTGCAATATTGATGTGACAGTGAAACACCGCATCGGCATCGATAAAATTGAAGATTATAGTTTTGTGCGTGATTTTGTGGGTCACGTTGCTGAAGCTGGTTGCAATACGTTTATCGTTCATGCGCGTAATGCGATTTTAAAAGGCTTAAGCCCGAAAGAAAACCGCGATATTCCGCCGCTGAAATATGATTATGCGTATCAACTCAAGCGTGATTTCCCGCAGCTAGAAATCATCATCAATGGCGGCATTACGACGATTGCTGATAGCCAAATCCATTTGCAAAACGTCGATGGTGTGATGCTCGGCCGCGAGGCCTATCATAATCCGTGGATTTTGACTGACGTCGATGCTGCAATATATGGCACGGCGCATGTTGAGAAGACTCGCCGTCAGTCGATGGATAATCTGCGTGAGTTTGTCGAAGCGGAACTCAGCTCAGGCACGCCACTGCGCTACGTGGCACGCCATATCTTAGGCTTGTACCAAGGTATTAACGGCGCGCGGCACTGGCGACGAATGTTGTCAGATGCGTCACTCTTAAAGAACGCCGATTGGCGCTTAATTGAAGAAGCACTTAATATTGTCGAATCCCGTCAGGAATCGTCCAATGTTCGCGAAAACACTTAAAACTACATTACTCACTTTGCTGCTCACCACTGCTGCGTACGCGGATGACATCACTTTGCTCGCAACAATGGGCAGCAAGGCGATTTTCCAAGTCAATGGTCAAAAGAAAACACTGCAAATTGGCCAAATGGTTGGAGGAGCAAAAATCATTTCGATTGCCGCTGATTCGGCGGTGATTGAAAACAACAACGGCCGCCAACGTCGACTCGGCTTGGGTGAAGGCTATGTGGCCGAGACGCAAAAACAAAGTGATGGTGACGGTAGTTTAGTACTGTCACCCAACCCAAGTGGGCATTACCTCGCTGACATTACCATTGCAGGCCAAACCCAACGTGGCATCATCGATACGGGCGCAACGCATCTATCGATGTCGAGTAAAACGGCCGAGACACTCAAAATCGACTACCGTAGTGGCAAACCGGCGCTAACACAGACCGCCAATGGCGTAATAAAAGCATGGTTGGTTAAAGTACCACAGCTCAAATTAGGCACAGTTACGCTGTATAATATCGATCTTGGCGTGCGTGAAAGCAATGATGCGGGGCCGATCTTAATCGGCATGAGCACGCTGAATCGCTTTCAAATGAAGCGTGATCAAGATTTAATGATTTTAAGTAAAAAGGCGTACTGATAGTGACTGCGGCAACGGATAAGACGGTGGCAAAACAACGCATCGTGCTGGCAAGCAATAATGCCGGTAAAGTAAAAGAATTCAATCACCTATTAGCCCAATTTGATTTTGAAGTCATTCCGCAAGGCGAGTTAGGCGTTCCCGAATGCCCTGAACCGTTTGCTACCTTTGTTGAAAATGCCTTAGCAAAAGCGCGCCATGCAGCAGAATTCACAGGATTACCCGCATTGGCAGATGACTCTGGCCTTTGCGTCCATGCGCTTGGTGGCGCACCGGGCGTACTGTCCGCACGCTTCGCAGGGGAACCCAAATCCGACCTGCGTAATAACGAAAAACTACAAACCGAGATGCAGGGCAAAACAGACCGCCGCGCTTGGTACTACGCGGCTTTGGTTTTAGTTCGCTCAGCCAATGACCCACAACCGTTGATTGCCGATGGGGTATGCACGGGCGAAATTTTGACTTCGCCGCAGGGTGATGGTGGTTTTGGTTACGACCCTTTATTCTGGCGAGCCGACTTTCAAAAATCAGTCGCACAATTGAGCGCGGCAGAGAAATCAACGATTTCGCATCGCGCCAAAGCATTGCAAAAACTAATCGAACAATTAAAAGAAACAGGCCTGTAAGTGCCCTTTAGCTGGCGCAAGGCCAAAGGAAATACACAATGAGCACCGATGAAAGTCGCTGGGCGCGCTGGGTCAGAGATGATGGCTCAGTCGTCTCTTGCACCGAAAAAGTCAAAGTGATGAATGAAAACCTCGATGAACTGATGCAAATGGCGCAAGACTTGTTTGAAGATGGATTACTGATGGAAGTTTCAGAAGAACAAATAAGAAGTGTGCTGGTCAATATGGTCAGCCAGTTGCACAATCCATACCAAAGATAAGCTCGATTTATACAACGTCACTTGAAACCGAACCGATAAACTAAACATATTAGCTATTCGGCCGTAATCACACGATCAAACTTAACCACTTTCAGAGCGGACCCCATGTTAAAACAAAGCCTTCTTGCAATCGCACTCATTCTACCGATGAGCGTTTATGCCTCTAGTACCAAAAAGCCAGAAGCCGGCTCCCCCTTTACCAAAGCGCGCAACCAAGCTGCAGGTAATTTAAGCACCAATATCGTTACTCTGCAAAAAATGGCGAACCTATGCACGAACGATAAAAATGCTGACAAAATTAAAACATCGGTTTCTGATTGGCAAACGCGTAACAAACCATTCTTAAAAATGCACTATGGCTATGTCACCGCCCTGATTGAATCAGTACAAGAAAAAGCGACCGAAGAAGAGCTTAAAAAATTCAAAGAAAACTTGGTTAAGGTGAATAATGACAATGCCAATACCATTATAAAAACCCTAGTCGACAAAGACGGTAAAGATTTGGCGTGTGAAAAATATTTCACTTATCTTGATGGCGGCGAAATGGATATTAAAGCCGGCAAACCAGACTACGCCACGCTAAAAGAAATGCTGGATTTTGCCAATAAGGCCCCTGCAGAGACCAAAGCGAAGAAATAAGTCGCCTTACTTTTCGCGATAGCAAAGACCCATCTTTGGTACTCGCGTTTATATTTTCTACCTTCAAGAGCCCAAGATGGGCTCTTGAACCTTTTAGCGACACTATGCAAACCGTTTCCTTCTCGCAATCAGGCCTCACAGCCCTGCCACCTTTAGCGCTCTATATTCACTTCCCATGGTGTGTGCGCAAATGCCCATATTGCGATTTTAATTCGCATGCGGTCAAAGACGGCGTGCCAGAAGTCGCCTATATCGACGCGCTGATTGCCGACCTTGAAAGCAATCTACCGCAAGTATGGGGGCGGTCAGTTTCCAGTATTTTCATGGGCGGCGGCACGCCAAGTCTGTTTTCTGCTGCCAGCATGGATCGCTTGCTCGAAGCGATTCGCGCCCGCATCAAACTCAATCCCGATGCCGAAATCACGCTAGAAGCCAATCCAGGCACGTTTGAAATCGAGAAATTTGCTGGCTACAAAGCCGCAGGGATCAACCGTCTTTCGATTGGTATTCAAAGTTTTAACGCCGAACATTTGACCGCGCTGGGGCGAATTCATAACCGCGATGAAGCACTACGCGCGATTGAAATCGCCGCCAAGCATTTTGATAATTACAACCTCGACATCATGTACGCGCTGCCCAAGCAAACGCTGCTTGAGGCGGAAGCGGATATCGACCAAGCGATTGCCTGCGGTTCAACGCATTTATCGGCTTATCATTTAACGCTAGAACCCAATACGCTGTTTCACCGATACCCGCCTGCGCTGCCCGATGACGATCTTGCCGCCGATATGCAAGAAATGATTGAAGCCAAACTCGCCGCAGCGGGATTTGAGCATTATGAAACCAGTGCATTTGCAAAGTCAGGTCGCCGCAGCCAGCATAATTTGAATTACTGGCAATTTGGCGATTACCTCGGCATCGGCGCAGGCGCACATGGCAAAATCAGTTTTCACGATAAAATCATTCGCCAAGCACGCTTTAAGCAGCCAAGCGAATATCTAGCTAAAATGGCCGCTGGTTCAGCGATTCAAACTGAAGAAATCATTGAAAAATCAGCACTACCGTTTGAGTTTATGCTCAATACTTTGCGCTTAACGGGCGGCTTTCCGATTGCGTTGTTTACCGAGCGAACCGGACTGCCGATGACTAAAATCATTCACGAAATCGAGCGTGCCTGTGCGGAAGGTTTGTTAGAGCGCGATTTACATCACGTAAAACCAACCCTTAAAGGTCAGCGCTTTTTAAATGTATTGATGGAACGATTTTTACCTGAATAATTAAGCATCATGTATATAAGTATAAGCAATTAAAATAAATGGCTATAGCCATATACCCACTGGATAAAATTATGGAATGGCCTGTTTCAGCACTCACAGCAAGCGAGAAATATACTCTAATCACCGATTGCGTCGTACCGCGCCCGATTGCCTGGGTGAGCAGCGTCGATGTACTCGGCAAGGTCAATATTGCACCGTTTTCTTACTTTAATATTGTGTCCAGCGATCCGCTGATTGTCTCGCTCAGCGTCAACCGCCGCATGGCAGACAATGGCTGCTGCGAACAAAAAGATACCGCGCTTAATTTGCTCAGCGGTGGAGATTGCGTCATTCACATTCCATCGCACGACCACGCGCCTGCGGTGCATGCGACGGGTTCAAGCACGCCGCCAAGCGACGCGCAAATTGATGCGCTCGGTCTGCAGTTTTGCGCCGCGCAAGCCGTCAAAACGCCACGCATTCAAAACTGCGCCGTCGCACTCGAAGGCCGTTTATTGCAAAATATCGAAGTCGGAAATCCCGTCGTAGCCGACCTGATCTTGGTCGAAATCGTCCACATTTTCGCCGCCGATGATTTAATGCACAATGGCCATGTTCATCCTGAGCCGTATTCGATTAATGCAATGAAACGCACATAACTACCTAACACTCCACGAGGAATAAAACATGACCAAAGAAATCATCCATTCAGACAACGCCCCTAAAGCCGTTGGTACGTACTCGCAAGCAATTAAAGTCGGTAATACCGTGTATTTATCCGGCCAAATCGGCCTTGATCCAGAGAGCAATGTGTTGGTCGAAGGTTTTGAAGCGCAAACGCATCAAGTGTTCCAAAATCTACGCGCTGTGTGCCAAGCGGCGGGCGGCGATTTGTCCGATATCGTGAAGCTGGGCGTGTTTGTCGTGGATTTGGCTAACTTTGCCAAGCTCAATGAAATCATGGGTGAATATTTCACCGCACCCTTCCCTGCGCGCGCTGCGGTGCAAGCAGCAGCGCTTCCGAAAGGTGCGATTGTGGAAGCTGATGCGGTCATGGTCTTAGCGTAAACATGAATTTAAGCGGCTATTTAATTGCCAAATACCTGATCACCGCGGCTTTGGTGGTCGGGATTTCTGAAATTGCCAGCCGCTATGAACGTATCGGCGGACTACTGGCGGCGTTGCCGCTGGTGACCTGTTTAACGCTGATTTGGCTGTACGTCGAAAAACAGCCATCAGACAAAATCGCCGCGCATGCGTGGTATACGTTTTGGTATGTGCTACCGACTTTGCCGATGTTTTTAGCATTTCCTATATTGTTTCAGCGTTTTGGTTTCTGGCCTGCGCTAGGGATTTCGTCTGTTGCTACCGTTGCACTATTTTTCCTCTACGCCCACCTAGTAGCACGATTTTTTCAGATTCATTTACTATAAAATTACCTTTAGTATTGCCGTCTAATCCTCGTTGCTCATAGCATACCAAGAGATACCCAACACAAGGAAGCACCATGGCTTTTCAAAATCCATCTGATGCCCAAATCAAAACCATGCTGGAGTCGACCCATCGCATTGCAGTGGTTGGGCTTTCAGATAAAACCAATCGCGCCAGCCATGGCGTGAGCAAGTTAATGCAGCAATGGGGTTTTAAAATCGTTCCGGTTACGCCAAAGCCACAGGCCGAGATTTTGGGTGAACCGGTCTATCCCGATTTAGCCAGCGTGCCGGGTGAGATTGATCTGGTGAATGTATTTCGCCGCAGCGAAGAAGCGGGTGAGGTGGTCGATCAAGCGATTGCTCGTGACGCAAAGTTCATCTGGCTACAATTGGGTATCTTTGATGAAGCCGCCGCAGCGCGCGCCCACGCGGCAGGGATTCCGATTGTGATGGATCGCTGCTTGATGGTTGAATACGGTCGTTTGTTTACTGATTAAGTGTTTCAAAAAACCGTTATCCTTCTTAGGGACAAGCAAGGCGGCTCCTAACCGGCCGCCGATTTATTATGGTGGTTTAACCCTTCCCACACGCAATCTGTTTCACTGATTGCAGTCTATTTACACGCCGAACAGCAATGCGTTTCACTTATTGCGGCCTGCATGCTAGCCTTAGCAGACTTTATAAAAACTCGAATATCATGAAACTTAATTTCAGCAAAATGCACGGTCTGGGTAATGACTTTATGGTGATTGATGGCGTGCGCCAAACAGTTGCGCTCAGCAATGAAGTGATCGGTCAACTCGGCCATCGTCAATTTGGGATTGGTTTTGATCAGCTATTGTTAGTTGAAGCCAGCCAAACGCCCGGCATTGATTTTCGCTATCGGATTTTTAATTGCGATGGTTCTGAAGTGGAGCAATGCGGCAATGGCTCACGTTGCTTTGCGCGTTTTGTATTCGATCAAGGCTTGACCGACAAAAACGAAATCGCCGTTGAAACCGCCAAAGGCGTGATTTATCCGCGCCTAGAAAGCAATGGTCTGGTCACCGTCAATATGGGCGCGCCGCGCTTTAAGCCGAGCGAAATTCCGTTTGAAGCACCGAACGAAGCGATTATCGATCCGCTGATTGTGGATGGTCAGGTTTACGATATTTCAGTCGTGTCGATGGGCAATCCTCACGCGGTGCAAGTCGTCGATGATGTCGACACTGCGCCTGTCGCCTTGCACGGCACGCTGATTGAAAATCACAAACGCTTCCCGCAAAAAGTAAACGCTGGCTTTATGCAAATTGTGGGTCGCAGCGAAATCCGTTTGCGCGTATTTGAGCGTGCGGCGGGCGAAACACTCGCCTGCGGTACCGGTGCTTGCGCTGCCGTCGTAGCGGGGATTCGCCGTGGTCTGCTGGACGAAACGGTGCTCGTACATACGCGTGGTGGTGACTTGACGATTTCTTGGGCGGGTAACGATGCGCCCGTGATGATGACGGGTCCTGCCGTCACCGTATTTGAAGGTAGTATTGAACTATAAGCATGATTAAATAATGGCTAGGGCTATATACCCAAACCATGAGATAGTTGTCAGACCCAATAAAAAGGATAAGAAATGCAAGCCAGTGAAGTGGTGCAGTGGTTAAAGCAAAATCCAGAATTTTTTGATGTGTTTGCCGATGACTTGGCGGAAATTTATGTACCGCACAATCATCGCGGTCATGCCGTATCTTTGGCAGAGCGCCAGTTGCTCACCTTGCGTGATAAAAACCGCACTCTGGAAACGCGTTTGGGTGAATTGCTGCAATTTGGCGTCGATAATGACACGATTTCCGACATGCTGCACCAGCTTACCGTCGATTTGATGAAAGCAGCCGATGTGCCGAGCATTATCGGCACCTTGGAATACCACCTGAAAGAGAAATTTGCCGTGCCGCATATGGCGCTGCGCCTGTGGTTGCCCAATTTCGAATCGAATTTACGCGAATTTTCACCGGTTGATGAAAATATCCATAAGCTCACCGACAATCTGATCACGCCGTATTGCGGCCCATATGTGACCGACGATGTGCTCAATTGGTTTGCGCTAGAAACTGGCACTCTGAATTCATTCGCTCAGTTTGCGCTACGCACCAGCGGCGCGCCATTTGGTATTTTGGTCTTAGCCAGCCCCGACGCAGAGCGTTTTTATCCCGAGATGGGCACGCTGTACTTGCAACGACTCTCCGAGCTGGTTTCTGCTGCGATTCGTCGCGTTGTACCACAACCACAAGCAGCGGCGATTGAAGCCGAAACCGTTTGAAATTCAAGTCTTCCAGCACCAGCGAAGCCGTGCTGCTCCATCCACAAACGGAGCAGCACTTTGCACACTTTTACCGCTACTTATCTGGCGAAAAAGCAGCGAGCCCGCACACTCACACCGCTTACCAACGCGATCTGGCTCAACTGGCCGCTTGTGCCAAAGATAAGGATTTAGCCACGCTAAATCCATTGGCGATTCGCGGTTTTGTTCGACAACTCGCAAGTCAAGGGCTCTCTGGCCGTTCGATTGCTCGCATCCTTTCGGCGTGGCGCGCTTTTTATCGCCTGATGTGCCGTGACTTTAAGTGGCCCATCAATCCAGTCGAAGGCGTTAAAGCCCCCAAATCGAGTAAACCACTACCTGCGGCACTTAATGCCGATGATGCGGTGGGTTTTTTAGAAAATTTACCCGATGCAGAGCCACTGCAAGCGCGCGATAAAGCGATTTTCGAGCTCGCTTATTCTTCGGGGCTGCGGGTCAGTGAATTAGTCAGTTTGCAATTGGTCGAATTGGATTTGCACCAAGGTTTGGCCTCCGTGACGGGTAAAGGCAATAAGACCCGTATTGTCCCCATCGGCCATATGGCGCAAGAAGCCATTCGGCGATGGTTGCTGCTGCGGCCACAATTGGCGCATCCCAATGCGCACACGGTCTTTGTGAGTAATAAAGGTACACCGCTCACTACCCGTGCGGTGCAATTACGGCTAAGGCAATGGCAAGAAACGCTCGGCATTACTGAGCCACTTTACCCGCACAAACTGCGCCACAGTTGCGCCAGCCATTTATTGCAATCATCGAGCGATTTGCGCGCAGTGCAAGAGTTACTCGGCCACGCCAGTATTGCCACCACGCAAGTGTATACGCATTTAGATTTCCAACACTTGTCAGCCACTTATGACAACGCTCACCCCAGAGCAAAAAAAGCCTAGCGTATTGATCGCTAGGCTTTTAAATTAATCGGTTTCAACTACATACCCATTAGTCTGTCGTATATTCAAATAAATCATAACCCATTTGCTGCTCGACCAATTTGGCACTGCGCAGCTTGGTTTCTTCGCCATGACTGTCAATCACCGAAAACTCGCGCATCGGTGTATAGCATCCTTTTGCCGCAACCACGCGTTGCGACTGTTTGAGTGCCACGATACTCGGTAGCAGCAAGGCGGCTTGGTACTTGGTTTCGCCATTGCCTAAAGGCCGAACCAAGACAGGAATGGCTTTGGCACTCATCACTTGCAAGCCCATTTCAGTGGCACCATCATGACGCTGCTGCAACCAGCGAATCGACGCCACCATCCATCCGGCATCACTGGCGGCACGAATAGCGACAATTTCACCAGGTTTAGCCTGCTCACTGGGCAGTTCACGCGCCAAAATCGCATAACCACCGGGGCTTTCGTTAATCACTTGCCATGGAATCGGCTGCAATTCACTTGAATCCAAAGACTTAAACGAAGTAGAGACATCACTGCCACCCAACGATGGACGCAAGGGTATCCCACCATTTAATTGCAGCACCGAAAACGGCAAACCCAGTACCACCTCGACCGAGGCATCGGCCGGAATCCGTTGATAAAGACGCTGCGGAGAGATACTCCATTGCCGAATCACTCGCCGCAGCAACTCCAGCCACATTTGCACTTTTTGGCGGTCATGCGCCAAAGGTACTTTTAACTCCACATTGCTTTCTGCTTTATGCAGCTTTTTAGCCAATTCAATCGTATCAAACAACAAACACTGACCGGTTAAATGATCTAAAGAGCGATTACCAACAAACTGCGGTGGGCGATCAAGATCGAGTTCAATCAGGAAAAATCCCGCTGATGAGTTGAGTTTACTGACCGACTGAAAATGCGCGTACGAAGCATAGCCTTCGATGATTTCGATAATCTTATCGAGTTCAGGCCCAGAAAAACGCTGCGGATCGGCTAAAGCCAATAAGAGAATTTGCTTGTACAGCGTCGCAATCGAGCGAGACGCTTTTTCCTTTGGATTTTCGCTTTTGCGCTCGTCCAAAAATTTATTTTCAACGGCATAGCGAAATATTTGATGAATCTCGGCCCATAAACCCACGGGTAAAGGCTGAAATAGACGCATGCATACTTGGTAAGTTCGCCAGAAACAATACAGCACCGATTGCATCAGCAATGGCACCATTTTGCTTGAGGTAAAGAATGAGAATTTCTTCTCGACTTTATCCATCAAGGCTTGCTTCCAGCCCAAGGTCATTTCCAGCCACAAATTGAGCGCCAACTGTGCCGCTTGGCGCGCACTGTCTTTCATCGGCAGGCCAGGCGAGGCATACGCCGATTCAAATGCACCAGTGAGCATTTCTAAAGAGTTTTGATATTCGTCGAGTAATTTAACTCGATCTTCAGCCTCTAATTTAATCCGATTGAGGGTCGATAAGGCATCGAGCAACATTCGGCCCGCTTCCATGACATTACCCGCAGGCAAGGCGATGAGCCATTCGCGTAAATGCAATGGATTGGTTTCAACCGAACGAGCTAAGTTCGGATCAGGTTCAGGTAGCGTAAGTTGTAAAGGCATCGGTTCGTAATTGAGTTACCAGCATTTCTCTAGGGCATTTAAAGTGCCAGCGAGCAAAAATTGAGCTTCAGCGTCAGTCATCGTATAGGGTGGCATAAAATAGAGCGTATTGCCGATCGGGCGCAATAAAATTTCTTCTTTTAGCGCCGCCACAAAGCACTCGGTGGCAAAGTTTGGCGATACATCGCTGATTTCAAACGCCCAAATCATTCCGCACTGTCGCCAGTTTTGAATTCGTGGGTGTTGCGCCAAAGGTGCAAAAATCTCACTAAAGCGTGCGGATTTTTCGCGATTAACAGCAATCACATCATCATCTTTAAATATTGCCAAAGTGGCCAAGGCTGCCGCACACGCCAATGCATTGCCAGTATACGAATGAGAATGCAAAAAAGCTTTGGCGGTTTCATCAGCATAAAAGGCAGTATAGACCGCTTCACTGCATAAAACAGCAGCCAAGGGCAAATACCCCCCAGTAATACCTTTTGATAGGCACAGTAAATCGGGCTTAATCCCCGCTTGTTCACAAGCAAACATCGTTCCTGTGCGACCAAAACCCACTGCAATTTCATCAGCGATCAATAACACATTGTATTGATCACACAGTATTCGCGCCTGTGCCAGATAAATAGGATGATACATCGCCATACCTGCCGCACCTTGCACCAGCGGCTCGACAATCAGTGCTGCAATTTCGCTGTGATGCGCAGTCAGTACTCGTTCTAAATCTTGCAATGCACACAGCGCAACGTCTTCGGCTGTTTGTTCACCCTGTGCTTGGCGTGAATCAGGGCTTTGTACTGCAAAATTCTCTCGCACTAAAGGCGCATACGCAGTGCGGAAAATGGGCACATCGGTGACCGATAGCGCCCCCATGGTTTCACCGTGATAGCTGTCTTGCAAATAGATGAAACGATTTTTTTCCGGCAGCCCCAAGTTGCGCCAATAATGAGCCGCCATTTTCAGCGCAATTTCCGTCGCCGACGCACCATCTGAACCATAAAACGCGTGACCAAGTCCGGTTAATTCGGCGAGTTGCTCAGATAGTTCCACCACCGGCTGATGCGTAAACCCCGCCAACATCACATGCTCAAGTTGATCCATTTGCGCAGTAATAGCCGCTTTGATGCGCGGCTGATTGTGGCCGAATAAATTCACCCACCAACTCGATACCGCATCCAAATATCGATGGCCGTCCATGTCGTATAGCCAAACGCCATCGCCGCGCGCAATCGGAATCAAAGGCAGCGTCTCGTGCCGCTTCATTTGCGTGCAAGGGTGCCAAACGGCAGCCAAGCTGCGATTCAACCAAGTTTGATTTTGAGCGTTTTGATCCATCAAGATGTAGCCATTCAACACAATAATCAGCTTATCTTACCGATTTTCTGGCTGCGGCTGTAGTCAGCATTTTTTCTAGCTCCACCAAAGCGGCAATCAACAACGCTCCCGCGACGATCCAAATCCAGTACTGCGTCGGAAACGGGCTGGATGCAAACAAGCGATTCATCGGCGACCAATAGGTAAAGAGCCCTTGCAGCACAATCATTGAGCCACTGCCAAACCAGACCCACGGATTGCTCCACCAACCTAAAGTCCAGCAACCGCCAGTTAAAGAGCGGCAAGTAAATAAATAGGCAATTTCACCGACAACAAAAGCATTGACAGCTATCGTTCGTGCTTGCTCTACAGGGACTTTCAGCGCCAAAGCCCAATAAAATAGACCAAATACCAAGATTAAAAACAATGATCCAACCAAAACCATCCGAATCACCAGCGTTTTACCCAGCAACGGGCTAGTGGGATTGCGTGGAGGCTGCTGCATTACCGTGGGCTCGACCGGCTCAAACGCCAGCATCATGCCCAACAACAGCGCCGTACTCATATTGATCCAGAGGATTTGCAGCGGCGTCACCGGCAGTAGCGTGCCGCTTAAAATCGCCACTAGAATGACGCAGCCTTCGCCGATATTGGTCGGTAAAGTCCAAGTAATGAATTTCTGTAAATTGGCGTACACGCCCCGCCCTTGCCGCACGGCGGCGACCAAGGTCGCAAAATTATTGTCAGTGAGCACCATTGCCGCGGCTTCTTTCGCCACCTCGGTACCGCCCTTCCCCATTGCGATGCCAATCTCAGCAGCTTTGAGTGCGGGCGCGTCATTTACACCATCCCCCGTCATCGCAACAATTTCACCGTTAGCTTGTAATGCTCGAACCAGTTCGAGTTTTTGCTCGGGCGCAACACGCGCAAACACTGCCACATTACGCACAATCTCTTGCAATTGCTGTGGGCTATTTTTGGCTAACTCTTGGCCAGTAAGAACTGTCGTGTTGGCTTGCATCAAGCCCAATTGCGTCGCAATCGCTGCCGCCGTCACCGGATGATCGCCGGTAATCATTTTGATGCGAATACCCGCAGCTTGGCATTGCTCAATCGCCGCATTAACCTCTTGGCGTGGCGGATCGATCATGCCGATCAAGCCTAAAAAGTGCCAATTACTGGCTGGATTGGGCGTGTTTAAATCGAGCTCTAGTTCAAGCTTAGCTTCGTCACTGTCTCGCACCGCAAAAGCCAACACGCGCAAACCCATGGCGGCCATTTCACTGACTTGAGCAGCGACCTCGTCACCCAAAGCACACAAGGGCAAAATGACTTCCGGCGCGCCTTTGATGTAATGCTGCGCGATCGTGTTATCAACTACCTGATGCAAGGTCTGCATACTTTTGCGTTCGGCGCTGAACGGCACCGCATCTTGCCTTGGTGCTTGCTGGCGAATTTGCGTGACATCCATTCCCATTTGCTGCGCCAATACCAATAGCGCAGTTTCAGTCGGATCCCCCGTAAATGAACCATCAGCAAGCTGCATCGCATCGTTGCATAGTACTGCCCCGTGAATCAGGAGCAATGTATCTTTCTCTATGTCTTTATTATCAAAGACTCCATCAATATACTTAAGATCAATAATTGTTTTAGCTACACACAGCGCAGTCACCGTCATACGATTTTCAGTCAAGGTGCCGGTTTTATCCGAGCAAATCACCGTTGTGCCGCCCAAGGTTTCTACCGCAGGTAAGTGGCGAATAATCGCGCCTTGCTTGGCCATTCGCGCTACGCCAATCGCCAGCGTGATCGTCACAGCGGCCGGCAAGCCCTCGGGAATTGCACCAATCGCCAACGCGACTGCAGCCATAAACATGGCATACGCGCTTTCGCCACGCATCAAACCCACGGCAAACGTCACCGCCGCCAAGGCGATGATGATCCACAAGAGTTGATTAGCAAATTGCGCGATTTGCCGCGTCAACGGCGTGATCATCGCGTCAGTTCGCAATAAACTGGCCGCAATTTTTCCCGTCTCGGTATTTAATCCGGTCGCGACAACCACGCCTTTTGCATTACCACGCAACAGCATCGTGCCGCCAAACACCATATTGCCGCGCTCAGCCAATTGCGTTGCGGCATCCAGCACATCGATGTGCTTATTGACGGGCAAGGATTCACCGGTCAACATTGCCTCATGTGCCGCCAATTCATTGGCATGAAATAATCGCAAATCGGCAGGGACTTTGTCCCCTGCAGCCAAGTGCACCACATCACCCGGCACCAATTCTTCGACCGCCAAACGCAGCGCTTGCCCAGCGCGCACCGTATGAACGTCTTGCCCTAGATGCTCGGCCAAAGCCAACAGCGCTTGCTCAGCGCGGCCTTCTTGAATCAAGCCAACAGCCGCATTAATTACGACAACGCCAAAAATCACTGAAGCATCGACCCATTCGCCCAATATCAGCGTCACGGCCCCTGCGAAAATCAACACCAAGACCAAAGGCTGCGATAACTGATTCCAAATGCGCCGCCATAACGGCACCGTAACAGCAGTCGGTAATTGATTTTTGCCGTATTCCAGTTGCCGCGTTTGCGCGAGCTCATTGCTCAAGCCTTCCTCTGGATGCGACTGCCAGTGCGCAAGGACTTCGTCCGAACTCATTTGATGCCAAATCTTCACAATCGGCCTCCATAGGCTGGAATGCTCTATTTAGTTTAGACTGCTTAAATCCAAAAAGGAGCCTCTATGGACAATATACTGGACTTGCGCAGCGACACTGTTACTCAGCCCACACCTGCCATGCGTATGGCAATGGCCAATGCCATCGTAGGCGATGATTGTTATGGCGATGATCCAACGGTCATTGAACTAGAACAACAAGCTGCGGCGAAACTGGGTAAAGCCGCCGCACTCTTTGTACCGACTGGCACGATGGGCAATCAATTGGCAATTTTCACGCATTGCCAGCCCGGCAATGAAGTAATTGTTGGCGATGATAGTCATATTGTTTGGCATGAAGTAGGAGCCGCCGCAGTCATTAGCGGCGTGCAACTTCGGACGATTGAAAGTCATCTTGGCGCACTCGATGCGGCCAAAATCCATAGCAAAATCCGCCACGGAGCTGATATTCATGAGCCACAAACCGGCTTGATTTGCGTCGAAAACGCGCATTCAAATGGCCGCGTGATTCCACTGGCAACAATGCAAGAAATTTGGCAAGTTGCGCAAGCTGAAAACGTGCCGGTGCATTTAGACGGTGCTCGTGTGTTTAACGCCGCAGCCCATTTGAACGTCGACGTGCGCGAGATCACGCAGTATTGCGATACGGTGATGTTTTGCTTGAGCAAAGGCTTAGCCGCGCCAATTGGCTCAATATTGGCTGGCAATGAGGCATTTATTGCTAAAGCACGCAAAAAACGCAAACTACTCGGTGGCGGTTTGCGTCAAGTTGGCGTATTGGCAGCACCCGGATTGATTGCACTCAATGAAATGCCACAGCGTTTACATGAGGACCACCGCAATGCGCAATTACTAGCTCAGCAGCTATCTACGATTGAGGGAATTGAAATTGATTTATCCGCGGTGCACATCAATATGGTGTGGTTGCGCTTCACCCGCGAGCTTGACGTAGAATTTCTAATGCAAACACTCACGCAAGCGCAAATCAAAGCCAATCCACCTGAACACGGCTGGATGCGACTGGTGACACATTGGCAAATTACAAACGCAGATTTATCAAGAATCGTCAGCGCCTTGAAGACTGCTTTAAACTAATTTTTAAACGCCAATCGGGCAAGTCGCATGCACAAACTCGTCTTTGATACTTACTTTTCTTACTTAAAACATCATTTAAGTCATCAATTTCTGACTTAGTTACAATTTTGACACGAGGCTAAGCTATTTTTTTGCACTGAATAAGCATTCAACTACAATAATGTTGTCAACACAAAAACCAATCAAAAGGCTTACACATCATGAAAAAACGTTCAGTTCTAGTTGCAGCGATTCTTTCTCTTGCCAGCGTAACTGCGATGGCCGCTACAGCAAGCGCACCTATGAAAGGTGAAGGTGGTAACGACAAAGCAACTGCACCAATGAAGGGTGAAGGCGGCAACGACAAAGCAGCTAAACCCATGAAAGGCGAAGGCGGCAACGACAAAGCGGCTAAACCTATGAAAGGCGAAGGCGGCAACGACAAAGCAGCTAAACCAATGAAAGGCGAAGGCGGCAACGACAAAGCCACTGCACCAATGAAAGGCGAAGGCGGCAATGACAAAGCCACTGCACCAATGAAAGGTGAAGGCGGCAACGACAAAGCGGCTAAACCTATGAAAGGCGAAGGCGGCAACGACAAAGCAGCAAAACCTATGAAAGGTGAAGGCGGCAACGACAAAGCGGCTAAACCTATGAAAGGCGAAGGCGGCAACGACAAAGCAGCTAAACCAATGAAAGGTGAAGGCGGCAATGACAAAGCAGCTAAACCTATGAAAGGCGAAGGCGGCAATGACAAAGCAGTAGCGCCAACGAAGTAATTAAATTGAATATTGCTGCGAAAATGATCGATTTTAATTGCGGCATACGCGTTTAAAGTAAAGGGTGGTTTTAGGCCACCCTTTTTCTATCGGGAGAAAAAGATGCGAAACATCGTTCGATTTATTTCAACGGCAATATTTTCAGCAACATTAAATATCGCTTTTGCAGCACCGCAAGTGATCGTCACCTATACACCGCCTGCTGATGAAAACTTGAAACCCTATTATGAATTTTTAAAATCACATCAAGCACTCGAATCCGCCGGCAAAACCGCCGCACTCCTCAAATGGCCAACGCCGATTACACTCGAAACCAAACAATGCAATGAAGTGAATGCAATGTATGTGCCGGGTGAAGCTCGCGTCATAATGTGCTATGAAATTTTCAAAGACTTAGTAGAGAAAGTAGAAGCGCAACTGGGGCATCATGACCAGAACTACCGCAATGACATCAAAAGAAATGCGGCTATTTTTCTATTTAGGCATGAATTAAGTCATGCGATTTTCGATATCTTCAAAATCCCATTGATTGGCAACGAAGAAATTGCTGCTGATGCGGTGGCCTTTCATTACTCGCTCGAACAAAAAAATATCGAGGAAGTGAAAAAAGTATTGCAAGGTGCCAAATTCTATTTCATGCGCAGAAATGAAAATTTTGGTGACGACACCCGCTACGATTTCGGTGCTTTTTCCGATATTCACCCGCTATCTGAGCAACGTTATTTCAATATGCTCTGCTATACCTATGCCAAATTCCCGGAGCAAGCCGAGTTTCTAGTGAAACAAGAACTATTACCACAAGGACGTGCTGACTATTGCCCTCGCGAATGGGATCAACTGCAATATGGCGTTCAGCGACTAATTCGCCCCTATGCGGTAAAGTTAAAAAAATAAGAACACCGTGCTGGGGGATGTCTGTATTTCTTCCCCCGGCAATCACTCAGTCTATGGGCGCTAAATATAAACGCTAACTTGCGTTATTGACCAATTTCACCAACTCAGCTTCGCTTAACTCACCGACAATTTTCTTAATTAAGCGGCCATCCTTGCCAAGGATAAAAGAAGTTGGGGTGAGTTGCACTTCACCAAATGATCTAGCGATTTCGCCACTTTGGTCATAAACCACTTCAAACGGCAACGGTACTTTGCTCAAATAATTTTGAATATACTGTGGATTGTCGTAGCTCATCGCCACCGCCACGGTGACTAGCTTATCTTTGCCTAATTCGTTTTGCGCTTTAACCAAACCCGGCATTTCCGCGATACAACCTGAGCAGCTGGTTGCCCAAAAATTAACCAAGACCACTTTACCTTTGAAATCGTCCAACTTGATGGTTTTGTTCTCTAGCGTTGTCATGGCTTGCGCTGTGGGGATGACCGATACAGGGCTAAAAAAAATTAACCCAAGTCCCGCGGCCACAACCACTACCGCAGCCAATGCCACCTTAACACTTGTTTTCATCGCACTTCTTCCTTGAATTTTCGCTAAAGATACCACACCCGCCTTAGAGCAATAAATTTGGCTAAGGTTCCTTACAAATCAAGCTAACACGACCAATAGGGTATCAGACCGTAAAGCTTATTTATATAAACCCAGATCGCAATACCCCTATGATAATTAATTCCACTTTTTAATAGCAAAAAATACGCAGCCAGCCCTTGAAATAATGCCCTCTCGCCCCTACCATTTAGCACTCAAGCAAGCCGAGTGCTAAATTGGTTCTTTATCAGAACTCACTCGCTAGCCACCCTATTTTTTTAACGACTGTTCAATACTCAGGAGTTTTAATCCATGAAAATTCGTCCATTGCATGACCGCGTAGTAATCAAACGTGTTGAAGCTGAAGCAAAAACCGCCTCTGGCATTTTATTGGCAGGTAGCGCAGCTGAAAAACCAGATATGGGTGAAGTCGTTGCTGTTGGTACCGGCAAAGTATTAGAAAACGGCACAGTACAAGCGCTGTCAGTCAAAGTTGGCGATAAAGTATTGCTCGGCAAATACGCACAAAGCGTGAAAATCGACGGTGAAGAATTAGTTGTTGTTCGTGAAGAAGAAATCTTCGCGGTGATTGAATAATTTTTGAATTGAAGCTTGTGCGCTTAGATCCTGCGGCTTTTTAAAGCTAAGGCTAAGCCACCCAACAAATACAAATGATTGGAGAATAATCAAATGGCTGCAAAAGAAGTAATCTTCGGCGATAGCGCCCGCGCAAAAATGGTTGCTGGTGTGAATGTTTTGGCGAATGCCGTTAAAGTAACCCTCGGCCCTAAAGGTCGCAATGTGGTGCTTGAGCGTTCATACGGCGCACCAACGATCACCAAAGACGGTGTATCGGTTGCCAAAGAAATCGAATTGAAAGACAAATTCGAAAACATGGGCGCACAAATGGTGAAAGAAGTTGCATCTAAAACTTCTGACATCGCCGGCGACGGCACAACCACTGCCACTGTATTGGCGCAAGCCATCGTGCAAGAAGGCATGAAATACGTTGCTGCCGGCATGAACCCAATGGATTTGAAACGCGGTATCGACAAAGCGGTCATCACTTTGGTTGCTGAGTTGAAAAACATCTCTAAACCATGCACCACTAGCAAAGAAATCGCTCAAGTTGGCTCGATCTCTGCTAACTCTGACGAAATCATCGGCGAAAAAATCGCTGCTGCGATGGAAAAAGTCGGTAAAGAAGGCGTGATCACCGTTGAAGACGGTTCTGGTCTGGAAGATGAATTGGATGTTGTTGAAGGTATGCAGTTTGACCGTGGCTACTTGAGCCCGTACTTCATCAACAACCCAGAAAAACAAATCGCCCTGCTCGACAACCCATTCGTTCTGTTGTTCGACAAAAAAATCAGCAACATCCGTGACTTGCTTCCAGTATTGGAAGGCGTAGCAAAAGCTGGCCGTCCATTGTTAATCGTGGCTGAAGACGTTGATGGCGAAGCATTGGCGACCTTGGTTGTGAATAACATCCGTGGCATCTTGAAAACTGTTGCTGTTAAAGCCCCAGGCTTTGGCGACCGTCGTAAAGCCATGCTAGAAGACATCGCGATCTTGACTGGCGGTACTGTGATCGCTGAAGAAGTGGGTTTGACGCTTGAAAAAGCTGAATTGTCGATGCTCGGCCAAGCGAAACGCATTGAAGTGGGTAAAGAAAACACCATCATCATCGACGGCGCAGGTGACGAAGCTGCAATTAAAGCGCGCGTAGCGACAATTCGCCAACAAGTTGAAGCTTCAACCAGCGACTACGACAAAGAAAAACTGCAAGAACGCGTAGCTAAGTTGGCAGGCGGCGTTGCAGTGATCAAAGTTGGTGCTGCGACTGAAGTTGAAATGAAAGAGAAAAAAGCCCGCGTTGAAGACGCATTGCACGCTACTCGCGCTGCGGTTGAAGAAGGTATCGTGGCTGGCGGCGGCGTAGCATTGCTCCGCGCTCGCTCTACCATCACAGAATTGAAAGGCGCTAACGCTGATCAAGACGCTGGTATCAAAATCGTTCTGCGTGCAATTGAAGCACCATTGCGTCAAATCGTACAAAACGCTGGCGACGAGCCAAGTGTTGTTGTTGCAAAAGTGTTGGAAGGCAAAGGTAACTTTGGTTACAACGCGGCAACTGGCGAATACGGCGATATGGTTGAAATGGGTGTTCTCGATCCAGCTAAAGTAACGCGCTCTGCGTTGCAACACGCCGCTTCTGTAGCTGGCTTGTTGTTGACGACTGATTGCATGATCGCAGACTTGCCAAAAGAAGACGGCCCTAGCATGCCAGATATGGGCGGCATGGGTGGTATGGGTGGCATGGGCATGTAATAGCCTAAGCAGCCAGCACATCGGCTGCGCCAGCATAAAAAACGCCATCCTTGTGATGGCGTTTTTTTATTTTGAATCAAAGCAAACGAATATCAGTCCATTCCATAGGTATGAATTCCATTGCCTCGGGTAGAACCATGCTGTAAGCTTTTATCTCTGCCGATTAAAGGCAGTAGAAATTGAACATTATTGGATCATGCAGTGAATCAGCAGCTTCTCAATCTAATCAATGGCGACTCATCGCGCTATCCCCACCAGCTCGCCGAGCAACATCCTCGTGTGCTTGAACTCATCATTGCATCCAGCCAAAGCGATGCCTTTGGTGCCTATTTGCAAAGCTTATTACTCGATGATAGGGGCAATCGGCAAGGATTCTCTTCAGTCGTAATTAGTGAAATCTCGACCTTGATTCAAGCGAATGATGAACGACTACTAGGCTACTCATTGAACGAAACCGATGTTTGGGG